>NZ_JAWRYM010000015.1:0-105483 GCF_046534555.1 Bacillus sp. SIMBA_074 | reverse complement strand
TTCATGATGTACTATATATAATAGAAGAAGAATGAAAATGTTTATTGGTTTTGTCATCACCCTGTTGGCGTCAACCTCATGCGCCTAATGGCTACAAAAGACATCTACTTCGTACCATTTGGCCAAGATGCACCAGAGAAAAAACCGAACTCAATGGTAGCTCGTATGGAGTTACTTGAAGATACAGTATTGGAAGCGCTACAAGGAAAACAATTACAACCTGTTGTTGTAGAAAAATTCAGATATATGAATTAAAAAACGAAAAAAACGTACAATTTTTGTTGAAACCATCATTCTTACTGTAGAATATGATAAAATTAACGTTATTAAGATTAGAGGGGGCATTGTAAGCTCCTTCTAATTCTAAGTTATAGAAGGATTGGTATCTAGAAAGGGGCATAGTGATGGAAAAGCAAAAAACTTTTCATGTCGCTGTAGTTGGAGCAACCGGCGCAGTTGGTGAACAAATGTTAAATACTTTAGAGAAACGAGAATTTCCAATTGGGAAGTTAACGTTACTTTCATCTAAACGATCTGCAGGTAAGAAACTTGTATTTAAAGGCGAAGAATTTACAGTTCAAGAGGCAACTCCTGAAAGTTTTGAAGGAGTAGATATTGCACTATTTAGTGCAGGTGGATCTGTATCGAAACAATTAGCGCCAGAAGCAGCAAAGCGCGGTGCAATTGTTGTTGATAATACAAGTGCATTCCGTATGACAGAAAACGTGCCACTTGTTGTACCTGAAGTAAATGAAAATGATTTAAAAGAACATAATGGTATTATTGCAAATCCAAACTGTTCTACAATTCAAATGGTAGTAGCTCTTGAGCCAGTTCGCCAGCAATATGGTTTAAAACGAGTAATCGTTTCCACATATCAAGCTGTATCAGGTGCTGGTGCGGCAGCTATTGAAGAACTTCATGAACAATCACAAGCAATCTTAAATGGCGAAGAAGTAAAGGCGAATGTTTTACCTGTATCAGGTGACGAAAAGCATTTCCAAATCGCTTTTAATGCTATTCCACAGATTGATAAATTCCAAGATAATGGATTTACATTCGAAGAAATGAAAATGATTAATGAAACGAAAAAAATTATGCATATGCCTGAATTAGAAGTAGCTGCGACATGTGTACGTTTACCAGTTGTATCGGGTCATTCCGAGTCTGTGTACATTGAAGTAGATAAAGAAGGCGTAACAGTAGAAGAAATGAAAAACTTACTTGCAAATGCAGAAGGTATTGTACTGCAAGATAATCCAGCAGAGCAGTTATATCCAATGCCAGCTACTGCAGTAGGTAAAAATGAAGTATTCGTTGGAAGAATCCGTAAAGATTTAAATAATGATAAAGGATTCCACCTTTGGGTCGTATCTGATAACTTATTAAAAGGCGCTGCATGGAATTCTGTTCAAATTGCAGAGCGCTTAGTAAAATTACAATTAGTGTAAACGGCTAAGAGAAGGTGCAAAATATGAAAATTATTGTTCAAAAATTTGGTGGTACATCAGTACGTGATGACAATGGGCGCAAGCATGCGCTTCACCATATAAAAAAATCGTTAGCTGCTGGTTATAAAGTAGTTACTGTTGTATCAGCAATGGGCCGTAAAGGTGAACCGTATGCAACTGATACTTTATTAAGTCTTGTAAATCAAGAGGAACCTAATATTTCTAAACGTGAGCAAGATTTATTATTATCATGCGGAGAATTAATCTCAGCAATTGTTTTCTCTAACATGTTGAATGAGAATGGTATAAAAGCAGCAGCATTAAATGGTGCGCAAGCTGGTTTTGTAACGAATAATGACTTTACGAATGCTAAGATTATTGAAATGAATTGCGATCGTATACATGAAGAGTTACAAAATGTAGATGTTATCGTCGTGACTGGATTCCAAGGTCAAACGAAAAATGGAGATACGACAACACTTGGACGCGGAGGTAGTGATACCTCAGCTTCAGCATTAGGTGTTGCGCTTCATGCTGAATATATCGATATTTTCACAGATGTTGAAGGTGTTATGACTGCGGATCCTCGTATCGTAAAAGATGCACGTCATCTTCAAACTGTAACATATAACGAGATTTGTAACATGGCTTATCAGGGTGCGAAAGTTGTTCATCCGCGTGCGGTTGAAATTGCGATGCATGCAAAAGTACCACTTCGTGTACGTTCTACGTATTCTGATAGTGAAGGTACGCTTATTGCGGCATATGATGGTGCTACAAAAGGGCAGGATGTAGAAGAACGTCCTGTTACAGGGATTGCCCATGTGTCAAACGTAACGCAAATTAAAGTGCTTGCAAAAGAAACTGCATATGATTTACAACAACACGTGTTTAAAGAAATGGCTAATGAAGGGATTAGTGTGGACTTAATTAACATTTCTCCTACTGGTGTAGCTTACACAGTAAAGGATAGTGTATCAGCGCGTGCAGTTGAGGTTTTAAAGCAACTTGGATATGATCCAGTGGTGACAGAGCATTGTGCGAAGGTTTCTATCGTTGGTGCTGGAATGGCAGGTATTCCAGGGGTTACAGCGAAAATTGTCACAGCTTTAGCGGAAAAAGGTATTCAAATTCTGCAATCAGCAGATAGTCATACGACAATTTGGGTTCTTGTAAAAGAAGCCGATTTAGTGGAGGCTGTGAATGCATTACATAGTGCATTTGAGCTTTCAAAAGAAAAGCAACTGGAACAATAAGGAGTGAGATCATGATAGATTTTGGGACAATTGCAACCGCGATGGTAACACCGTTTGATAAAAATGGTAATATCGATTTTGCAAAGACAACGAAATTGGTAAATTATTTAATTGATAACGGTACAACAGCAATCGTGGTAGGAGGGACGACTGGAGAATCTCCTACATTAACATCAGAAGAAAAAGTAGCGTTATATCGCCATGTCGTATCTGTTGTCGATAAAAGGGTGCCCGTCATCGCTGGAACAGGTAGCAATAATACGCATGCTTCTGTCGATTTAACAAAAAAGGCAACTGAAGTTGGTGTTGATGCAGTTATGCTAGTGGCACCGTATTATAATAAACCGAGTCAAGAAGGGATGTACCAGCACTTTAAAACAATCGCTGAAAGCACTCCGCTTCCGGTAATGCTATATAATGTTCCAGGACGATCTATTGTACAAATCTCCGTTGATACAGTTGTTCGTTTATCAGAAATAGAAAACATTGTTGCGATTAAAGATGCAGGCGGCGATGTATTAACAATGACAGAAATTATTGAAAAAACAGCGGACGACTTTGCAGTATACAGCGGTGATGATGGTTTAACATTACCAGCTATGGCAATTGGAGCAAAAGGTATTGTTTCTGTAGCATCTCATGTTATCGGGAATGAAATGCAAGAAATGATTGCTGCATTCCAAGCTGGAGAGTTCAAAAAAGCGCAGAAATTACATCAATTACTAGTAAAAGTAACGGATGCACTATTTATGGCGCCGAGCCCAACACCAGTAAAAACAGCATTACAAATGGTGGGATTAGATGTAGGTTCTGTACGTTTGCCACTTCTTCCATTAACGGAAGAAGAAAGAATAACGTTACAATCCGTAATGCAATCTATTCCTCGTTAATAAAAATGACCTAGTGTGAAACTAGGTCATTTTTATTTTGACTAACTATATGTAAGTGATGAAAATTAGCTATAGTTAATAAGCTGTAATAAGAAGGGGATGGCAGGGGGGAGAATTAGTAAGAAACTGATTACAGAGATAAGATTTTTTTAGTGAATATCGTTTCATGTTTATGTAAAGAATTTACATGAATATTTTTCCATCAAACTCTTATTACGTAGGGAAAATAGTAAAACTGATATGAATTTTGCCCTCTTAAATTATAATCTCATTTTAGTGTCTTCTCTTGTCTTTCGCATAATTTAACTTGTGTTCTATTTCTTGTATCAGTTATAATATGGCTAAGTAGCTTAGTACGGGTATGCTTAGCAAAATTGGTAAAAATTAAGATTTAATGAAATTTTCATATCATATCGAATAAGATATTTGATTTATATAATGAAAGAGAGGTGAAACCTGGTTTAAAAAATTAACAAGGACATGATATCGCATAACGGTAAGGACATTCGTCTTGGACGGTGAATATATGGTGGTTGTAGAGTTTCCCCTGGTGTCTCTGCAATTTTAGTGAAATCAGTGTTTGCAAGATTTTTAAACCAGGCAACAACATGAAGAGAAAAGAGAATGAGTCTGTTAAAGTATTTGCTCTTGGCGGAGTAGGTGAAATCGGAAAAAACATGTACTGTGTTGAAATTGATTCTGAAATCTTTATTGTAGATGCCGGATTGATGTTCCCGGGAGATGAAATGTTTGGGATTGATATTGTTATTCCTGACATTACATATTTAGTAGAAAATCAAGAGCGAGTAAAA
This sequence comes from Bacillus sp. SIMBA_074, assembly GCF_046534555.1. Taxonomy (NCBI): domain Bacteria; kingdom Bacillati; phylum Bacillota; class Bacilli; order Caryophanales; family Bacillaceae; genus Bacillus; species Bacillus sp. SIMBA_074. The sequence continues at coordinate 101,074 of NZ_JAWRYM010000015.1, read as the reverse complement.
GGACTATTTATTACCCATGGTCATGAAGATCATATTGGTGGAATTGTTTATGTGCTTCGTAAATTATCTATTCCAGTATATGCGACGAAATTAACGGTAGGACTTATACAAGAAAAGCTTGGCGAAGCAGGAATGTTAGGCCGTGTAGACTTAAAAACAATTGACTCGAATTCAACAGTAGAGTTTAATTCAACAAATGTGTCATTCTTCGGAACGACACATAGTATTCCGGATTCTGTGGGTGTTTGTTTCCATACATCAAAAGGTGCTGTAGTATATACAGGAGACTTTAAATTTGATCAAACTCCAATCGGAAATAGTGGAGCAGATCTTGGGAAAATGGCGCAAATTGGAAATGAAGGCGTACTTTGCTTGTTATCTGATAGTACAAACGCTGAACGTCCTGGTTATACAGGTTCGGAAAAAGAAGTTGGTATAGAGATTTCTAAAGTGTTCTATAGTTCAGAAGGACGTATTATTGTTGCTTCATTTGCATCGAATGTACACCGTATTCAACAAGTGTTTGATGCAGCTGCTGAAACTGGAAGGAAAGTAGCGGTAGTAGGACGTAGCATGGTGAAAGTGGTAGATATTGCAAGACGTCTTGGTTATTTAGATGTTCCAGAAGGTATGGTTATTTCATTACAAGAAATAGACAATTTCCCGGAAAAAAAGGTAGCTATCTTAACGACTGGTAGTCAAGGGGAACCGATGGCAGCCCTTTCTAGAATGGCGAAACAAGCTCATAAACAAATTTCAATTCGTAAAGGTGATACTGTTATTATTGCAGCTTCTCCAATTCCAGGAAATGAAGTATCTGTATCAAAAATTATTGACTTGTTATTTAGATCTGGTGCTGAGGTTATTTATTACGGTGAAAGAAAAGTTCACGTTTCAGGTCATGGTAGCCAAGAAGAATTAAAGCTGATGATAAATTTAATGAAGCCGAAGTATTTTGTACCCGTACATGGTGAGTTCCGTATGCAAAAAGCACATGCGTATTTAGCGGAAGATGTAGGTATTGCGAGAGAGAATATCTTTATCGTAGAAAAAGGCGATGTAATTGCTTTTGGTGACGATGAAGCAAAATTAGCTGGTAAAGTGCAAGCTGGTAATGTTTTAATTGATGGATTAGGTGTAGGTGACGTCGGTAACATCGTTCTTCGAGATAGAAAGATGTTATCTCAAGATGGAATTTTAGTTGTTGTTGTAACACTTGGTAAGGATGAAAAGAAAATAATCTCTGGTCCAGAAATTATTTCACGCGGCTTTGTATATGTTCGTGAATCAGAAGCATTAATCGAACGATCCACAGATATTGTACGTATGATTGTTGAACAATCAATTAAAGAATATACAATTGAATGGTCTATGTTGAAACAAAATATTCGTGAATTATTAGGGCAGTTCTTGTACGAAGAAACGAAGAGAAAGCCAATGATTTTACCGATTATTATGGAAGTATAAAGAAGGTCACCTTTACAGGTGATCTTTTTCTTTTTTAACCCTATCGAATGAAATTCATAACTTAAGAAATAATAGTTATATACGAGTGAAAGGGGATGCGATATGACAGAACGTGATCGTTATACAAATGAAGAAAAAGAAGCTGAGCCGAAAGAAGTTCCAAAAGAGGCTTCTATAGTGGAGAAAATTCAGCAACTTGGACAGACAAATGTACCACAAATGAATGAATCGCGTATTCATTGCTTAACAATTGTTGGGCAGGTGGAAGGTCATATTCAGTTGCCACCACAAAATAAAACAACAAAATATGAACACATCATTCCGCAAATTGTCGCGATTGAACAGAATCCAAAAATTGAAGGTTTACTGTTAATATTAAATACAGTTGGGGGTGACGTTGAAGCTGGATTAGCGATTTCTGAAATGGTGGCTTCGCTTTCAAAACCAACTGTATCTCTTGTTTTAGGAGGAGGGCATTCAATCGGTGTACCGATTGCGGTCTCAACTGATTATTCATTTATTGCCGAAACAGCGACGATGACAATTCATCCGATTCGTTTAACAGGTCTTGTTATAGGTGTGCCACAAACATTTGAGTATTTGGATAAAATGCAAGAAAGAGTCATTCGATTTGTGACAAAGCATTCGAAAGTAACGGAAGATCGTTTTAAAGAGCTTATGTTTGCAAAAGGGAATTTGACGCGAGATATTGGGACGAATGTAATAGGTGGAGATGCAGTGAAGTATGGTCTTATAGATGGTGTCGGTGGTATTGGTAGCGCACTTCGAAAATTAAACGAATTAATTGATGAACGCAAGGATAATAGTACAGAAGGGACAATGCTACAATGATTTTATATACAATTATGCCAGAGCAACTTGTGTATCCGGCCGATTATTCACAATGCGAAAGCCAAAAAGTTGTGAATATAAATGGCGTGGAATTAGTGGTTTCTGAGGAGGATAATCAATGTTACTCTATTGTACGTGTATTAAGTACGAATCCGTCTCACTACCTAGAGTTTGAGCCTGGACAGAAAATTACCTTTTAGCAAAAAGAAGGATTTTGTTTAGGAGCTATGGTATAATATAAAAAACAAGACGGTTGAGCAGCCATGAGTAGGCTGCTTTCTTCTGTTTATTTAACATTTTACAAGAAGTGTAAAAATAGAAGATATAAAGACCTGAAAAATAGAGAGAAAGACATGTAAGTAGAGCTTTTTTATAAGAAAGTTGTACTTAATTTTTAGAACACGAGGTGAAGAAATGGCAAAACAAAAGCAAAGAGGGACGAAGGCTAAGGCAAGACGTACGATAAAGCCAACTTTGTATTATGAAATCGTCGGGTTGACTCTTTTTGCACTTTCGATTATTACGATTTTACAGCTAGGTGTTGTAGGGAAATCGTTTGTGTTATTTTTTCGCTTCTTCTTTGGTGAGTGGTACATAATTGGTGTGTTAGGTGTAATAGCTTTATCTGTTGCGTTTGTAATAAAGCGGGGATGGCCCAACCTTTTAAATAAACGGCTAATAGGTGTTTATTTAATTGTACTAGCAATATTAATGTTTAGTCATATTACATTATTTAACCTGCTTACGAAAGATGGAGCTGTGCAAAATACTTCTGTAATTGTTAGTACAAAAGATTACTTCTTCCTTGAAATGAAAAAGGGCCCGGATAGTGTTCATTTAGGTGGTGGTATGTTCGGTGCACTGATGTTCGCAACGTGCTACTTCTTATTTGACGAAGTAGGGGCATATATCATTGGAATTATTTTAGTTATTCTTGGAATACTTTGTATAACAAATAAACATATTGGAGAAGTACTTGCTCCGGTAGGGAGAATTCTTAGAAGTCAGTTTCAAGTAATGCAAGGGGATTATAAAGATTGGAAATCTCAAAGGGTCGCCGAGCAAACTGAAAAGAAAAAAACAACAAGAAGCAAGAGGCGTGAACGTGTTGCTGAACAAGAAGAAGCTATTGAGCCAGTAGAAGAAATAGAAATTGGTCCACCAATTATTTCGAATTTTACTGAGAATTATCCAGTACGTGAAGAGACGGAAAAGCAGATAGAAGAAAATGATTTAATCACTCCTCCGTTTATTGAAGAGGCAGTTCCGCCTGCGCCAGAAGAACAACCTCACAAGAAACGAGGAGAAAAAATCGTTGAATCGCTAGAAGGTGAAACGAAAGCACCTCCTATGCAATTTTCTAATGTGGAAAATAAAGATTATAAGCTTCCTTCGCTTGATATATTAAAGTTTCCCCAAAATAAGCAAGTTACAAATGAAAATGCGGAAATTTATGAAAATGCTCGTAAATTGGAACGTACATTCCAAAGTTTTGGTGTGAAAGCGAAAGTAACAAAAGTACATAGAGGTCCTGCAGTTACGAAATATGAAGTGTATCCTGATATGGGAGTAAAGGTAAGTAAAATTGTTAGTTTAAGTGATGATTTAGCGCTTGCTTTAGCAGCGAAAGACATTCGTATTGAAGCACCTATTCCCGGGAAATCAGCTGTAGGGATTGAGGTTCCGAATTCAGAAGTTTCTATGGTAACGCTGAGAGAAGTTCTTGATTCAAAGGCGAATAACCACCCAGAAGAGAAGTTATTAATCGGTCTTGGACGTGATGTTACAGGAGAGGCTGTATTGGCACGTTTAAATAAAATGCCCCATTTATTAGTAGCTGGTGCGACTGGTAGTGGAAAGAGTGTATGTATTAATGGAATTATTGTAAGTATTTTAATGCGTGCAAAACCGCATGAAGTAAAATTAATGATGATTGATCCGAAAATGGTAGAGTTAAATGTATATAACGGTGTTCCGCACTTATTAACACCAGTCGTAACTGATCCGAAAAAAGCATCACAGGCTTTGAAGAAAGTTGTGAGTGAAATGGAGCGTCGTTATGAATTATTCGCGCATAGCGGTACGCGTAACATTGAAGGATATAATGATTATATTAAAGAACATAATAGCCAATCGGAAGCGAAACAACCTGAATTACCATATATTGTAGTAATTGTGGACGAGTTAGCTGATTTAATGATGGTTGCTTCTTCGGATGTAGAAGATGCGATTATGCGTTTAGCGCAAATGGCACGTGCTGCTGGTATTCATTTAATTATTGCGACTCAGCGCCCGTCAGTTGATGTTATCACAGGTGTTATTAAAGCGAATATTCCATCGCGTATTGCATTTGCTGTATCTTCCCAAATAGATTCTCGAACGATTCTTGACGGTGGTGGTGCAGAAAAGTTGCTAGGTCGTGGAGATATGTTATTCATACCAATTGGTGCATCGAAACCTGTTCGTGTACAAGGGGCGTTTTTATCAGATGATGAAGTTGAGAGAGTCGTAGAATCTGTTATTGCGCAGCAAAAAGCGCAATATCAAGAGGATATGATTCCACAAGATGTTCCTGAAACAAAGCAGGAAGTAGAAGATGAATTATACGATGAAGCGGTTCAGCTTGTAGTAGAAATGCAAACAGCATCTGTTTCTATGTTACAACGTAGATTTAGAGTAGGATATACGCGAGCAGCTCGTTTAATTGATGCCATGGAAATGAATGGTGTAGTAGGTCCTTATGAAGGTAGTAAACCAAGGGGAGTACTCATTAAAGATGTGCAAGAAAAAAGTTCTTAAAAAAAGCCTAATTGTTTTTACAATTAGGCTTTTTTATATGCTGTTTTTGTTATATACTATAGTCACCGACGAAGAAAGGGCTTACATCTTTGAGGGTCCTTTAGAATACGAATGCTTATCGTTTTGGTTTTCAAAACGTTCGATATTTAATGTAGAAAAATGTTGAATTCTGTTGACACATATGGGAGCAAGTGGTAAGATTACTTCGAAAAGAATCACTGCCTCATATAATCTTGGAGATAAGGTCCATAAGTTTCTACCTGGCAACCATGAATTGCTAGACTATGAGGGGAAAAGTGTGTAACAAAGGATGTAAGGGATCTTTGTGCCGAACTTTTTCTCTATATGAGAAATGTTTATGGTACAAAGTTTTTTTTATGGAATAAAGTGTGAAAATTTCATCTTGAAAAATTATTAATATTTATTCGATAATTACGCTTATTTTTAGTATTTAGTAATTTATACTATGTTGTAAGTTGAAAAAAGAGAAAAGAAGTCTTACATCAGAGGTCGAATAATTGAAATGCGGGGGAGTCTTATGTCAGTAAAATCCGATAGTCGTCACCTATATTTGCGGGTGATTGATCACATCAAAGGAAAAATTAAAGATGGGGCTTACAAAGAAAAACAAAAGTTACCTTCAGAGTTTGATCTAGCGAAAGAACTTGGTGTAAGTAGGGCGACTTTAAGGGAAGCACTACGTATTTTAGAAGAAGAAAATGTTGTTATTCGTAGACATGGTGTAGGGACATTTGTAAATGCGAAGCCGTTATTTTCTTCTGGAATAGAGCAACTTTCTAGTATTACAGATATGATTTCTAGTGTGGGGAAAACACCAGGAACAATCTTTTTATCATCATCTACAACAACTTTAACAGAAGAAGAAAAAGAGAAATTTAATTGTGAAGATGCTTTTAGCGCAGTAATGATTGAACGTGTTCGTACAGCGGATGGGGAACCAGTTGTATATTGCATTGATAAACTGGCAAAAGAGATATTACCAGATTTATCGGGATACAATGAGGAATCGCTGCTTACAGTAATACATAATAATACGCACAAGCGTATCACATACGCAGTTGCTCACATTGAACCGATTGGTTATCACCCGAAAATTTCACCGATTTTAGAATGTGAACCTGAAACGGCACTGCTAGTTTTAAAACAAATGCACTATGATCAAAATGATGAGCCAATCTTATATTCTATTAATTACTTTAGAGCTGATAAGTTTAGCTTCCACGTATTAAGAAAACGTATGTAGGGAAGTTCCTTTTTAGGGAGGTGACAGCAAGAAGTAAGGGACAGCAGCGCGTATGAATCATTAGACAAAACATTTCAGGAGGGGTTTCTAGTATGAAGAAAAAAACAGGTCTTTTATTATCGTTAACGTTAGCAGCAAGTACAGTGTTAGGTGCATGTGGTAACTCGGATAAAGCGGATAGTGACAAAAAAGGGGATAAAGAGTTTAAGGTTGGTATGGTTACAGATGTTGGGGGCGTTGATGACAAATCATTTAACCAATCAGCTTGGGAAGGTTTAACAAAATTCGGTAAAGACAACGATTTAAAGAAAAATGAAGGATATCGTTACCTTCAATCAAGTAAAGATGCTGATTACATTCCAAATTTAACGAAATTTGCGAAAGATAATTATAACACAACATTTGGTATTGGATACTTAATGGAAAAATCAATTGAAAAGGTGGCTGAACAGTATCCAAAAGAGCAATTTGCGATTGTAGATACTGTTGTAAAGAAGCCAAACGTAACAAGTATTACATTTAAAGACCATGAAGGTTCATTCCTAGTTGGAGCTGTAGCAGCGATGACAACAAAATCAAATAAAGTTGGTTTTGTTGGTGGTGTGAAGAGTCCATTAATTACAAAATTCGAATCAGGTTTTAAAGCTGGTGCAAAAGCAGTAAATCCAAATATCGAAATTGTATCACAATATGCTGATGCATTTGATAAGCCAGAAAAAGGATCTGTATTAGCTTCAGCAATGTACGGTCAAGGCGTTGACGTAATTTACCATGCTTCAGGTGCAACTGGTAACGGTGTATTCACAGAAGCGAAAAACCGTAAGAAAAAAGGTGAAAATGTTTGGGTAATCGGTGTTGACCGTGACCAAAATCAAGAAGGCATGCCTGAAAACGTAACTTTAACTTCAATGGTAAAACGTGTTGATGTTGCAGTAGCAAAAGTAGCGCAAGAAGCGAAAGATGGTAAGTTAAAAGGCGGTAAAGTAGAAGAGTTCGGCTTAAAAGATGATGGCGTTGGTATCGCGAAAACAACTGATAATGTGAAAAAAGTAAACCCAGAAATTTTAACAAAAATAGAAGAGTTTGAGAAGAAAATCACTGCTGGTGAAATTAAAGTACCTGCAACTGACGAAGAATATAAAGCATATGAAGCTTCTCTAAAGAAATAATGATAGAGAAATAGCAAAGGTTAGTTCTTAGAACTAACCTTTGTATATATAAAAATACTTTTAATAGAGTGTAATTGGGGAGTGTTCCCTGCTAGAAGGAGGAACAAAATGGAATACGTAATTGAGATGAACAATATTACAAAAGTATTCCCAGGTATTGTAGCGAATGACGATATTACGCTGCAAGTAAAACAGGGAGAGATACACGCTTTACTTGGAGAAAATGGTGCAGGGAAATCAACGTTGATGAATGTACTGTTCGGTTTGTATCAACCAGAACAGGGCGAAATTAAAATTAAAGGAACCCCTGTAAAAATTACAAATCCGAATATAGCAAATGACCTTGGAATTGGGATGGTCCATCAGCACTTTATGCTTGTTCATAATTTTACAGTTACAGAGAATATCATTCTTGGAAATGAGCCGAAGAGAAAAGGGAAAATAGCTGTTGAAGAGGCTGCAAAAGAAATTAAACAATTATCTGAACAGTACGGTTTAGCTGTTGATCCAAATGCAAAGATTGAAGATATTTCGGTTGGGATGCAGCAAAGGGTTGAAATATTAAAGACGCTTTATCGTGGTGCGGAGATTTTAATATTCGATGAACCGACTGCAGTGTTAACTCCTCAAGAAATTCATGAGTTGATTCAAATTATGAAAAAGCTTGTGCAAGAAGGAAAATCTATCATTCTTATTACACATAAATTAAAAGAAATTATGGAAGTTTGCGATCGTTGCACAGTTATTCGTAAAGGTAAAGGAATTGGTACAGTTGACGTTGCGAAAATGGATGAACATAAACTTGCAGAATTAATGGTCGGACGTCAAGTGAATTTTAAAACAGAAAAAATAGGGGCCAAACCGAAAGAGGAGGTTCTGTCTGTTGCGAATCTTGTCGTTCATGATGCACGCCAATTACCTGCTGTAAAAGGCCTTGACTTAACTGTTCGTGCAGGAGAAATCGTTGGTATTGCAGGGATTGATGGAAATGGTCAAAGTGAATTAATAGAGGCGATTACTGGTTTACGAAAAGTTGAGTCAGGTTCTATTGCAATTAAAGGAAAAGAAATAACGAATTGGCCTGTTCGAAGAATTACAGAGGAAGGAATTGGTCATATTCCAGAAGACCGTCATAAACACGGGCTAGTTCTTGATTTTTCTGTTAAAGACAATATAGTTTTGCAAACATACTATAAAAATCCATTTTCAAAGAAGGGGATTTTAAATTTTAGCAAAATCACAGAGAAAGCAAAGGCGCTTATTGAACAGTTTGATGTACGTACGCCTAGCGAACAAACATTAGCGCGTGCTCTATCAGGTGGAAATCAGCAGAAAGCTATCATTGCACGTGAAGTAGATCGTAATCCAGATTTATTAATTGCAGCACAGCCAACACGTGGTTTAGATGTAGGTGCGATTGAATTTATTCATAAAAAATTAATCGAGCAGAGAGATAATGGGAAAGCAGTATTACTTCTATCGCTAGAACTGGATGAAATTTTAAATGTAAGTGATCGAGTTGCTGTTATATATGAAGGTAAAATTGTAGCAATTGTCGATGCGAAAGAAACAAATGAACAACAGCTTGGTTTGTTGATGGCTGGCGGAACGGAGAAAGAGAAGGTGAATACAAATGGCTAAAAAATTTTTAACGGAGCGAACAATTAACATTTTAGTTCCTGTATTATCCGTTATTTTTGGTTTACTTGTTGGTGCCATTGTAATGTTAGTTAGTGGATATGATCCAATTGTTGGGTATGCAGCGCTTTGGGAAGGAATGGTTGGAAATCCGCAGGCTATCGGTGAGACGCTACGTACGATGATTCCACTCGTGTTAGCTGGTCTGTCTGTTGCATTTGCGTTTCGTACAGGTCTCTTTAACATTGGGGTAGAAGGACAATTATTAGTTGGATGGCTTGCCGCTGTCTGGTTTGGATATGCAGTATCGTTACCAGCATTTTTGCATATTCCGTTATCTATTTTAGTAGCCGCGATTGCCGGTGGTTTATGGGGATTTATACCTGGATATTTAAAAGGAAAGCTTAAAGTAAATGAAGTAATTGTCACAATTATGATGAACTACATTGCACTTTATGTTACGTATGATCTTATTAAACGTTTTATACATGAAGGTAATGAGAAATCTTATGATGTACAAGCGAGTGCTTCATTAGCTTCTGATTGGCTATCTTCATTGACAGATGGATCTCGTTTGCACTGGGGAATTGTTGTAGCTATTTTAATTGCTATTGTAATGTGGTTCGTATTAGATAGAACTACGTTAGGATATGAGTTAAAATCGGTTGGTTTTAACCAAAATGCATCGCAATATGCAGGGATGAAAGTCTCTCGTAATGTTGTATTATCAATGACAATTGCTGGCGCTTTTGCTGGAATTGGTGGGGCAATGGAAGGTCTAGGAACATTCCAAAGTATGACGGCAATGACATCGTTTACTGGTATTGGATTCGATGGGATTGCGGTAGCTCTTCTTGGAGGAAATAATCCGTTTGGTATATTATTATCGGCTTTACTGTTCGGTGGTTTGAAAAGTGCAGCCCCGCAAATGAATTTTGAAGCAGATGTACCTTCTGAGTTAATTAATGTTATTATCGCATGTATTATTTTCTTTGTTGCTTGCAGTTATGTTTTACGTTGGGCACTTACACGCATGAGCAAGGAGGGGAAATAAATGAGCTTTATAGATATTTTAGCCATTCTTGTGACTGGTACGTTATATACGGCAGCGCCACTTATTTTTACGGCGTTAGGTGGAGTGTTCAGTGAACGTTCTGGGGTTGTAAATATAGCATTAGAAGGTTTAATGTTATTTGGTGCATTTACTGGTATCGTTACAACGTTATTAATGGGTGATACGTGGGGAGCAATGACTCCTTGGATTGCACTATTATTTGCAGCTATTGGTAGTGGGTTATTTGCACTTCTTCACGCAGTAGCATCCATTACATTCCGCGCGGATCAAGTAGTAAGCGGGGTAGCGATTAACTTTTTGGCTCTCGGTTTAACAGTATTTGCGATTAAGAAAATCTTTGGTAAAGGACAGACTGATTTTATTCAATACCGCATTGAAAAAATCGATGTTCCAGGACTTTCGGATATTCCGGTAATCGGGAAAATCTTTTTCTCAAATGTACCGTTAACATCGTATATTGCCATTATTTTAGCATTTGTTGTTTGGTACATTATTTATAAAACACCTTTCGGTCTTCGTCTACGTGCTGTTGGTGAACATCCAATGGCAGCAGATACGATGGGGATTAATGTATATAAAATGCGTTATATTGCAGTTTGTATATCTGGAATGTTTGCAGGAGTAGGTGGTGCGGTCTTCGCGATGTCGATTTCTGGTAACTTCTCAGGTGCTACAATTACTGGACAAGGTTTCTTAGCACTAGCAGCTATGATCTTTGGTAAATGGAATCCACTTGGTGCTCTTGGAGCAGCGCTGTTCTTCGGATTTGCTCAATCACTTGGGATAACAGGTGGTACAATTCCTATATTAAAAGAAATTCCAAGTGTATTCTTAACGATATTACCGTATGTATTTACAATATTAGCACTCGTTGGTTTTGTAGGCCGATCTGAAGCTCCGAAAGCATTAGGAACGCCTTATGAAAAAGGAAAACGATGAGTATTTAGAAAGTATAAAAAAAGCTCGCACATTAGTGCGGGCTTTTTTACATAGAATATATTTAATACGGAATTTTACTATGTTCCTTACATATTAAAGTTTTTAGAAAGACTCAAATGTAAGCATAATAAGGAAGAAAAGTTGATTTTTTATTTCTAAAAACTGTATATTGAAGAGGAATATTCCTACATACGTAAAGGAGGGCTATTAATGAAACTAATGGAACAGCAACTGCATGAATTAGGTGGCTTGCGAGTACATATTATTCCGACCGATAAATTTAAAACAAATACCTTTGTATTTCGTTTTAAAGCACCTTTAAATGAGGAGACGGTGACAGAGCGTGCCCTATTGCCGTACGTATTGCAAAGTGCGACAGAAAAACTGCCTTCTGTAATTCGTCTTCGTCAATATTTAGAAGAATTATATGGATCTTCTTTAGCGGTAGATGTAAGTAAAAAAGGAGAAGACCATATCATCTCTATTTATGTAGACATTGCAAATGAAACATATTTACGCGATGCACCACCGTTATTTGAAAAAGCGCTTTCTATGTTATCTGATATTGTTTTACATCCAGCAACAGAAGGGGACGGTTTTCTATCTTCTATTGTAGAAAGTGAGAAACGAGCACTCTTGCAACGAATTGAAGCTACTTATGATGATAAAATGCGTTATGCAAACGAGCGTTTAATTGCAGAAATGTGCAAAGTAGAACCATATCGCTTAAGTGCAAATGGAAAAAAAGAAAGTGTTGCTTCTATTACAAATGAAAGTTTGTATCAATATTATCAAAAAGTGTTAGCTGAAGATGAAATGGATTTATATATCATTGGTGACATTTCAGAAGATGCTGTGGAGCTTGTAAATAAGTATTTTTCGATTTCACCTCGCGCTATGAAAGAGAGAAATGTACTTCTTCATAAACGAAATAATGAAGAAAAAGAAATTGTTGAAAAACAAGAACTAAAGCAAAGTAAATTAAATATCGGCTATCGCACATTCATTACGTATAAAGATGAAGATTATTTTGCATTACAATTGTTTAACGGGTTATTTGGAGGGTTTTCTCATTCGAAGTTATTCGTAAATGTCCGTGAAAAAAATAGTTTAGCGTACTATGCAGCATCGAGATTTGAAAGTCATAAAGGTTTGCTCTTCGTTATGTCTGGAATTGAAGCGAAGAACTTTGAAAAAGCTGTTGAAATTATTAAAGAACAGATGAAAGCAATGCAAAGCGGTGATTTTTCAGAGGAAGAGATTCAGCAAACGAAAAGTGTAATTCAAAATCAAATCTTAGAGGCAATTGATACGCCACGTGGTTTTGTTGAAATGCTTTATCACGGGGTAATCTCGGAGCGTACGCGTCCAGTTGAAGAATGGCTAACGGGCATAGAAAGCGTGACGAAAGAAGAGATTGTGAAAGTTGCTAATAATATTGAACTAGATACAATTTACTTTTTACATGGAACGGAGGGAGAATAAATGGAGAAAATTGTGTATGAGCAATTAAAAGAGACGTTATATTATGAAAAACTTCCGAATGGATTAGACGTATATATCTTACCGAAACAAGGCTTCAACAAAACATTTGCAACATTTACGACGAAGTACGGCTCTGTTGATAATACATTTGTTCCGCTTGGAAAAGAAGACATGACTCGTGTACCAGATGGAATTGCTCATTTCCTTGAACATAAATTGTTTGAAAAAGAGGACCATGACGCGTTTCAATTGTTTAGTAAACAAGGTGCTTCAGCGAACGCTTTTACATCTTTTACAAGAACCGCTTATCTCTTTTCCTGTACATCAAATGTAGAGAGAAATTTAAATACGTTGTTAGACTTTGTACAAGAACCGTATTTCTCTGAAAAAACGGTTGAAAAAGAAAAAGGTATTATCGGTCAAGAAATTCAAATGTACCAAGATAACCCAGACTGGCGTTTATACTTTGGGTTAATCGATAGTTTGTTTGTGAAACATCCAATTAAAATTGATATTGCAGGGACGATTGAGTCTATTAGTAAGATTACAAAAGACCTACTGTATGAATGTTATGAGACTTTTTACCATCCGAGCAACATGTTATTATTTGTTGTTGGAGCGATTGATCCTGAAAAAACAATGGATTTAGTTCGTGAAAATCAAGCGAAAAAAGATTACGAAAATCAACCAGAAATCGTTCGCTCTTTTGAAGAGGAACCAGAAGAAGTAAATGAAAAGAAAAAGATTATTTCAATGCCTGTTCAAACTCCAAAATGTTTAGTTGGTATTAAGGCAACGAATTTAAAAGAAAAAGGGCAAGCTCTGTTAAAACAAGAAATTGCACTTACATTACTTTTAGATTATTTATTTGGAAAAGGGTCAGTTCATTACGAATCTTTATATAATGAAGGTCTTATTGATGATTCGTTCTCGTATGACTATACAGAAGAAAATAACTTCGGTTTTGCAATGGTTGGTGGAGATACGAAGCACCCTGATGAATTGGCAGAGCGATTAAAAGGTATTTTACTACAAACGAATTATGATCAGTTAGATGAGACTGCGCTGGAACGGGTGAAGAAAAAGAAAATTGGTGGATTTTTACGATCGTTGAATTCACCTGAATATATTGCAAATCAGTTTACACGATATGCGTTTAATGAATCTAGTTTATTTGATGCTCTTACAGTGTTAGAAGGATTAACTGTTCAAGACCTACAACAAGCAGCAAAAACATTATTAATTGAAGAGAAAATGAGTGTCTGCCAAGTGTTACCAAAAAAATGAAGTAATATGTGAATAAAAAACGCAGTATCTATATCCCTCATCTAACGTTTGGTTATTGCCAAATGGTAAGATGAGGGTATTATTTATTTATACATAAAAAGATAAGAGAGGGAATTTATGAAAAAGTATGCATTAGTAACTGGAGGAAGCGGAGGGATTGGCTCTGCTATTTCGAAGCAGTTAATCGAGGATGGTTATACAGTCTATATTCATTACAATAAAAGCGAAGAGAAGATAAGGGGGTTACAAAAGGAGTTTGATGCAGTGATTCCTGTGCAAGCAAATTTAGCTTCTATCGATGGAGCAGAGAAATTGTGGGGACAAATCGAACATCCTATTGATGTTATTGTATACGCAGCTGGAAAGAGTATATTTGGATTAGTAACAGATGTTACGAATGAAGAATTAGATTATATGGTGGAGCTTCAAGTGAAGAGTGTATATAGACTTTTATCGATGGCGCTTCCACCGATGATCGGGCGGAGAAGTGGTAATGTTGTTGTTATTTCATCCATTTGGGGGCAAATAGGAGCGTCTTGTGAGGTGCTGTACTCAATGGTGAAAGGTGCACAAAATTCATATGTGAAGGCTTTAGCGAAAGAAGTTTCTCTAAGTGGATTGCGCGTTAATGCGGTAGCGCCAGGTGCGATCGAAACAGAAATGTTAAATGTATTTTCAGAAGATGATAAAAATGAAATTGCTGAAGATATTCCATTAGGTAGAATAGGACTACCCGAAGAGGTAGCAAAAACAGTCTCCTTCCTCGTTTCGCCAGGAGCTTCTTATATTACGGGGCAAATTATCGGAGTGAATGGCGGTTGGCATTGCTAAAAAATTCTTACATAAAAAACAAGAAATTGTACAAATTAAGCATGATTCTATTACTAAAATAGTGAGGTGCTTAAACATGTCAGTGTTAGATAATTTTGATCAGTGGAAGAGCTTTTTAGGAGAACGTTTAGAACAAGCGGGGGGAAAAGGGCTTGATGGTGGTGCCGTATCAGATATGGCATTTCGTGTTGGTGATTATTTAGCAAATGAAGTAGAAGCGCGCAACGATCAAGAAAAATTATTGTCTGAGCTTTGGAAAGTTGCTGATGAACAAGAGCAACATACAATTGCAAATTTAATGGTGAAGTTTGTACAACATAAGTAAAAGTAGAGAGGAGCTTCTCCTCTCTACTTTTTTTGTATAGTAATTAGGAGGAATAGATTATACATTTAGCTTCCCTATTAAGGCGAAATCATATAATATAGTACGTAGGTGTAAAGTAAGCGTAGGGGAGTGATCTTGGATGATTGAATGGTATTTTGAATATGAAATACATAAAAACCGACCTGGCTTACTTGGTGACGTTTCTTCGTTAATCGGTATGCTTGGCATCAATATTGTCACAATTAATGGTGTAGATAATGCACGACGTGGACTTTTGCTTATGTGTGATAATCAAGAACAAATCTCTAGACTTGAATCAATTTTAAATACGATGGATAATATAACGGTAACGAAATATCGTCCGCCAAAGCTTAGAGATAAGCTAGCAGTTAGACATGGTAGGTACATACAACGAGATGCAGATGATAAGAAAACATTTCGATTTGTGCGTGATGAATTAGGATTGCTTGTAGACTTTATGGCGGAGATAATGAAAAAAGAAGGTCATAAATTAATTGGGATACGAGGAATGCCTCGTGTCGGAAAAACAGAATCTATTGTTGCCGCAAGTGTTTGTGCAAATAAGAGATGGTTATTCGTATCATCTACTCTCATTAAGCAAACTGTTCGTAGCCAATTGATTGAAGATGAGTATAGCGACGATAATATTTTCATACTAGATGGAATTGTGTCGACAAAGCGTGCAAATGAAAGACACTGGCAGCTCGTTCGTGAAATCATGAGATTGCCTGCAACGAAAGTTGTGGAACATCCGGATGTGTTTGTGAGTCAGTCAGAATACACATTGGATGATTTTGATTATATTATCGAATTGCGTAACGATTATGATGAAGAAATTCAATATAATTTAGTAGATGAAATTGAGCAAGGTACGCAAAACAATTTCTCTATGTTCGACTTTTAAAGAAACATTGAGGTGTTAGTAGTGACGGAATTAGGACAAAAGCTGACAGAAGCAAGAGAAGCGAAAGGCTTATCTATTGATCAGCTGCATGAGATTACAAAAATTCAAAAACGCCATTTAGTAGCGATTGAAGAAGGCAATTATGATGTGTTGCCAGGAGCTTTTTATGCGCGTGCATTCATTAAACAATATGCAGATGCTGTTGGATTAAATGGAGAGGAACTGCTTGTGGAATATCAGAGTACGATACCACAGTCTGAAAAACGTGAAGTTCCACAAGTATCAACTGGACAAAAAACACAAGAAACAATGCAAAAATCTTCATCATGGCCAATTGCGGATCATATGCCCAAAATTTTGATTGCGTTGTTAGTAATCGCATTTGGAGTGGTAGTCTGGTTTGTTATTCAAGCGTTAACTGGAAAAGATGATAGGCAAGTTCCAAATGCTCAAAGTGAGAAAATTGAGGTTCAAAAAGCAAAAAATTCTCCGTTAGATACGAAGAAAGATGAAGCGAAAGCGGAAGAACCAAAAAAAGAAGAACCAAAAAAAGAAGAACCAAAGAAAGAAGAACCAAAGAAAGAAGAGCAACCAGCGCAACCAACTGGACAACAAGAAGTGAAGGTAGTTGGAACGAGTGGTAAGGTATCTACTTTGGAAATTCATAATAATAAAACATTAGAACTGGAAATTTCAGCGAAGGGTGCAAGCTATGTAGATGTTAAAGATGATGCGGGTAACGAAATTCTAAACACTACAGTACAAAGTGGTCAAACAGAAAAACGTGATTTATCAACAGTAAAAGAAGTGCGGCTTAATATTGGAAGTGCACCGAATGTTGAAATTAAACTGAATGGCCAAGTGGTTACTTTCCCATTAGATCCAGCAAAAGAATATCACCAAAGATTGGTGATAAAAAACCAAGGGATAGGGCAAGCTGCGCAATAACAGTCATCGCTTCGATGACTTTTTTCAATGAACAAATGTTTTTGACATGATGGAGGAATAGCTGTGAATTTACCAAATAAAATTACAATATCTAGAATCTTCTTAATTCCAATTTTTATGGTAATTATGTTAGCGCCCTTTGAGTGGGGCTCATTTATAATTGGTGATGTAGAGTTACCAATTCAACATTTAGTAGGGGCACTTATCTTTATTATTGCTTCGGCTACAGATTGGATTGATGGACATTATGCAAGAAAATATAATCTTGTAACGAATTTAGGGAAATTCCTTGACCCGTTAGCAGATAAATTACTTGTTTCGGCAGCACTTATCACATTGGTAGAAATGCAATATGTACCTGCTTGGATCGTTATTGTAATTATAAGCCGTGAGTTTGCAGTAACAGGTTTACGCCTTGTACTTGCTGGGACAGGGGAAGTAGTTGCAGCAAATCAGCTAGGGAAAATTAAGACATGGACACAAATTATTGCGATTGCAGCATACTTATTACATGATGTACCGTTAAATCTACTTCATATTCCAGTTGCAGATATTTTCATATGGATTGCATTATTCTTTACCGTTATTTCAGGATGGGATTATTTCTGGAAAAATAAAGATGCTTTTGTAAACTCAAAATAGAAGTTTATGGGGGAATTGGGATGAATGCTGAAATTATTGCGGTTGGAACGGAATTATTACTTGGACAAATTGCAAATACAAATGCCCAGTTTTTATCTGAAAAGTTAGCTTCAATCGGAATTAACGTGTACTACCATACTGTTGTTGGGGATAATAACAAGCGATTACAGAAGGTAATTGAATTGGCTGAAGAACGAGCTGATATGCTCATTTTTACAGGTGGATTAGGACCGACAAAAGATGATTTAACGAAAGAAACAATAGCGTCTAGTTTAGATGAAGAGCTTGTGTATGATGAAAAGGCATTAACATCGATAAGCGATTATTTTAAGCGCACAGGCCGTGAATTTACGGAGAATAATAAAAAGCAGGCGCTCGTTTTAAATGGATCGACTGTATTTGCGAATGATCACGGTATGGCGCCTGGTATGGGATTAAATACGAACAGAAAAGTTTATATTTTATTACCAGGACCACCAAAAGAAATGAAGCCGATGTATATAAGTTACGTAGAGCCTTTTTTATGTAAGTTTACAACGGGGGAAAATATTTATTCTCGTGTTCTTCGTTTTTTTGGTATTGGGGAATCTCAATTAGAGGTGAAAGTTCAAGATTTAATTGATGGACAAACGAACCCAACCATTGCACCACTTGCAAATGATGGAGAAGTGACATTACGTTTAACTGCCAAACATCATGATGCTGATGAGGCGGAGAAACTGATTCAGCATGTGGAAGATTTGATTTTAGAAAGAGTAGGAGAATTTTTCTACGGATATGACCAAGATTTCCTTCATTACAAGGCAATAAGGCTATTGAAGGAAAAAGGGTTAACTTTAGCGTGTGCAGAAAGTTTAACAGGTGGTCTTTTTGGAAATCAAGTAACAGAAAATGCTGGTGTTTCGTCTGTATTTAAAGGCGGTGTCATTTGTTATCAAAATGATGTGAAGCAACAAATTTTACATGTACCTGAAGAAGTGTTACGTACTGATGGCGCGGTTAGTAAACAGTGTGCTCGCTATCTTGCTGAAAATGTAAAGGAACTGTTAAAAGCAGATATCGGAATTAGTTTCACTGGGGTGGCAGGACCGGATGCTTCAGAGCATAAAGAACCAGGAACAGTATTTATTGGATTGGTGATTAAAGATGAACCAGCTGTAGTCTTCTCGCTTAATTTAAGTGGAAGTCGTCAACAAATTAGAGAACGCTCTACAAAATATGGATTTTATCATTTATTTAAAAAGCTAGAAGAGATATAAATTTCTTCTAGTTTTTTTTGTTGGAAAACCTAGTTTTATTCGATATAAAATAAAAAAACGAATAAATGTTCGATTTTTGTTGGCAAATTGAATTGAAAATAGGTATAATAAGATTAGCAATTTAGTTAAGGAGGAATTTTGAATGAGCGATCGTCAAGCGGCATTAGATATGGCGTTAAAACAAATAGAGAAGCAATTCGGTAAAGGTTCAATTATGAAATTAGGAGAACAAGCGGAGCGTAGAATTTCTACATTTTCAAGTGGTTCTTTAGCACTTGATGTGGCACTAGGGGTAGGCGGATACCCACGTGGCCGTGTTATTGAAATTTATGGACCTGAAAGTTCAGGTAAAACAACAGTTTCATTACACGCAATCGCGGAAGTACAGCGTCAAGGTGGACAAGCAGCGTTCATTGATGCGGAGCATGCAATGGATCCTGTATATGCACAAAAATTAGGTGTTAACATAGATGAATTACTATTATCACAGCCTGATACAGGGGAGCAAGGACTAGAAATCGCAGAAGCACTTGTACGAAGTGGAGCGGTTGATATTATCGTAATTGACTCTGTGGCAGCTCTTGTACCGAAAGCTGAGATCGAAGGGGACATGGGTGACTCTCACGTTGGTTTACAAGCACGTTTAATGTCACAAGCACTTCGTAAACTTTCAGGTGCAATCAACAAATCAAAAACAATCGCAATCTTTATCAACCAAATTCGTGAAAAAGTTGGGGTTATGTTCGGAAATCAACCACAAGTTGCTTAATCAAAGTAATGTACTTGAATCTTTATTTGTCTTCTTCGACTAAGTCTTTATAAGGAATTTCTTATAAGGAGAGATTAAAGTGGCAGTGACAATTGGAAATAGAACTTATCGAAACATAGAACAATGGCAAGTGGATTTTATTGTGACACATGCGGATAGAAAATTGAGAGATATAGGTCAAGAAATTAATCTTGATGAAAGGCGAGTAGGTGAAATTTTAAAGTTACTTGGAATTAAAAGAACCAGACACAGGAAGATTTACTTGCCTAAAACCGCAGAAGTTGAACAAGAGTTGAAAAATCCATATTTATCACATGTTGAAATTGCCGTTAAGTATGGCGTATCCGATACGTGTGTTGCTAAAAGGAGAAAAGAGCTTAATGTAAAGGTCAGAAAGAAAAATTATGATACTTTACTTGAACAACAAGTTGAACAGATGTTGTTAAGTTTAGATCTGGCATTCATTAAGCAAAAAAGAATCGATAAGTGGTCTATTGATTTCTACTTAGGTAGAAAATATTGTTTAGATGTCCATGGGAAATGGGCACACTCACTCAAAAAAATAAAAGAACGAGATAAAAGAAAACTTTTATTTATGCAAGAGAGCTGCTATAAATATCTCGTTATACATGAAGAAGAGTTAGCAAATAAAGAAAAAGTCGTGCAAAAGATTAAGGAGTTTACTCTGGGTTTCCCTTGCTAGTGATAGCATGTTAAAAAACCTTGTGAACCTTATTGCCTAAGGGTGTAACTATTCATATAGTTGCTAACGGTGAAGCCCACCATTTTATTAGGGTAATACCGTGCCAAGTTCCATAGTTATATGGGGAAGGTGTAGAGACTACCGAAAAGGACTTTTAGTTAACTGAGTAGGGTACGGCAGATGATAGGCTACTGCTGGAAGTGCAAGGCTCTCTGCAAAGAGATGAAGAGATAGTCCGGACTATAGAGATGGAAAATCTATAGATAGTGCCAGAAACAACTCCAGGTGGTCGTGCGTTGAAATTCTATTCAACTGTCCGTCTTGAAGTACGTCGTGCTGAGCAGTTAAAGCAAGGTAACGATATTGTTGGTAATAAAACGAAAATAAAAGTAGTTAAAAATAAAGTAGCACCGCCATTCCGTGTTGCTGAAGTTGATATTATGTACGGAGAAGGTATTTCAAGAGAAGGTGAAATCTTAGATATGGCTTCTGAACTTGATATCGTTCAAAAGAGCGGTGCTTGGTACTCTTATAATGAAGAACGCTTAGGACAAGGTCGTGAAAATTCGAAGCAATTCTTAAAAGAGAATACGGATTTAAGAGAGGAAATTGCCTTCTTTGTTCGTGAACATCACGGAATTGGTGAAAACTCTGGTGTTGAAGACACGGAAGATTCAACTCGTCAAGATTAAAAAATAAAAGACACGGTCCCGTGTCTTTTATTTTTTAATCCACTATGAAAGCGTTATATATAGCTGGAGATAAAATATTTATTCTATCCAAAAGGCTATGTGTAAAGGGGAATATTCATATATTTTAAGTGAATGAATTGGGATTTTCTAAGGTTTTCCAGGATAATATGCCGTCTGTTTTTTAAATCCATATAAGATTCAGGGCTGAAGGTAAAGAAAGTAAAAGTAGACAACGCTTGACAATGAAAATTGCGATAGATACAATGAGAATGTATATTTTTTCTTATATACGATATACTCTTCTCAAGAAGAGAAGTAATATTCGGAGTAAGACTTTAATCTTGCCGAAATAATAATATGACATTTTAATTGTGAAATGAAGAAAGTCCCTTAAAAAAGCGGGACGACGGTCTTTGCTGTACGTTGTAATTCAATGTACATGCCGACAGTCTTTTTTCATTCATAGCAAGGGGAGGTGAAATCATGAGTAGTACAGTTTGGATACTCATCTCCATTTTGCTTGCAACAGTCGGTGCAGTTGTTGGCTTTTTTGTTCGAAAGTCTATTGCTGAAGCGAAGATTAATGGTGCAGCTAATGAAGCAAAACGTATTCTAGACGAAGCGAATCGTGATGCTGAAGCACTTAAGAAAGAAGCGCTTTTAGAAGCAAAGGATGAAATTCATACACTTCGTACAGAAGCTGAATTAGAAATTCGTGACCGTAGAAGCGAATTACAAAAACAAGAAAATCGTTTAATGCAAAAAGAAGAGAACCTTGATCGTAAAGACGAAACGCTCGATAAGCGCGAGCAACAGTTAGAAAAGAAAGAGGAATCTCTTGTAGCGAAACAACAACAGATTGAAGAGTTGGAAAGCAAAGTGGGAGAGTTAGTTCAAAAGCAACAAACAGAATTAGAGCGCATTTCCAATCTGACCCGCGAACAAGCGAAAGCAATTATTCTTGGTAAAGTGGAAAGTGAAGTTTCTCATGAAATTGCCGTTATGGTAAAAGAAAGTGAAGTTCGCGCGAAAGAAGAAGCGGATAAGAAGGCAAAAGAGATTTTATCTCTTGCAATGCAAAGATGTGCAGCTGATCATGTTGCTGAAACAACCGTTTCGGTTGTAAATCTTCCAAATGACGAAATGAAGGGACGTATTATCGGACGTGAAGGTCGTAACATTCGTACGTTAGAAACGTTAACAGGTATTGACCTTATTATCGATGATACACCAGAAGCGGTAATTCTATCTGGATTTGACCCGATTCGTCGTGAAACAGCTCGTATCGCTCTTGATAAACTAGTACAGGACGGACGTATTCACCCAGCGCGTATTGAAGAGATGGTCGAAAAATCAAGACGTGAAGTGGACGAGTATATTCGTGAAGTCGGAGAGCAAACAACGTTTGAAGTGGGTGTTCATGGCTTACATCCAGATTTAATTAAAATTTTAGGTCGTTTAAAATACCGTACAAGTTACGGACAAAACGTCTTAAAACACTCTATGGAAGTTGCATACTTAACTGGACTTATGGCAGCGGAGCTTGGTGAGGATGAAAAACTAGCAAGACGTGCTGGTCTATTACATGATATCGGAAAAGCAATCGATCATGAAGTAGAAGGTAGCCACGTTGAAATTGGTGTTGAACTCGCAACGAAATATAAAGAGCATCCTGTTGTAATAAACAGTATCGCATCTCACCATGGTGACACAGAACCAACTTCTATCATTGCAGTTCTAGTTGCTGCAGCAGATGCATTATCAGCTGCAAGACCGGGAGCTCGTAGTGAAACGCTTGAGAATTACATTCGTCGTCTTGAAAAGTTAGAAGAAATTTCAGAGTCTTATGAAGGCGTAGAAAAATCTTTCGCAATTCAAGCAGGACGTGAAGTTCGTATTCTGGTAAAACCAGATACAATTGATGATTTAGAAGCTCATCGTTTAGCTCGTGATATTCGAAAACGTATTGAAAATGAACTGGATTATCCAGGACATATTAAAGTAACTGTTATTCGTGAAACACGTGCAGTGGAATACGCAAAATAAAGTGGTGAAACACCACTTTATTTTTTTGTGTTGGAATTGGGTAAAATAAAGAAAATTATTTATGAGCAGTATGCAAGTGAAAGAAACTTATAATAGATAAATTGTAACTGTTGTAAGGAAATAGCTTTAAGGTTATAGTATGGTAATAAAAAATGTAGTACATAGAAAGGGTAAGACATATGAGAATATTATTTGTTGGGGATGTAGTAGGATCTCCTGGTAGAGACATGATTCAACAGTACGTACCGGCATTAAAGAAGAAATATACACCGACAGTAACAATTATTAATGGAGAAAATGCTGCGGGTGGACGTGGAATTACGGAAAAAATATATCGAAACTTTTTAGAGTGCGGGGCACAAGCGGTTACGCTTGGAAACCACGCTTGGGATAACCGTGAAGTATTTGAATTTATCGATGATGCAAAATATCTTGCAAGACCAGCTAACTTCCCGGAAGGAACGCCAGGAAAAGGGCTTATCTTTGTAAATTGTAATGGAACAGAAGTTGCAGTTATTAACTTACAAGGACGTACTTTCCTTCCTCCAATTGATTGTCCATTCCGTAAAGTGGATGAGTTAATCAGTATTGCAAAAAAACGTACAAACATTATCTTTGTTGATTTTCATGCTGAAACAACAAGTGAGAAGCAGGCGTTAGGTTGGTATGTAGACGGTCGTGCTACAGCGGTAGTAGGTACACATACACACGTTCCTACAGCTGATAATCGTATTTTACCAAGCGGAACAGCTTATATTACAGATGTTGGTATGACAGGCCCATATGATGGGATTTTAGGTATGGATCGCGAAGCGGTATTGAAGAAGTTTTTAACGAACTTACCAGTGCGTTTTGAAGTGACGAATGGTAGAACACAATTAAGTGCAGTGTTAATTGATGTGGATCCTAATACAGGGAAAGCAAAGAAAATTGAGCGCATTTTAATTAATGATGACCAGCCATTTTTTGACTGATTTTTAACGAAAAGTTAGAGAATTCGTTATATTTTAATTTTTTAGAAAAATTACAGAAATTTAGCAGGAATACGTGCCATTCCTCGTGAATATAAGTTAAAGTGAAATAATTGCTATTACTTTTTATAGAAACGAGGAGGAAACGCGGAATGGAAATATTAAAAGTTAAAGCAACGTCGGTCCCTAATTCTGTAGCTGGTGCACTTGCAGGTGTTATTCGCGAACGCGGAACAGCAGAAATTCAAGCTATTGGTGCAGGTGCATTGAACCAAGCGGTAAAGGCAGTAGCAATTGCAAGAGGATTTGTAGCGCCTAGCGGTTTGGACTTGATTTGTATCCCAGCGTTTACAGATATTATGATTGATGGTGAAGAGCGTACAGCGATAAAATTAATTGTAGAACCTCGTTAAGTTGAAACAACCTGTTTGCATGTATGCAAACAGGTTGTTTTTGTAATGGAGGAATGAAAATGAAAATTTTTGATGCACATTGCGATGTACTCTTTCAGTTATGGAGTGCAAAGGGAAAAAAAGACTTTCAAAACGGTTCACAATTACATATTACATTTGAACAATTAATGAAAAGAAAAGGAAGTATACAATGCTTTGCTATATATATACCAGAAACAGTAGCGTATGAAAAGCGTTTTGAAGTTGCGCTGCAAATGATGGATATTTTTCATAATGAAATTCTATCGCTACCAGGAATGAAGTTTATTCAGACAAAAAACGATATTAACATGCTAAAACAGGACGAGATTGGAGCATTATTAACATTAGAAGGATGCGAAGCAATTGGAAAAGAAGCGATGAAATTACGTTTGTTTTATCGCTTAGGTGTACGTTCCTTTGGATTGACATGGAACTATGCCAATCTGTTAGCTGATGGAGCGCTAGAGGCACGTGGAGCAGGTTTAACTACATTTGGTAGACAAGTTGTACAAGAACTTAATACGTTACATTTATGGACCGATGTGTCTCACTTAAATGAAAGAAGCTTTTGGGATGTTATTGAAATTGCTAAAAACCCAATTGCATCTCATTCAAACTGTTATCAACTTTGTGGGCATCCACGCAATTTAACCGATGAACAAATAAGAGCCCTTATAAAGAAAAATAGCATTATTGGTATTACTTTCGTACCGCAGTTTTTAACGAATGAAAGACAAGCGAATATAGCAGATATATTAAGGCATGTGGAATATATTTGTTCATTAGGTGGAGAAAAAAATATAGGATTCGGTTCTGATTTTGATGGGATTTTAGAAACTGTTGTAGGTGTAGAAGTATATAGGGATTATGAAAATATAATTAATCAACTGTGTAAAAAGTATAATGAATCAACTGTAGAGCGATTTTTGTATAAAAATTTTGTTGACTGTATAACGTTCTAAAAAATATGTTTTAAAGATTCAGAAAAATTAAAATAAATTCACTTGAATTTATTGATTTTTTTAAGACCTAATACTAGAATGGTAAACGAAATAGCATTATACTAAAGATTCAGGGAAAACAGAAGAGGCATAATTTGCGTCCATTGTAGTTTATTTGCATAAAAAATGCTAAACTAATACTGTAAAAAAATACACTACAATGAATGCAGCCAAAAGGGGTGTAGGAGATGATTAGTCAACTTTCATGGAAAGTTGGAGGCCAACAAGGTGAAGGAATTGAAAGTACAGGGGAAATCTTCTGTATTGCATTAAACCGATTAGGATATTACCTATACGGTTACCGCCACTTCTCATCACGTATTAAAGGCGGCCATACAAATAATAAAATTCGTGTAAGTACAACAGAAGTACGCGCGATCTCAGATGATTTAGACATTTTAATTGCTTTTGATCAAGAAACAATTGATTTTAACTTCCACGAACTACGTCCGGGCGGAATTGTAGTTGCGGATGCGAAATTTAATCCGACAATACCTGATAATACAGATGTAAATCTATATGTGATACCGTTTACAGATATCGCTTCAGAATTAGGCACATCTTTAATGAAAAATATGGTTGCTGTTGGGGCATCTAGTGCGGTATTAGGATTAGACGAAACAGCTTATTTAGAGGTTGTTGAAGAAATCTTTGGTCGTAAAGGAGAGCAAGTCGTTCAAAAGAATATGGAAGCAATTAAACGCGGCTCTCAATACATGAAAGAATTGCTTGGTGAGAAAGTAAACATGATGCAACTTGAAAAAGCTGACGGTAAGAAACGCATGTTTATGATTGGAAACGACGCAATCGCATTTGGTGCGGTAACTGGTGGCGCTCGCTTTATGTCTGCATATCCAATCACACCTGCATCTGAAATTATGGAATATTTAATTAAAAAGTTACCGAAAGTCGGCGGAACAGTAATCCAAACTGAGGATGAAATCGCAGCTTGTACAATGGCGATCGGTGCAAACTACGCTGGTGTTCGTACATTAACAGCATCTGCTGGTCCTGGTCTTTCTTTAATGATGGAAGCAATTGGTTTAGCAGGTATTACTGAAACACCGCTAGTTATCATTGATACACAACGCGGTGGTCCAAGTACGGGCTTACCAACAAAACAAGAGCAGTCTGACTTAATGGCTATGATTTACGGAACACATGGTGAAATTCCAAAAATCGTAATGGCGCCAAGTACAGTTGAAGAAGCTTTCTATGATATTGTAGAAGCGTTCAACTTAGCAGAAGAATATCAAGTGCCTGTTATTTTCTTAACAGATTTACAGCTTTCTTTAGGAAAGCAAACAGTAGAACCACTTAAGTTAGATAAAGTGGAAATTCGTCGTGGTAAGCTTGATTTAGAAGTAGAATTACCAGAACGTGAAAATAAAGCATACTTCAAGCGTTATGAAGTAACAGAAGATGGAATTTCACCACGTGTTTTACCTGGTATGAAAAATGGTATTCACCATGTTACAGGTGTAGAACATGATGAAACGGGTAAACCATCTGAATCAGCGTTAAATCGTAAAGATCAAATGGACAAACGTTTCCGTAAAATGGCGAATTTACAGTTTAATACCCCTATTTACAAAAATGCTAAGCATGATGACGCAGACGTATTGTTAGTAGGCTTTAACTCAACTCGTGGTGCGATCGAAGAGGCAATGCAGCGTTTAGAACAAGAAGGAATGAAAGTAAACCATGCCCATGTGCGTTTAATTCATCCTTTCCCAACAGCTGAAATCGATCCACTTGTGAAAAAAGCGAAGCGTGTTGTAGTAGTAGAAAACAATGCAACTGGTCAGCTTGCTAACATTATGAAAATGAATCTTGGCAATGGTGAGAAAATTTCTAGTCTTTTAAAATACGATGGAAATCCATTCTTGCCGAAAGAGATTTACAACGAATGTAAAAAAGGGGTTGTATTAAATGGCAACATTTAAGGACTTTCGTAACAGTGTAAAACCAAACTGGTGCCCAGGTTGCGGAGACTTCTCGGTGCAGGCTGCGATTCAGCGTGCGGCAGCTAACGTTGGTTTAAATCCAGATGAGCTAGCTGTTATTTCTGGTATCGGCTGTTCCGGTCGTATTTCAGGATATATTAATTCATATGGTTTGCATAGTATTCACGGACGTGCTCTTCCGATTGCACAAGGTGTGAAAATGGCAAATCGTGATTTAACAGTTATTGCATCCGGTGGTGACGGTGATGGTTTTGCGATTGGTATGGGACATACAATCCATTCTATTCGTCGTAACATTGATATTACGTACATCGTAATGGATAACCAAATTTACGGATTAACAAAAGGTCAAACTTCACCACGTAGTGAAGCTGGATTTAAAACGAAAAGTACACCACAAGGTTCAATTGAACCATCACTAAATGTTATGGAAATGGCTTTAACAGCTGGTGCGACATTTGTGGCGCAAAGCTTTTCAAGTGATTTAAAAGAATTAACGCAAATTATTGAAGCTGGTATTAACCATAAAGGCTTTTCATTAATTAATGTATTTAGTCCGTGTGTTACTTACAATAAAGTAAATACTTATGATTGGTTTAAAGAGAATTTAACGAAACTAAGTACAGTAGAAGGATATGATCCATCTAACCGCATGATGGCTATGCAAACATTAATGGAAAAGAACGGGTTAGTAACAGGTTTAATTTATCAAAACACAAAGCAGCCTTCTTACCAAGAGCTTGTAAAAGACTATAGTGAAAAACCTTTAGTGCAAGCTGATTTGAATATGGATCAGAAAATGTTTGATGAGCTTGTTGCTGAATTTATGTAATGATCGGAGAGAAGGTTGCCGCTTGGTAACCTTCTTTTTGAGTGAATAAAAATAATAAATAGATTTGTTTACTTAGAAAATTCAGAATGATAAAATAATATATAAATCGTTGTATAAAAATAGCATGTTCAATAACTGTGAAATGAAATATAGGATAAGAAGCCTTCTTCGTTAAAGTTGGCTAAAGGCTCTATACTATGATAATGTGTATAGGGATAAAGCAATATACTTTTGGGTAGGACAAGATGAAATAATAAAAAGGGAATGTCTATTTGTGTGGGGAAGACTTCATTCTTACGGATGATTAGATCGATTACTCAAGTTTCAAAGGGCAAGTTATCTCTCATGCTATCTAACATCATTGAGATGGGTCTAAGCGCATTAAAATGGACTACAGAGTGTGTGTATAGTTAAGGGTGAAAGGAGATTACCGATGAACGAGCAACAACGATTAGCAAGTCGACAAGCAAATTCCTCTACGAAAAAAGAAGAGAAAGATTATAGTAAATACTTTGAAAGTGTATACCAACCACCTTCCTTGAAATTGGCGAAAAAGCGTGGGAAAGAAGAAGTTAAAATTGAAAGAGATTTTGGCCTACCTGAAGAGTTTCGCGATTTTGGCGAAGGAAGAAAGTTTTACATTCGTACATATGGCTGTCAAATGAATGAGCATGATACAGAAGTAATGGCTGGGATTTTTACAACACTTGGATATGAGCCAACCTTTTCAACTGAAGAGGCAGATGTAATTTTATTAAATACTTGTGCAATTCGTGAAAATGCTGAAAATAAAGTGTTCGGTGAACTTGGTCATTTAAAATCATTAAAGCGAAGAAATCCGGATCTTATAATTGGTGTATGTGGTTGTATGTCTCAAGAGGAATCTGTTGTAAATAAAATTATGCAAAAAAATCAGCATGTAGATATGGTGTTTGGTACACACAATATTCATAGATTACCGTATATCCTAAAGGACGCAATGTTCTCAAAAGAGACGGTAGTTGAAGTTTGGTCAAAAGAAGGGGATGTAATTGAAAACCTTCCGAAAGTACGTCGTGGTGATATTAAAGCTTGGGTAAATATTATGTATGGCTGTGATAAGTTTTGTACATATTGTATTGTACCGTATACACGCGGAAAAGAGCGCAGCAGACGTCCAGAAGATATTATTAAAGAAATTCGCCATTTAGCTGCGAACGGTTATAAAGAAATTACGTTACTTGGACAAAACGTAAACGCATACGGTAAAGACTTTGAAGATATACAATATGGTCTTGGCGATTTAATGGATGAACTTCGTAAAATCGATATCGCGCGTATTCGTTTTACAACAAGCCATCCACGTGATTTTGACAATCATTTAATTGATGTTCTTGGAAAAGGTGGTAACCTAGTAGAACATATCCACTTACCGGTTCAATCTGGTAGTACAGATATGCTTAAAATTATGGCGCGTAAATATTCGCGAGAACACTATTTAGAGCTTGTACGAAAAATTAAAGAAACAATTCCGAATGCAGTGCTAACGACTGATATTATCGTTGGTTTCCCTAATGAAACGGATGAGCAGTTTGAAGAGACGATGTCGTTATATCGTGAAGTAGGATTTGATACGGCATTTACATTTATTTATTCTCCGCGTGAAGGTACACCAGCTGCAAAAATGCAAGATAATGTTCCGATGGAAGTGAAGAAAGAGCGATTACAACGCTTAAATACACTAGTGAATGAATATGCAGTTAATAAGAATAAGCATTATATAGGTCAAATTGTAGAAGTATTAGTTGAGGGAGAAAGTAAGAATAATCCTGAAGTACTTGCGGGATATACACGTACGAATAAACTTGTAAACTTTGTTGCTTCAAAATCTTTAATTGGTCAGCTTGTGAAAGTAAAAATAACGGAAGCAAAAACTTGGTCTCTTAACGGGGAATTGGTTAAGGAGCCGATTGAGGTGAAATAATAGATGAAAGTATATACGAAAGATGAAATTGTTGAGCAAGCGAAAGAATTAGCGAAAATGATCTCTGAAACAGAAGAAGTCGATTTCTTTAAGCGAGCAGAAGCACAAATTCATAAAAATGAAAATGTAAAGCGAGCAATTGATGAAATAAAAGCTTTGCAAAAACAAGCAGTAAACTTGCAACATTATGGGAAATGGGAAGCTTTGAAAAAAGTAGAAGCTGAAATTGATGCACTTCAAGATAAGTTAGATAATATCCCAGTTGTACAGGAGTTTAAATCTTCACAAACGTATGTAAATGACTTACTACAGCTAGTTGCTAGTACCATTTCTAACAATGTAACAGATGAAATATTAGTTTCAACTGGCGGCGATGTGTTGAAGGGTGAAACTGGTGCAGCAGTAGAAAGTAAAAAAGGAAATTGTGGTTGTTAAAGAGATGTCTTATTGACATCTCTTTTTTTTAGTGGGTTATATCGGAAATTCTTCTCAAAAAAAAGAATGACACATTCCGCTATTGTCACGCATATGATTAAGTGAATAGTGATTGAGGAGGGTTACGAATGTCCGAATTTAGAGAGATTATTACAAAAGCAGTGGTTGGAAAAGGACGTAAGTATACAAAGTCAACGCATACATGTGAATCGAATAATGAGCCAACAAGTATTTTAGGGTGCTGGGTAATTAACCATTCGTACGAAGCGAGAAAGAATGGAAAACATGTGGAAATTGAAGGTTTCTATGATGTAAACACTTGGTATTCATTTGATGGAAACACAAAGACTGAAGTTGTAACAGAACGTGTTAACTACAATGATGAAGTAAGTATTGGGTATCGTGATAAAAACTTCTCTGGTGACGATTTAGAAATTATCGCTCGTGTAATTCAGCCGCCAAATTGTTTAGAAGCTCTTGTATCGCCAAATGGTAATAAAATTGTTGTGACGGTAGAACGTGAATTTGTAACAGAAGTAGTTGGGGAAACGAAAATTTGTGTAAGTGTAAATCCTGAAGGTTGCGTAGAATCAGACGAGGATTTCCAAGTCGATGATGATGAGTTTGAAGAATTAGATCCGAACTTTATCGTCGATGCAGAAGAAGAGTAAGAGAAAGCTAGGGAGAAGTTCTTCCTAGCTTTTTACAGTACATAAGTGGTTCTGCATGAACATGATTCCTTATGAAATGTGCTATAATGAGGAAAGACTCCTGGAATAGGAGATATGGATGTCCGTGAAGTGTGACATATATGAATATAGATTATTATGTAAGAATTATGGAGGAAAGACATGACGCAATATACGCCTATGATACAGCAATACTTAAAGGTTAAGGCAGACTATCAAGATGCCTTTTTATTTTTCCGATTAGGTGATTTTTATGAAATGTTCTTTGAAGATGCTGTTAAAGCAGCTCATGAACTTGAAATTACATTAACGAGCCGAGATGGTGGTAGTAGTGAACGTATACCGATGTGTGGTGTACCGCATCATGCAGCTAAAAATTATATTGAACAACTTGTTGAAAAAGGATATAAAGTAGCTGTTTGTGAGCAAGTGGAAGACCCAAAAACAGCTAAAGGTGTAGTACGTCGTGAAGTAGTACAACTAATTACGCCAGGAACGATGATGGAAGGGCGTACAATAGACGAGAAGGAGAATAACTTCTTAGCAGCATTAACACATTTCGAAGATGGATCTTATGCGCTAGCTTGTAATGACTTAACGACTGGACAAAATACAGTGACGTTATTAACTGGTTCAGTAGAAGATATTTTATTAGAAGTGTATGCGACTGGTTCAAAAGAAATTGTTGTAGATTCTACATTTTCAAAAGATGAATTAAATAAGTTAACTGAAACATTAAAAATGACGATTTCGTATGAAGATGCAACAACTATTCCAGAAGGATTAGAACATCTTGTGAAAAGTGTTTCCCAAGCAAAATTAATTAAAGCAATTGGACGCTTATTTAACTATGTGATAAGAACACAAAAACGTTCGTTAGATCACTTGCAACCAGTAGAAATTTATTACACGAATCAATTTATGAAAATTGATGTGCATTCAAAACGTAATTTAGAGTTAACAGAGACTCTTCGCACGAAGGAAAAGACAGGCTCATTATTATGGCTATTAGACAAAACAAAAACGGCTATGGGTGGGCGTATGTTAAAACAGTGGATGGAACGTCCACTTATCCAGAAAGAAAAAGTTGAAGAGCGTTTAGAAATGGTTGAAACGTTTGTAAATGATTACTTCTTACGTGAAGATTTAAAAGAAAAGTTAAAAGAAGTATATGATTTAGAGCGTTTAGCAGGGAAAGTTGCATTTGGTAATGTAAATGCACGGGACTTATTACAATTAAGACGTTCTTTACTGCAAGTACCAGCTATTTTAGAAGCGATTAGTCTGTTAGATAATGCTTATGCAGCAAGGTTAATTCAAGGTGCAGATCCATGTGAGAGCTTAACTGAATTACTGGGAAGAAGTATTCAAGAAAACCCACCGCTTTCTATTAAAGATGGAGATATTATTAAAGATGGTTATAATGATAAGCTTGATCAATATCGTTACGTTAGTAAAAACGGAAAAACGTGGATTGCTGAGCTTGAAAAACGAGAGCGTGATATTACAGGGGTTAAATCATTAAAAATTGGGTACAACCGTATTTTCGGCTACTATATTGAAGTGACGAAGGCTAATCTTGCAGCACTTCCAGAAGGGCGCTATGAGCGTAAACAAACGCTTGCTAATGCTGAACGTTTCATAACAGATGAATTAAAAGAAAAAGAAACATTAATCTTAGAAGCAGAAGAGAAAATTGTACAATTAGAATACGATTTATTTACAGCACTTCGCGAAGAAGTTAAAGTATTCATTCCGAAATTACAGCATTTAGCGAAAGTAATTAGTGAACTAGATGTACTGCAAAGCTTTGCGACAGTTAGTGAAGAAGAGCAGTTTGTAAAACCTGTTTTAACAAATAAGCGCGAAATCTTTATTAAAGATGGTCGTCATCCTGTCGTTGAAAAAGTATTGAACGGGAAATTGTATGTACCGAATGATTGTATTATGCCGGAGAAGATGGATGTCTTTTTAATTACAGGACCGAACATGTCTGGTAAAAGTACGTATATGAGACAATTAGCACTTGTTACTGTTATGTCACAAATTGGTTGTTTTGTACCAGCGACAGAAGCAGTATTACCTGTCTTCGATCAAATCTTTACGAGAATTGGTGCAGCGGATGATTTAATCTCAGGTCAAAGTACATTTATGGTTGAAATGTTAGAAGCGAAAAATGCAATTGCAAATGCATCAGAGAGAAGTTTAATTTTATTCGATGAAATTGGACGCGGTACATCTACGTATGATGGTATGGCACTTGCGCAAGCAATCATTGAACATATTCATGACCAAATTGGTGCGAAAACATTATTCTCTACACATTATCATGAATTAACAGTGTTAGAAGAAAGTTTAGACCAACTAAAGAATGTACATGTTTCAGCAATTGAAGAGAATGGAAAAGTAGTTTTCCTTCATAAAATTCAAGATGGAGCGGCTGATAAAAGTTACGGAATTCACGTTGCTCAACTTGCCGAGCTTCCAGAGAGCTTAATCGCTCGCGCGAAAGAAGTGTTAGCACAACTAGAAGGACAGGAAGAAATTGTTATTCCGAAACGAGTAGAAGTGAAAGTGCCAGAAGTCGCTCCAGAACCAGTTGTTGTAAAAGAAGAACCAGCAGAAATACAAGAGACGAAAGTAGAGACTGAGGAAGAATCGCAATTATCATTCTTTGGTGGAGAACAGTCTTCGAAAAAACAAGACAAGTCAGTTCTAGATGCAAAAGAAACGGCAGTACTTGCGCAAATTAAAAAAATTGATTTACTTGATATGACACCTTTAGAGGCGATGAACGAACTGTATCGCTTGCAGAAAAAGTTAAAGAAAGGATGAGTAAGTAGATGGGGAAAATTCGCAAACTCGATGATCAACTCTCTAACTTAATTGCGGCAGGGGAAGTAGTAGAGCGCCCTGCCTCAGTTGTAAAAGAACTCGTGGAAAATTCCATCGATGCGAATAGTACATCTATTGAAATCCACTTAGAAGAAGCTGGATTATCGAAGATTCGCATCATCGATAATGGAGATGGTATTGCTGAAGAAGATTGTATCGTTGCATTTGAACGACACGCAACGAGTAAAATTAAAGATGAAAATGATTTATTTCGTATAAGAACGCTCGGTTTCCGCGGAGAGGCCCTGCCGAGTATTGCCTCAGTGAGTGAATTAGAGTTAATTACGAGCACAGGTGATGCGCCTGGTACACACCTTAGTATTAAAGGTGGAGACATTATAAAACAAGAGAAAACGGCAAGCCGAAAAGGAACAGATATTACTGTACAAAACTTATTTTTTAATACACCAGCGCGCCTTAAATATATGAAAACGATTCATACAGAGCTTGGGAACATTACAGATATCGTGTATCGTATTGCAATGTCACATCCAGAAGTATCGTTAAAACTGTTTCATAATGAAAAGAAATTGCTTCATACATCAGGAAACGGTGATGTAAGACAAGTACTTGCATCGATTTACAGCATTCAAGTTGCGAAGAAGCTTATTCCGATTGAAGCTGAGTCTCTAGACTTTACAATTAAAGGTTATGTAACATTACCAGAAGTAACGAGAGCGTCGCGTAACTATATGTCAACGATTGTAAATGGCCGTTACGTTCGAAATTTCGTATTAATGAAAGCAATTCAGCAAGGATATCATACGTTATTGCCAATCGGACGATACCCAATCGGCTTCTTATCAATTGAAATGGATCCAATGCTTGTTGATGTCAACGTACATCCAGCAAAATTAGAAGTACGCTTTAGTAAAGAACAAGAATTGCTAAAGCTTATCGAAGAAACATTGCAAGCTGCATTCAAAAAAATACAACTCATTCCAGATGCTGGTGTAACAACGAAGAAAAAAGAAAAAGATGAAAGTGTGCAAGAACAGTTCAAGTTTGAGCATACAAAACCGAGAGAATCATCTATGCCTAACATCGTTTTACCAACAGGAATGGATGAGAAACAAGAAGAAACAACGACTGTAAAACAACCAGCACAACTGTGGCAACCGCCGAAGCAAGAATGGCAACCACCACAGTCACTCGTAAGAGAAGAGCAAAGCTGGCAGCCATCCTCTAAGCCGGTAATAGAGCAAACGGTTCGAGAGGAAAAGGAATGGACTAGCAACGATGACGATTTTGAATTAGAGGAATTGGAAGAAGAAGTCGGGGAGATAAAAGAGATTGAAATGAACGGTAATGACTTACCGCCGCTTTATCCAATTGGACAGATGCACGGAACATATATTTTCGCTCAAAATGATAACGGGCTATATATGATTGATCAGCATGCTGCGCAGGAGCGCATCAATTATGAATATTTCCGTGATAAAGTGGGACGAGTTACGCAAGAAGTACAAGAATTACTTGTACCGTACCGCATAGATTTATCTCTTACCGAATTTTTACGTGTCGAAGAGCAGTTAGAAGAACTAAAAAAAGTCGGACTATTTTTAGAGCAGTTTGGCCATCAATCCTTTATCGTTCGTTCGCATCCAACGTGGTTCCCGAAAGGACAAGAAACAGAAATCATTGATGAGATGATGGAGCAAGTCGTCAAACTAAAAAAAGTTGATATTAAAAAATTACGTGAAGAAGCAGCTATTATGATGAGCTGTAAAGCATCGATTAAAGCAAATCAATATTTAACGAACGATCAAATATTCGCTTTACTTGAAGAACTTCGTACAACAACAAACCCATATACATGTCCGCATGGAAGACCGATTCTGGTGCATCATTCTACTTATGAGTTGGAGAAGATGTTTAAGAGGGTTATGTAGGGTTAATGTCCAAAGAGAAAAAGTTCGTTCCCAGTTATTTGAAACGGTTTGAAAGTGCCTAGTATTATTTATATGTGCTGAAAGAAAATAAAATAAATATGTAATAGCAATGTTCTCTACAGTTATTTTAATAAAATATAGAGAGAAATAAAAAGGGGCGATAGTAACAAGTCGCTCCTTTTTAATATCATTCTTTTGCAACTATATTTTAAAAATTCATTTATAAACTAGAGATAACCTATTTGTAATTTATATGTGCTTTCTCATTTTTTTGTAAGAAAAGGGGCTTTTAATTTACAGAATTATCAGAATTATGTAAAGTGTATATAAAACCATAAAATGGGGTGTTCTTTATGTGTACTAGTTTGACATTACAGACAAAAAATGGTCAGCATCTTTTTGCAAGAACGATGGACTTCACATTAGATTTGAATCAAGAAGTAATAATCATTCCTCGGCATTACCAGTGGAATAATATAACTGGTGAAATCATTAATACGAAACATGCTACGGTCGGAATGGGAATTAATCATCAAGGAAGGATCATTATGGCGGACGGAGTAAATGAAGCAGGTATGACATGTGCAACACTCTATTTTCCAGGATTCGCTACTTATAGTCAAAGCATAGATGACAACAAAACGAATTTGGCTCCATTTGATTTTGTGACTTGGAGTCTCACACAATTCAATTCTGTCAAAGAGTTAAAGAAATCTGTAGATAGCCTTACCTTTTTGGATATACCATTACCGGATTTAGGACTTACACCACCACTACATTGGATTTTAGCGGATAAATGGGGAGATTGCATTGTACTGGAGCCAACAAATGAAGGATTAAAAATGTATGACAACCCACTAGGAGTGATGACGAATAGTCCGGAGTTTAGTTGGCATTTACAAAATTTAAGACAATATATTGGCCTTAAATCGCAGCCATTCGCGCCAACAGAGTGGAGTAACTTGCCATTAAGTGCTTTTGGTCAGGGCTCAGGTTCAATGGGACTTCCAGGGGATTTCACCCCGCCATCAAGGTTTGTGCGAGCAGCATATGGCAAACAAAACATTCAAGGTATAGATAGTGAAGAAGAGGGAGTATCGGCCCTTTTTCATATCTTATCAAATTGCGAGGTTCCTAAAGGCGGAGTAATAACAGAAGAAGGTGCATTAGATAATACCATTTATACAAGCGTAATGTGTATGGAGTCCGGAACATATTATTATCATACTTACGATTGTAGACAAATTATAGCCATTCATTTATTTCATGAAAATTTAGATACAGATGAGATTAAAGCCTATTCGTTCCAGCGGAAACAAAACATATTTTATGAAAACTAAGTTGCTTTGAAACTGCGTTTGGTAAATTTTAAAATATATATAATAGAGCAATAATGACCTATAAAAAGTAGGAATCGGAAGGAATATAATTGATAATCTAATAAGTAACCCGAATAAATACCCCTTAAGAAAAAATAGACGCAAAATATTCAAGGTATTATATAAATTCAATCCAATGACTCCTACCAGTAAAATTCTGCTGGTAGGGGCAGGTGCATTGGCTAAGAAACTTATTTTTTCATTAAACTAGCTTTTATTTCTTCTAGAAGGCCCATTAAAGTGCTATTAGGTAAAATAAACATGGACGTACTACTCCATTTATAAATAGCAAAGCACAAAAAAGGTGTGGAAAATATCCATACCTTTTTTGTGCTTCTATTATCTATGTATAAAAAAGCGCCGTATATCAGCACTTTTTAAAGGTACGTAAATTGTATAATAAGGATTTCTACATTATTAAACACATAACTATGCATGGCCAAATATAGATTCTTATTTGGTTAATTGTTATAAGGATCTATACGGTTATTTATTTTTATTATTATTAATTTTTTCAGTATATAAAACCTGCTCTTTATAATGCTTTTTAATTGGGAAGTTATGTGTACCAGAGCCGTTTTTGAAAGTTTTATTGATGGGGTTTTTTAGAGGGACTGTTGTAGTTTCAGTAAATTCATATGGGTAATTTATTTTAGATTTATCTTCAAACATGAAAATGCCTCCTTTTTAGGATTTCCTGAATTCTTTACTATAACATGATATGCATATAGATTTTTTTTGGACTAGTTATTTATATAGGTTAATGGAATTTAATTACGTAACTACTGAAATATTTCAAAGGAAAACAAGGTGAGAAATATATTATAAGGATTTCTTTTATTTATTAGCGAAGGGAATCTTGCATATATATTCGTTATAGATTGTTTTTATAATGTAATATATATATGGTTTTCTTGATAATATAATGTGGAATATTATAGTGTTATTAGGTTATTAGGAACATTTAATGTTGTTTCACAACTGAAAGGGAATTGAAAAAAAACTGAAACTTTTCTCATAAAAATTCAATCTTACTTGAAAAATGAAAGGAAAATGAAATTTTTCAAAAGGAATTCTTTGTTAAGATAAAAAGCATACATACAAAAAAGTATTGACATATCTCAAAAAATGTATTTTGAGATATAGT
Source organism: Bacillus sp. SIMBA_074 (assembly GCF_046534555.1). Lineage (NCBI taxonomy): Bacteria > Bacillati > Bacillota > Bacilli > Caryophanales > Bacillaceae > Bacillus > Bacillus sp. SIMBA_074. The sequence goes on along the minus strand of NZ_JAWRYM010000015.1, from coordinate 62,354 downwards.
GGGGGAAAAAATGAGATTAGAAAAACAATTAATAAAAAAGATGTATTATGAAACATTCCTAATGGAGAATGAAACACACCCACCTCTTCAAGTACTTGGAGAAGCTTATGTAAACGAAGAAAAAAATGAGATTTCTGATGGATCTTATATTCGTTTTGCACAAGGTGAATTTTATTATCACCATCAAGATTTTGAAGCAGCTATTTTTAAATGGGAGAAAGTTAGTAATGAACTAGCACCATGGGCACAAAAAAATATTGCGGATGCTTACTTCGAACTTAACCAATTATCAGTTGCTGAAAATGTGTATACTTCCATTACTACTGATAACAAAACACTTATGACTGAAATTGTACTGCAATTACTGTCTCTTTACATCGAGCAAAATAATTTTGATTCAGCTTTCGCTGTTATAAAAGAAGCGGTTTCTTTAAATCCCGATTATCCAAACGTCACAACAATTGCCCGTTCCTTTTATGAAGAACAGCAAGATTTTGATAGTGCAGTAGAGCTTGCTGTGAACGAGTTAATTCGAACAGAATCTTATCCGTGGTTTGAGGTTCTAAAAGAATATATCGATAAAGGATTTACTAAAAATATTTCACCAGACTATTTTTATAAAGTATTAGTTACATTAAATAATGTAGATCAAGTACAATTTACGCAAATTGTTTCATCACTTTGGCACAGCTATAAAGATGAACAAAATTACTTATTATGGCTTAACACAATAAATGAATTTTTCATACATATCGAAATACATTCGTCCGATATATGGGACGAAATTTCTTCTCTTTACGAAGAAACATACTTTGAATTAATTCAAGGTCAATATATGCTTAGACAATTACACGATATCATTCCAAACCTGTTAACAAATTGGTTAAAGGTAGTCAATCCATCTCATGCTGTATTTCCATCTGCAGCAGTACTGGCATGGGATGAGATTTTTCCTTCTAAAATAGATTCAGCGGATATAAAAGATGCAGAAGACCTACTGTCATATTCTATTAATCATGTGAATGGCTTAGAGTATAGTTTACATCTTTTTGAATCTATTACACACTGGGCACAAGAACATGATTTAGAAATGGGTCACCGATTTAGCTGGTTAGTTGGTGAGCTTGCAGATTTAAGAACAAATCGCCTATTAGTAACTGGAACTTCAGGGAACGGAAAAGCTTCATTTATTAACTCTATTTTAGGAGAGAATATATTAGAAAACTCAATTTCAAATGTAGTTGTTTTTAAAAATGACGCTTATACAGAAATTAACGCTATAACAGATTCGGAAATTACAACAACTGAGAATTTCTCTGATTTCCATAACATGATGGCAGTGCATCGTCAAACATATAGAGATAGAGCGTGTGTTGAATTTAAATTACCATGCAGGTTTTTAAGTAAAAATAAACTTACATTCGTTGTTACACCTAGCTTTAATAGGAACAATGACGCGAGAGATGAGGTGTTTGAATATTTAAACTCTGTAGATGAATTATTATTCGTATTGAATACGGATTCACCTTTTACTGACAAAGAACGTGACATTCTATTAAGTATCCAAGAACATACACCAAATCTACAAGTTCATTTCTTATTAAATAAAATCGATAACATTTACAATGAAGCAGAAGCAAAAAGAGTTATACAAGATACGCAAGTGAGAATAAATACATATTTCCCTAATGCAAGAGTTTTCCCTTATTCTTCGTTATATACAAATAGTAAACAACTAAACGATTTAACTGAGTTTATTCATTTTAACTTTAACCATAAAAATATCGATGCAGAACGTACTGAAAAGCTATTGTTTTTCATTCGAAAAACAATTACATATCTTTTGGATAAACGCGTCGAGAGGGAAAATAATCTAGTGGATTCTATTAATTGGAATGAAGATATGTTAGTTAAACTAAATGCTTGTATTAATAACCTTACTGCTTTTGAGAAGGAAAAAATTCATTTAATTACAGAAACATATCGTACAATGAAAAACGAAATTACTAATGATCTTACAGAACATATTCCGAAACTATTGCAGAGTTGTTCCGATTTAATTAGTGAAGAAAGTGATTTTGGGCACATTGATATTGAACTAAATACAGCGATGAATGAAAGGGTGCAACAATATCTAGAACAAACTGTATTACCTAATCTTGCTCGCTCTATGCAGAATTGGATTGCGACTTCTAATAACGAGCTCCTTCAAAGTCAATTGTACTTAGCAGAAACCAGTGAAGGACTTAATTCTTTATTTGGAGAAAATCGAATACAGTTAGAATGTGACTTTAAAGTAATTGATGACTGGCGAAGAGATACTGATAGAATGACAACTAGAATACAAATGGAAGAAGTAAATATTTTACGCCGATTTACGCCAGCACAATTTTTACTGAAAAGTGCCGGTAAATTATTTGGAGTTCTTCCTAAAAATAAAGCTATGCTATATAACAAATACAAACAGTATTTAGAAAATGAAGATTATACCGATGTAACGGCTTCTATTATGAAGAAATTTTTCTTGCAGTTTGAGCTATTTGAAAACACACAAGAGCGGGATATTAATATGTTCTTTAGAAATCCATTTGGCTCGTTGGAACAAGCTGTAAAAAACACTCATTTAGAAATAAAAGAAAAACAAGATAAACTGCATAAAATGAAATCAAACCCTGAAGTTTATCATGATCCTATAACGCTCTTTGAATTGAGATTACGTCAATGTGAAGTAATCTTAAATATAGGTGATGATAATGCCTATACAGATTTAACTTTAGAAACAAGCGTAGAATAAAAGTAAAATATATCAAGTTTTTTATATGAAATTGCATCACGTGTTATAAGAGGGGAAAAGGGAGCAACCGTAATGAGTTGCTCCCTTTCTTTATATAGATTACTTTTCAGTTTCTTTAATTTTAGTTTTTACTTCTCCAGTTTTAATTTTATTACTTTCTGAAAAACGTAATAAATCGCCTTCAATAATTTTGTCAGACATTCGTAACTCATTTTGTGCACGGTTAATGAGTGCTTGTGCTTCTTTTTTTGGTAAATCTACAATTTCACCTGTTATGCGGTCATAGAAAGTATTGTTTTTGTATGCATACTTGTTTGTAATAAAGCTACCATCACGTAAAACAACAAAACCGGTATATTCATCTGAAAACATATCATGGCCAAAACGGATATCGTTAGTAGTATCAATCCCTAATAAATTTAAAATAGTAGGTTTCATATCGATTTGTCCCGTAGGCTTTGAGATAGTTTGACCTTCTGTTTGGCCAGGGATATGAATATATAAAGGTGTGCGTTGTAAATTTAAAGTATCAAATTCTGTTATTTGATCTTTTTCTAAAAACTGTGCCATTGCGCGATTATGTTTTTCAGAAATGCCGTAATGATCACCGTATAACACAATAATAGAATCATCATACATTCCCTCGGCTTTTAAACGCTCAATAAATCTTTTAATTGATTCGTCTAAGTAACGTGCTGTTACGATGTAACGATCAAATACGCCATTACCAGAGTTGTACGGTTCAATGAATTTTGTATCTTCATCATACGTAAATGGATAATGGTTTGTTAAAGTAAGGAAACGAGCGTAAAATGGTTGATCAACAGTTTTTAATATATCTACTGATTGATCAAAGTATTCGATATCTTTTAATCCCCAATTTAAATTTGTTTCTGGCGTAATTTTGTAATCAAGTTCATTATAGTAACGATCATAACCAAGAGCAGAGTACATAATATTACGATTCCAAAATGTTGCGTTATTCGCATGGAATACAGAAGTGAAATAGCCTTGCTGACGTAAAATTTCTGGAGTCGCAGTATAATCGTTGTTACCGTGCGTGAAGAATACCGCTCCTCGATTTAATGGATACAACGATGTATCTATTAGAAATTCAGAATCTGATGTTTTTCCTTGACCAGTTTGGTGGAAAAAGTTATCAAAGTAATAGCTTTCATTTATGAATTCATTCAAGAACGGTGTAACTTCTTGACCATTGACGGATGCACCTATTAAAAAGGTTTGCAAGGATTCAAGAGTAACGACAATTACGTTTTTTCCTTTCGCTGCACCAAACATATTAGGATTTGGTTCACTTTGGTTTGATTTTACGTAGTTTTCAGTTTCTTGTAATTTACTACTATCTGCAAGTGCCTTTTGGGATCCAGCTTTTACTTGTAGTGTTAAATCATATACTTGATGAGTGTATAGTCCTAAATTTTTCACAAGCATTACGCGGTCGAAGGATCTCGTTAATAATTCAGGTCGTTCTTTTTCTGCAAGCTGTAGATTTGCAAAAAATACACCAATTGTTAAAAGAAAATATAATAAGCGTGCAGAATGAGTTACACGTTCTGTTTTAAAGACTATTGCTTTCTTTTTTAATAAAATAAAGAAGAAAATAATGTCTACGAATGCGAGTATAATTTTGTAGTTCAATATTTCTATAATACTGCCGCCTAATTGGCCGAAGTTTGATGTTTGTCCAAGTACTGGTAACGTAACGAAATCATTATAAAAATCATAGAACATTACATTCCCAGCAAGTACGATTGTTAATAAGAGATTAATACATAGCGCTATATAATTTCTCTTTTCACCGGTTGCAAATAATGCTAATCCAACAAATGCTAACGATGCAGCGAGAGGGCTAATAAACAAAATAAGTTCTTGTGTAGAAGACTCAATTTTTAAATCAAAACTGAATCGCGTAATAAGATATGTTTTTAACCATACTGCTAAAGCAATTATTATAACAAAGCTTATATTTTGCAGTTGTAAATTTATTTTATTCTTCATTTTTACACCTTCTTTATAGAATTTATTTAACTAATGTTATATATTATATTTTTATAACTATTAGAGTGTGGTGAACCATTTAGATTATATTTTTCTAAAGGTAATAATTTGAAGTATTCATATACATATAATGGAGAATTTTAAAGCGAAGTAACATACATCTAATTTTTTTAGAAACAGAGCAGAAAAAGTCATAGTCGTAGTAAAAAATACTTATAGACATCCTAACATATTAAACACTACGGCGATGTTACAAAATATCGAACAAATGAAAGTGAAAATGAATAGATGATTTTTAAACTATTGACATTCAACTAGTTTGAATTTTCAGAAAAGTAAACTTGAAGAAAACGGTTATATTAATTAGTAGAAAACTACATTCTATATAGAATGTAGTTTTTCATGTGTTTTCAATATATCCCGTAAAATCCTGATTCTTTGTGGCTTAATCATCAGCGGGGGAGGGATAATAATTTCGTTAAAGCTATTATTAGATAAGTAAAGTGTTGGTGAAACTTAAAACATTTGACTGGCATCTTAATTAAAAAGTTTAAATACCTGATAAATATTTTCCAACATACAGACCACTTGCAGCTGCTTGAGATAATGAGTGAGTGACGCCTGAACAATCTCCAATTAAAAATAGCCCATTCATACTTGTTTCAAAGTGGTTATTGATTTTTATTGTAGGAGCATAGAACTTTCCATCAATTCCATATAATAAAGTATCTTTATCGATAGGTTCTTGGATAAATTGTTCTAAACGTAATAAAAATTTTTTGAGTCCTTCAATATATAATTGAGGAATTTCTTCATTCAAATCTCCATAATCTCCGTGTAGTGTAGGCTGTATACGATTATGTTTCATGTTGTTCTCCGCTGTAGGTTGTTTCTTTATTAAGTCCTCTAAACGCTGTATAACAATCCGATCTCGTCCTTGGTTAATGCTTTTAATAATTGAACTTGCGTATACATTTGCTTCTTTGAGAGTTGGAAAATAGCGTGGGATAAATAAAGTGAAATTTAAGTTAGAAGTGCCAGTTCCTTGCTCTCGAAAATTTTGACCGTCAGGCATAACTAAACCTTCTTCGTACTTTCGAATAATGCGTCCTTTTGGATTCATACAGTAAGTAGTAGCCGTGAAATGTTCATGCTCATAAGAAAGTTTCGTCTCAAATGTATCTTTTAATATAGAACGTAATTGATGTTCTTTCATCTCTACTCTAATACCTAAATCTACACGAGTTTGTTCCTGTGCAATTTCAAGGGAAGAGCACATTTCTTTTAACCAATCAGCCCCGGAACGTCCTGTTGCAAATACGAGTTGCTTAGATTGAACTATCCCTTGATTTGTAGCTATTCTAAAATGATCTTTCTGCCTTATGATATGCTCTACATCTATATGAAATCGGATATTTATTTTCGTAAGTAAAAATTCGTAGAGCTGCTGAAAAATGTTACTTGAAAGTGTAGTGCCAAGATGCCTTACTTCTGTTGTGAGCATTTGTAAACCACACGCTTCAGCTCTCTTAGTGAGATTTAGATTTTCTGTAGAATATTTTGAAACCGAACTTCCGCCAAACTGACATAGAATTTCATCTACTTCAGCCATGAGTTGTATAAAAGCTTTTTTACCTACTTTTTGCTCAAGTTCGCCACCAAATCCATTTGTATAATTAAATTTCCCTTCAGATTTTCCTAAACCACCAAATCCGAAATATTTATCACATGTAGTACAATTACACAATTTTCCTTGGTCTAAAGGACAATGGCGATCTTTTAGCGCTTTACCTTTATCAAGAATTAAAATCTTTTTGTTACTTTGGGCTAATGAATAAGCCATAAAGATGCTACTTACTCCAGCTCCGATAATTGTAACATCATACATATTCTTTCACCTGCTAACGAATAGTTTGTTTTTTATTTTCTTAGTGTATAACACTTTTATGAAGTTAAGAAATAGCTTTTATTAATAAAGAGGGAGTTTTTGAACTTGATGCTTTTGTAATTTCTCCGAGGGGTGGAGTAATTACAAATGTTTTTATTTGAAGGAAGAAATAGTTTTAAATAATCACTATGTCATATGATTAATAAAATCTTACATATAAAAAAAACAGACCTTTTAAGTAAAGAGGTCTGCTAATCATTGGAAATAGTTGTTAAGTGCATAAATTTGAAGAGAATTATAGTTTTATTTAGCGAAGACGTGGTTACCGATTACCGCTACTGTTTGACGTGTCGTAATCCATTTGTTTGTTGAAGTTTTTGGATTATAAAAATAAAGCCAATCAGAATGTATTCCATTTGTAGAGATAGCCTCTTCTACTGCCATTTTTGCTTCTGCGCTTGCAGGCTGATTAATTCTACCATCGGTAACAGGAGTAAATGCATATCCGCGTTTAATAGGTTCATAAATAACACCTGTTATTGTATTTGGAAAACCATTTGCATTTACACGATTCAAGATAACTTTCGCCACCGCTACTTTTCCTTTATATGATTCGCCACCTGCCTCAGCAGTAACTAAGCGTGCCATTAAGTCTTTTTCTTTTTCTGAAATACTTGAATTGATTTTTAAATGTTTTCCTGTATAAAGCTTGTTTCCGACTGTATTGTTAATTTGTTTTATAGATTGAACGGTAACGTTGTAACGCTTTGCTATAATTTCTAATGAATCTCCCGGCTGTACTTGATAAATAATTTGTCCAGAGATGTTCTTAGGTTTGTCGTTTTGATGAACAGTGACCTCATTTGATTTCATGGATCCTGGAATATGTAACTGTTCACCAATAAAAGTTTGATCTTTTCCTTTATTATTTGCTTGTTTAATAGATTGTATTGAAACTCCATATTGTTTACTGATACCCCAAAGTGTATCATTCTTTTTTACTGTATGAATGGTGGAAGCCTCAGCTACACCTTGATTACATACGAATGTAATTGCTGCCGCAGATAAAGGAATTATATGTTTTATTTTTAATAATTTCATTGTAAATCCTCCCAATAAAAAATTAAGTTTTAACTGTTGAGTAATGTAGTTCAGAGTATATAAGATATGTATTTATATTTTAATATAAGTATATTAGCACGTATAGAATAAATAATCATTATAAGTTTTTTATTTATATCATGTAGGACCCAAATATGAAATATTGCATATGAAAGCCCATTGAAGTTCGAGTTGTTGCTTACTATAATTTATCTAGTGAAAAGGGATATTAAATTTTTTAATGCATTGAGATGAGAATATGTGGATGTTTTTAAATTTTACTTCTATGCAATATTCCATATTTATGAAACATTATTTATTAAGTAGCTTATATTATATTCAATAAGTTTGATATAAAACAGAAAAAGAGAGGGATAAAAATGAGCAATAAGAAGTTTATTTTGAAATTATTCATATGTAGTACTATACTTAGCACATTTGTATTTGCTTTCAATGATAAGCAAGCAGTTGCTGCTAGCGCTGGTAATGGGCTTGAAAACTGGTCAAAATGGATGCAACCTATACCCGATAACGTACCGTTAGCACGAATTTCAATTCCAGGAACACATGATAGTGGAACGTTCAAGTTGCAAAATCCGATAAAGCAAGTATGGGGAATGACGCAAGAATATAATTTTCGTTACCAAATGGATCACGGAGCTAGAATTTTTGATATTAGAGGGCGTTTAACAGATGATAATACGATAGTTCTTCATCATGGGCCATTATATCTTTATGTAACATTGCATGAATTTATAAATGAAGCGAAACAATTTTTAAAAGATAATCCAAGTGAAACGATTATTATGTCTTTAAAAAAAGAGTATGAGGATATGAAAGGGGCAGAAGATTCATTTAGTAGTACGTTTGAAAAAAATTATTTTCCTGATCCTATCTTTTTAAAAACAGAAGGGAATATAAGACTTGGAGATGCTCGAGGAAAAATTGTGCTACTAAAAAGATACAGTGGTAGTAATGAATCTGGAGGATATAATAATTTTTATTGGCCAGATAATGAGACGTTTACGACAACTGTAAATCAAAATGTAAATGTAACAGTACAAGATAAATATAAAGTGAGTTATGATGAGAAAGTAAAATCTATTAAAGATACGATAAATGAAACGATTAACAACAGTGAAGATTGTAATCATCTATATATTAATTTTACAAGCTTGTCTTCTGGTGGTACAGCATGGAATAGTCCATATTATTATGCGTCCTACATAAATCCTGAAATTGCAAACTATATGAAGCAAAAGAATCCTACGAGAGTGGGCTGGGTAATTCAAGATTATATAAATGAAAAATGGTCCCCAATACTTTATGAAGAAGTTATAAGAGCGAATAAGTCACTTGTAAAAGAGTAAAGATTGTCATAGTAAGAAGCGATGAAATACATCGCTTCTTTTTTGTTTTCTAAAAATTAACATCAAATATAGTTTTACATATCGTACGTTCATGATAGAAAAAAATCGAAACTTAAGCTATAATTACTACATATAAAATTTGTGCCTATAAATTAAATATGTGATAATGAATTTGATTTATTCTAACGAAACGGAGGTATATACTATGAAGTTTCCACATGATTTTTTATTCGGAGCTGCTTCAGCTTCTTATCAAGTAGAAGGTGCATGGAATGAGGGTGGAAAAGGTGTTACGAATTGGGATGAGTTTTCAAAAATTCCTGGCAAAACATACGATGGAACAAATGGTGATGTAGCGGTTGATCATTATCATCGATATAAGGAAGATGTTCGTTTAATGGCTGAGATGGGATTGGAATCGTATCGTTTTTCGATTTCTTGGGCGAGAATATTGCCGACTGGAGATGGAGAGGTAAATGAAAAAGGAATTGAATTTTATAACAATTTAATTGATGAATGTTTAAAGTACGGGATTGTACCGTTTGCCACTTTATATCATTGGGATCTACCATTACCGTTAGAAAAAGATGGTGGGTGGACGAATAAACGAACAGCAGAGGCTTTTGTAAAGTATGCAGAAATTTGCTTTAAGGCATTTGGTGATAGAGTGAAACATTGGATTACTTTCAATGAAACAGTAATGTTTTGTGGATTAGGCTATTTAAAAGGTGCACATCCACCAGGAATACAAAATGATGTTCCAAAGTATTTTCAAGCGACTCATTATGTATTTTATGCGCATGCGAAAACAGTTGCGGTGTACAAGCAGCTGAAACAGTATGGGGAGATAGGGATTACACATGTTTTCTTACCTGCTTATAGTGTGGATGATCAAAAAGAAAATATACTAGCAGCAAATCATGCGAATGAATATGAAACGCATTGGTACTACGATCCAGTTTTAAAAGGTGAGTATCCGTCTTATGTTGTACAGCAATTAAAGGAAAAAGGATGGACTCCTAATTGGACGGGTGAAGAATTAGAAATCATTAAACAAAATGCCGGGAAAAATGATTTTATTGGCTTGAATTATTATCAACCGATACGAGTGGAAAGATACGATATGGATCTAAAGAATGAAGAACATTCTCGAGAAAACTCAACACTTGCTCCAGGTAATCCTTCTTTTGATGGTTTTTATCGAACAGTTAAAATGGATGATAAAACATATACAAAATGGGGATGGGAAATATCTCCCGAAGGTTTCTTAGATGGATTACATATGTTGAAAGCACGTTACGGCGACATAAAGATGTATGTAACGGAAAATGGACTTGGTGATGAAGATCCAATCATTGACGGAGAAATTGTAGATGTTCCGAGAATTAAATTTATTGAAGAGCATTTAAAAGTAATGAAGCGTGCAATTCAAGAGGGAATTAATTTAAAAGGTTATTATGCATGGTCAGTTATTGATTTATTAAGTTGGTTAAATGGATATAAAAAGCAATATGGCTTTATTTTTGTCGATCATAATGATAACTTAAAACGTAAGAAGAAACTTTCGTTTCATTGGTATAAACATGTGATCGAAACGAGAGGAGAAGAGTTATAACAGATAAAAGAGTATTTTAGGAGAAAGTGTATGAGTGCAAAGTATAAACAAATTGCAGATGTGTTAGAGCAAAACATTCGAGATGGGCTTTTTAATGAAACGAAAAAATTACCTACAGAAGAAGCGTTGATGAATCGATTTGAAGTAAGCCGTAATACGATACGTAAAGTAATTAGTCAACTTGTGAATAGAGGTTATATTTTTCAAGTGCAAGGTAGTGGTATGTTTTTACGTGAAACTTCTGTAACAGATTACATTAATTTAGGAAGTTTACGTGGATTAACGAAAAATCTCGTTTCACAAAATATTGAAACGAAAGTGCTAGAGATTGAAGTAATAGAGGCAAATGAAGAGATAGTAGAACGGATGCAATGTGAGATTGGAACTAGACTATATTTTTTGAAGCGTTTAAGAATTGTAGACGGTAAACCATTCTCTATTGAAGTAAGTTATTTCAAAAAAGATATCATTCCTTATTTGAATGAAGAAATAGCATTAAGTTCTGTATACAGTTATTTCATTGAGGATTTACGATTAAATATTGGCTTTGCCGATAAAGTTATTAGTTGTGAAAAAATAAATAAAGAAAATGCAAAGCTTTTAGAACTAAATGAAGGTGATCCAGCGCTTCTTATTGAAAATACAGTTTATCTTGTAAATGGAACAATTTTCGAGCTATCTCAATCAATGTTTCATTATGAAAAGACCAAACTTTTAAATCGAATTAATTTTAATTGAAAATGAATATAAGTAGCCTTGTAAAAAAAGCAACTGGTCCTAAGTGAGCAGTTGCTTTTTATTTTTAAAGTGGATGAGCAAAAAAACACAAAAGTGGTTGGTCCGTTTTTTACAAACTTCTATTATGATAAGAGAAGAAAGGTAGTATTTTATTCATGCTTTAAAATAGACTGGCCTTAGAGAGGTGGAAGACAATGAGTTTTGCGATTTCACTAGTTGTTATTATTGTAGTTGTATCACTGTTTGGGACCGTACTAGTCGCACGAAATGTAGAGGAGAATTATGGTAAGTCTACAAAGAGGAATGTGAAAAACTTATCCGCTATCTATGTCATTCTTCTTTTAGTGCTTCTTGTAGGAGTTACTTGGTATGCGGTCGTTATTTTATAAAGTTTGTATATGATGAAGGAGTTAATATATTGATGAAAAATGAGCGCCACGTTTTAGTTGTTTTCCCGCATCCGGATGATGAGTCGTATTGCGTGGCTGGAACAATTTTGGCTTATACTGAGCAGAAAGTCCCTCTTACTTATGTTTGCTTAACACTTGGTGAAATGGGGAGAGCGATGGGGAATCCACCTTTTGCAACTCGTGAATCTTTATATACAATTAGAGAGAAAGAGTTAAAGCGAGCTACAAATATTTTAGGGATTGAAGATTTACGTATGATGGGATATCGTGATAAAACTCTTGAATTTGAAGAGCCTGGAAAATTAAGAAGCTTGATTCAAAACTGTATTGAAGAATTGGATCCTTCTGTAGTTATTTCTTTCTATCCTGGGTATGCAGTTCATCCGGATCACGATGCAACAGGGGAAGCAGTAGTAGAGGCCTTAGCTAATATTTCGGAAAGTAAACGACCAGCCTTTTATGCTGTAGCTTTTTCGAAAAATCATGAAGACGAAATAGGACCTCCAGATTTTAAAAATGAAGTGAAAAAATATGTTCCGAAAAAATTGGAAGCATTACGAGCACATGCATCACAATTTACAACTAAAGTGGATGAGCTGCAAAGGGAGTATGAAGACGGTATTTCAGGCACAGTTGAGTGGTTAGAAAGAGAACCGTTTTGGATATATTCATTCAAAGATAAAAATATGTGATGCTACATCTGAAGGTGATGAATATGTATTTTGAATATAAGAATCGAAAGATTTTTTACAATATAGAAGGATCGGGTCCTGTCATATTGTTTTTACACGGTCTTGGAGGAAATTCGAATAATTGGTTATATCAAAGAAAATACTTCAAGAAGACATGGACCGTAATCTCACTCGATTTACCTGGGCATGGGAAATCCGAAGGGATGGAAATTAGTTTTAAAGAATATTCAAATGTTTTATATGAGTTATGTAATCATTTAAAGCTAAAATCAGTAACAATTTGTGGTCTTTCAAAAGGAGCTAGAGTGGGTATCGATTTTGCTATTCAATATCCACGTTTTGTTTCTAGCTTAATTGTTGTAAATGCATTTCCCTATTTAGAACCGGCAGATCGTAAAGAACGACTTGAAGTATATGATTTACTTAGCTTGCAGGATAAAGGGAAAACTTGGGCTGATACGTTATTGAGAGCAATGGGAGTAGAAGATAATGATGCAATTGTCCGAGGATTTCATCAATCCCTACAAACGATTCATCCGACGCATATTCAAAGGCTATTCGCTGAATTAGTTGATTACGATCAAAGACCATACCTCTCTAACATTGCATGTCCTGCATTAATAATACGAGGAGAGAATGATTATTTTGTTCCGGAAAAGTATGTGAGAGAATTTGAAAAACACCTGAGAAACGTGACTTTCGTTGAGTTGAAAAATAGTGGGCACTTGCCTTATTTAGAACAGCCTACTAGCTTTAATGTGACGGTAGAGGCATTTTTAAATCATGCGCTTGATTAATACCATTTTTGCAGTGAATACTGTTATTAATGAGTTCAGGACACCAGCTTGGAGAGGAGGGAACTAAATGGAATGGCAACCGAATCGTGAAGATAAGATACCAGTTTATAAACAAATTGCTGATTACATTGAAAGAGGCATTTCTACCGGTGAATTCCCTTCTGATAGAAAATTACCTTCCGAGCGTATGTTAGCACAGAATTTACAAGTGAACCGGAGTACGGTCGTAGCTGCTTATGAGGAATTGAAATCACTTGGGGTAGTAGAACGGAAAAAAGGAAGCGGCACTCGGGTGAATACAGATATATGGGGTGTGTCACATAAACGAATACCGAACTGGGGTAGGTACGTTGAGGATGGATCGTTCTTACCTAATGTACCACTTGTTCAACAAATTCGAACGGAAACACAAAAAGATGATTTAATCAATTTAGCGAGTGGTGAATTGTCATCAGATTTAATTCCGAGTGATAGATTTCGAACAATTTTGTCGGAGAAAACATTTATGGGAAATCTCGGTTATGACCATCCGCTTGGAAATGAAATGTTGCGAAAAACCATTGCGGCACATGTCGAGCAATATAAACAAATAGAAGCAGATTCAAGCTCTATTCTTATTACATCTGGAGCTCAGCAAGCACTTAATCTTATCGTTCAATGTTTGTTAAAGCCTGGAGATGCGATTGCAATTGAGGATCCCTCCTATTGTTATTCACTTCCGATGTTTAAATCAGCAGGTTTAAAAATATTCCGTTTACCAGTTGATCAGCATGGTATGAATCCAGATGACTTAATCGATTTGCACAAAAAGCATCGCATTCGTATGGTGTTTTTAAATCCGGATTATCAAAATCCAACTGGAACGGTACTTTCATTGGCAAGACGTAAAAAGGTTTTAGAACTATCTTCTGAATTTGGTATACCGATTGTAGAAGATGATCCGTATAGTTTGACTTCTTTTAATGGAGAAGTGAATCCAACATTGAAATCGATGGATCAAAATGGGAATGTTCTTTATGTGAGCTCATTATCAAAAATTGTTGCATCAGGATTACGTATTGGTTGGGTAATTGGCCCCACGCGCGTAATTGAGAGATTGGCAGATGCGAAGCAGCAAGTTGATTTCGGTCATAGTGTATTTACACAGTGGATAGCGAACCAATTTTTAGAATCTGAGGATTTTCATACGCATATTACGATGCTCCGTGGACAACTGAAACAAAGAAGAGATGAGTTAATTAGAAAGCTTGAAGAAATATTAGGGGACCAGATTGAATTTTTTGTTCCTGAGGGCGGAATACATTTATGGTGCAAAGTGCAAGGAACGTTTGATGAATATCATTTACTAGGTGAATCTATACAAAATGGTGTAGCATTTGTCCCAGGAAGCGTCCTAGGTTCGAAAAGTGAATATATCCGATTTACTTTTGGCAGAGCGAATGTAGAACAAATTCAGCTTGGAGTTACAAGGTTTGCGGAAACATTAAATGAGATTTCATAATAGCGAAGCGTAATATGGAAATGAGGGAAAGAAATGAAGTACGTGACGCTTTTACTTCAAGTAGGCGTGCTATATGTGTTTAGCTTAGCTGGTACGTGGATTCAAGGAGTATTCCATCTGTCGATGCCAGGAAGTTTAATAGGGATGTTAATATTGTTTCTACTCCTTTCTACTCGTATTTTTCCATTAAAGTGGTTTGAGGTAGGGGCAGAAAAGTTAATAGTATTTTTACCGTTATTTCTAATTCCTTCGACAACAGGATTAATGGAATATGGATCTTTTCTTTTAAGTAAGGAGAGTGTTATATTCCTTTTAGTAATTGCAAGTACGGTAGTAACATTGATTGTTTCAGGGTATGTAAGTCAATTATTAGTAACATCAAAAAAATAAAATCGACAAGGTGCACGATTCAAATGGTCTTAATTATTATTACTGTAGTAATTTATTTATTGGCGACAAAGTTATATAAAAAATTTACGTTTCCATTTACGTTACCGGTATTAACAGTTACAGCAATTATGATTTGCTTATTTTTGATATTTGGTATTTCTCATCATGAGTATAAGGAAAATGGGGGAGACATTCTTTCAGGTTTTTTGAGTCCTGCAATTGTAGCGTTAGCCATACCTCTATTTAAAGAGCGAAAGATACTTATGAAAAACTTTTTAGCGATACTAATCGGCGTAGTGATAGGTATAGTGGCTTTAACGAGTATGAATATAGTGATTGGTGGAATTTTAAATATAGATAAGGAACTTATATTAACAACTTTACCACAATTAGCGACAATGCCTATTGCCATTTCATTAGCGGATCAAATTGGTGGCATTCCATCTATGACTTCTAGTTTTGTAGTTGTTGCAGGAATAACAGGTGCTATTATCGGACCGACAGTACTTAAGTTTTTCCGTATAACAAGTACGATTGGAAAAGGAGTGGGGATGGGCTGCGCATCACATATTATTGGTGTGAGCCGTCTAGTGAAAGAAGGAGAGAAAGAGGCAACTATCGGTTCGGTAACGATGATTGTAACAGGGATACTTATTAGTATATTAGTACCTTATGGAGTGAAATTTTTATTTTGAAAATTAATGAATCGTAATAAGGAGTATAACACTACTCATTTTAGAGCGTAATGGAGATGATTAAAATGACAACATGGTTTATAGTTACATTATTTATTTTTGGTGCTCTTAAAGTACTAGTTTCTAGTATGCCAACTTCTGTTGTAGAATCAATTATTAGTAGATTTGAGTTACACCAAAAACTTGATGAGGAAAATACTACTGTAACGGTAGATGGGGAAAGTATAGAAGGAGAAATGAAACTGCAAGTTATTCATGAATTTAACGAGGCTTTATTTTTAGATAAACATTATTTTCCGCCGCAAGGGAATGGTACACCGATAGTCATGGAGACGAAGAAAGGAAAAAGAGAGATTAGATTTTCTATATATAGCTACGAGGAACACGTTGATGTAGTAAAGCAATATAAGAAGAAAGTAGTTGCATATCGTTTGCGATCAAAAAGCCTTCAAAGTCGTTCAGTAGCAGTAACTGAAGATTATGCTTAAGGAGAGACCGTTATTATAACGGTCTCTTTATTTTTGCATCCAAGTATATAATTTCCAAATAAGAGAAAAGAAAATGATATATCCAAATAAAGAATAAGTATGATGCCAATTCCCGTTATGTACAAATAAACCTAACCTCTCAGCAACTTGTTCAAAAATACTAGCACAAAGCCCTATTAAAATAATAAATAGAGTTCTAGAAACTGCAGATAATGTTTTTGAAATTTGTATGAAAATGATTGTTAAAATTGGTAGCACAAACAACGTAAAGCCTATGTTAACTGAAAATATAGATGAGAAAGGTCTAACTGGAAAGGAATATATTTGTGTATGCACAAAGAAAGCATCTAAACAAGTTCCAATAATAGAAGAAAGTAAGACTGTAACTAATAATGCTAAAAAATCATTCTTCTTCTCGAAGGAGGACATTTTTCTTTGCGAGAATTGCGAGTTCAATTTTTTCGAGTGTTTTGCAGTAGTCTTCTGTAATTTGTCCATTTATATTTTCCTCCTTATCAACTAAATAATTTACAACTTGCCAATCGTTAAACCAATCTTCATTTTCAACGTCTTCATGTTTCATATCCCGCCATGCATAGATGAGTGCAGGGCTGTATATACGATACGCGTCACTACGTAACTGGCATTTCTTTATTCGGCGTTTATAAAACTCACGCGAAAAAGATTCATTTACACTAGAAAATAAATGAGGCCAGTAATCTTTTCTTGAGCCTGTATGTGGATGGTGATGGACCCAGTTTATTATTTGAGATAAAATATGTGTATCCCGAAATAACAATGAATACAACCGTTTTCCAAGTGAAATTCGTTCATGCAAAGAAGTGAAATGTTTCATTGTATCACCAAATAGTAATACTTTTTGCTTTTTATCATTTTCGTAAAATGGGAAAAGGATATGATTAAACTGAAAAAAATCAAAGAGTTTAAATCCAATACTATTTAATACAGTCTTTTTAAAGTGTGCATTTTGAATAACTCTTTTTTCTAAGTAGTTTTGTTCATTAACAATAGTTGCGATCGCTAATGTTTTTTTGTTACCTGTTTTCCAAAAATGGTTCCACATTGTTTCCATAAATGTAGAAACATTTAAGTGAGTGAGAAGGTGAAATAGCTTTTTT
The DNA here is from genome assembly GCF_046534555.1 of Bacillus sp. SIMBA_074. Classification (NCBI taxonomy): domain Bacteria; kingdom Bacillati; phylum Bacillota; class Bacilli; order Caryophanales; family Bacillaceae; genus Bacillus; species Bacillus sp. SIMBA_074. The sequence goes on along the minus strand of NZ_JAWRYM010000015.1, from coordinate 44,717 downwards.
GATTTTTTTACACTTTGCTCATATAGTAAAAATTGAGGATATACATCTTGGAAAATGAGCCAATTTCCTCTTTCTAAAAAAGAGAAAAATGTAATTTGATCTTTCTCGGATAAAAGCCTCGTATATAAATCTCCCTTTAAATCTGTCATATTCCAGCCACCGTTACGTGATACGATATGCCCAAGTAGTGCCCAATGTATTTCTGGATATTGAATGTAAAATTGGTAGTATGCACGTGTTCTTGTGACGTTATTTTTATTTAGTTCTTTTGTCTGAGCTTTAATTTTATCGATGATAAGTTGCTCTTCTTTCGTTAATTTATATATGGTAACAGAAGAGATGAGATCGCTTTTTTGTTGTAACTCGTTTTTCACGTCGAATAGGGAGAGAGGGAGTGCTTTTGAGAATTCTTTAGACGTATTGTTTGAATTGCTTTGGTACATTCCATTACCTCCCTTTTCTATGAGTTTAAATGTGGTATTGGTTATGAATCATTCCATTTATCCCGCTATTAACGAGCAGTAAGACTCCCATCTCAAAAGTCGGCTAAAGCAAAGAAGTTAGGTGAGGGTGGGGCTGCTCGTAAAAGCCCGATTGATTCAACTAATAATCAGTGGGGGATGGACAAAATCCCCACTAATTAAAGTTTCACTTTATTTTATTACGAGTATAAGAAATAAATGAGCGGTGTTTTTTAAACCAGTAATATAGTTATCATTCAAACAGTATAAAGAAAATCTAATTGCTAAGAAGTGAAATGAAAAACAGAAACTATTAAAAAATAGTTTCTGTTTTTTTATTTTGTCAATTAAATGTAACAAACGACGATTATGATTTGAATCAATTGAAAATAATTCAATAACCTTAATAAATACAATTTGAATTGAAATGTATGGTAGGAGGAAAAGGAATGCTTAATAAAATAATTTTAATTACTGGTGGTACAGGTTCGTGGGGACATGAACTTATAAAACAACTATTAGAAAAATCACCGAAAGAAATTAGAGTTTTTTCAAGGAATGAAACGGTTCAGTTTGAAATGCAGCAACAGTTTATAAATGAAGAGAGATTGAAATTTATTATTGGAGATATTCGTGATAAAGAGCAACTAGTATATGCTTGCCAAGGTGTACATTATGTATTTCATCTTGCAGCTTTAAAGCATGTTCCAGTATGTGAATATTATCCTTATGAAGCTATAAAAACAAATATACATGGTACGCAAAATGTAATTGAAGCATCTATCCAGAATCAAGTTGAGAAAGTTATATATGTTTCAACTGATAAAGCGGCCGATCCATCAAATACGTATGGGATGACAAAAGCAATTGGTGAAAAATTAATGGTTCATGCGAATGTGCAAACGAAGAAAACAAAATTCATTTGTGTTCGTGGCGGAAATGTTTTAGGAACGAGTGGAAGTGTGGTACCGCTTTTTAAAAAGCAAATTAAGCAATCTTCAAAAGTAGGGATTACCGATGCAAATATGACTAGATTTTTCTTAACCATTGAAGATGCTGTTGGATTGTTATTTAAAGCAGCATGTGAAGGAAGAGGAGGAGAAATCTTTGTTATGAAAATGCCAGCATGTAAAATAACGGATTTAGCAAGAATATTGATTGAAGATTCGAAAAAAGAAAACGTGAAGATAAAAGAGGTAGGGATAAGACCTGGTGAAAAATTAAGTGAAATGCTTTTATCTGAGGTAGAGAGTAAAACAAGTATTAGTTTTGATCAAAATTATTTTGTGGTACTACCGACTATTCCTATAGAAGGGCTTCAAGAATATTATGCTAGTTATCCGCTTGTGGATGTGAAGAGTTTTAGTTCTCAACAAGACTTACTTACAAAACATGAGGTGAAACAAATGTTAGAAAAAGGAGGGTTTTTACGATGAAAAGAAATGCGAGCCTTTTAATAACTGGTGCAAATGGCTTCACAGGACGTCATGCTTGCCAATATTTTTTAGAGCAGGGCTTTCATGTAATTCCTATGTTTCAAAATCGTTCACATAGAGAAAAAATCGAAAATGGTATTACTTGTGATTTAACAAATAAGAGTGAAGTAATGAAGGTAATTAAACAAATAAAACCAGACTATGTATTGCATTTAGCAGGAAGAAACTCAGTTAATGAGTCTTGGACAGCTTCTCTGGAATATATAGAGATTAACGTAATAGGGACTTTATATTTATTAGAAGCCATTAAGCAGGAAGCCTCGCATTGTAAAACATTAGTTATAGGATCTGCATTGCAAGCAGATAGTATGAAAAACATAAAAGTTTCAAATCCATATAGTTTAAGTAAAACTATGCAAGTCATTATTGCGGAGGCTTGGGGCGGATTAATGGATTCAAATATTATCATTGCAAAGCCCTCAAATTTAATTGGTCCAGGAGTATCGAATGGTGTTTGTTCAATTCTCGCAAAAAAAATGATAGATATAGAATCGGGTAGAAGTAAGGCGATTATTGAAGTAAACAGTTTGAAAGATAGTAGAGACTTTCTAGATGTACGTGATGCAGTTAAAGCGTATCATGTGTTATTACGTGATGGTATAAATGGAAAACAATATAATATTGGATCAGGAGTAAAACGCTCTTTATTAGATGTATTGGAACAATATAAAGGATTAACACAGTTGAATTTTACTATAAAAGAAACAGAGAATAGTGAGAGCGGCTCAAATGAAAGTTTAGTATTAGAGGATATAAAAAAGTTAGGTTGGGTTCCAGAAATCCCATTTCAGCAATCATTAAAAGATGTACTTGAGTATGCGAAGTGTAGTGACATCTGCATTTAATGAAAAATATAAAAGGATGTAAGAAATATATGAATTGTTATGAGACTATAAATAATCAAAATATGCTATCGCTTTCGATTGTTGATACGCTGGATTGGAAAGATGAAGAAGAACATGTTTTGCGCATCTATGAGGCGATAAATACATGTCGAGCATATGTGGAAAAGGTTAATCGAAACCCCAAAACAATATATACAGGAACTAGGCCTGTAATCCAAGTCTTTACTCAGTATGAATGTAGTGAGTATGGAAATGATTTTTATGAACTCATCAAAGATCTTTTGCAAGACATAGGTCTGGAGTTAAAGATTTATATAAATCATAGTAAGTTAATGTACATTTGAAAGATTACTATAAAGCTAGACTTTTAATGATAAAGGTGGGATATAAGCTATGAATAAAACGATTCTCTTTACTGGGGGCGGTACAGCCGGACACGTAATGATTAATATGGTATTGATTCCTAAATTTATGGAAAAAGGATGGGGAGTTGAGTATATTGGATCTCAAAATGGAATTGAAAAAGTATTAGTTCAAAATGTTAAGTACAATAGTATTTCAACGGGGAAGCTCCGGAGATATTGGGATTGGGAGAACTTTAAAGATCCTTTTAAAATTATAAAAGGCTGCTTACAAAGTTATAAATTAATTAAGAAAATAAAGCCTGACGTTATCTTTTCGGCAGGAGGATTTGTTTCAGTTCCTGTAGTAATAGGGGCATGGTTAAATAGTGTACCTATCGTAATACGTGAACCAGATAGCACGTTAGGACTTGCAAATAAAATAGCATTACCTTTTGCTACAAAACTATGCACAACATTCCCTCATACAGGGAAGAATGTAAGTAATGAGAAAAAGGTTTATGTAGGACCAATTGTAAGGGAAGAAATTGAGAGAGGTAACGTATTACGAGGAAGAAGGTATTGTGAATTTCAGCAAGATAAACCGGTATTGTTAATAATGGGTGGGAGTCAAGGTGCTAAGTGGATAAATGATATGGTAAGGAAAAGTTTAGATACATTATTATTAAGTTTTAATATTGTTCATATGTGTGGTAAAGGGAAGGTGGATCCTTCTATCGGAATGGAAGGTTATATGCAATTTGAATATATAGGGGAAGAGTTGCCACATATACTGAATATGGCAAGTGTTGTAGTTTCCAGGGCTGGTTCTACTGCTATTTCTGAATTGTTATTTTTGAAGAAACCGATGTTGCTTATTCCGTTAACTGATGGTTCCAGTAGAGGGGATCAAGTTTTAAATGCTGACTATTTTTCTAGGCAAGGATATGCGGAAGTATTACTTCAAGATAGAATAAGCACCAGTACATTTACAGATGTGGTAAATAAGTTGTATGTAAATAAGGAGAGATATATTCAAAACATGAATGGATATAAGAAAACAAATGATGAGGGAATTCATCAATTAATAGATTTAATAAATGAAGTAGTTAAATAATAAAAAAAGGAAAGAAATTATTTTCTTTCCTTTTTACTATAGTTGTTCAAATTCATTATTACCTATAACGATTACATTCCGTATAGAGTTATATGCATTTTGATTTACTATGGACGAATACCGTTTTCTAACAGCTTAGTAAATGCATTGGCATAAATAGGTTTACTGTAATAGTAACCTTGAATAAACTGACATTTATTTTTTTGAAGGAAATTTACGTGTTCTTTCGTTTCTACGCCTTCAGCAATGACAGACATTCCTAATGTATTTGCTAATGTGATGATTGTTTTAATGATTTCCATTCCATCTTCACACGTTTCAGACATTGTAATAAATTCTCTTGGGATTTTTAACGTATCGATTGGATATAAAGGTAAGTAGGCTAGGGAAGAATAGCCTGTACCAAAGTCGTCGATTGAAATGTGAATCCCTAAACTTTTTAGTGTACGCAGTTTTATCAATGTTTCTCTCTCATCCATCATTGCAATTCGTTCTGTTAATTCTAGATCAAGGGAACTTGCTGGTAAGCCTGTAGTTGCTAAAGTAGAAGAAATAGATTTTACAAAGCCTTCTTGTTCAAATTCTTTAGCAGATAAATTTACCCCTATTTTTAAATGCGAATATCCGAGTGCGTGCCAACGTTTCATTTGCTCACAAGCCTGCTGTAATGTCCATTTTCCTATTGGAATAATTTGTAGTGTTTCTTCTGCAATCGGAATAAACTCGTATGGAGAAGTAACACCTAATTCAGGATGATTCCACCTGATTAAAGCTTCTGCACCGATAATTTTATTAGATTCACTATCAACTTGAGGTTGATACAAAAGGAACAATTCTTCATTTTGTATTGCGTTTGGTAAATCTTTTTCTAATCGTAATCGTCTTTCGATTTTTTTAGCGATTACATCGTCATAAATAGAGACAGAGTTAAGCTCTTTTGCCTTTGCATCATACATTGCAACATTAGCATTTTTCAGAAGTGTAGCGGTATCGATTCCGGAATGTGGATAAATGGAGATACCGATACTCAGTGATAAAGTTAATTTATGCTCATGTATGACAAACGGCTTTTCCATGCTTTCAAATAATTGGTTACATAACTCGAATAAGGAATCTTCGTCAGTATAGTTTTCAATTAAGATTGTAAACTCATCACCACCGATTCTTGACAGATGAGTATGTGATGGAAGACATGATTGGAAACGTTTTGCTACTTCTTCTAATATGTAATCACCTGACGAATGTCCAAGTGTATCGTTAATTACTTTAAAGCGATCTAAATCTAAATATAATAATGCAAACTCACTTTGTGTTGTTTGAGCATTTTTTATAAATTTTCTTAACTTCCTATGGAAAAAGGATCGGTTCCCAATTTTCGTTACAGTATCGTGGAATGCTAAATATTTTATTTCTTCTTGTTGTTTTTTTAGTGCGGTAATATCCTTTACCATAATATAGCTTCCTGAAATTTGTCCATCTATCATAATAGGAACGATGGTAACGTATAAAAAATAAGTAAAGCCATCTTTATATTGAGAACTAAGTTGTAAGGATGCTGATTCTTGTTGTTTAACTTTTTCTAATGCAGATATCAGTTTATGTTTATCTGCATCTAAAATAATAGAAAAACATGTCTCACCAAGTAACTCGTTCGTTGGTGCTCCAAGTAGTATGCTTCCTGCTTTATTTACATTTAAGAATATTCCATTTAAATCAATCGTAAAAATGGGATCAGGATGATATTCATATAATGATTTGAATTTTTGTTGTTTCTGAGATAGGGCCTCTGATTTATGGACTAAATCAGAAGTTCTTAAAGTAACTTTTTCTTCTAGTTGAGCATTAAATACTTGTAAACGTTTTGTTAGGGTGTCGTTTTGCATACGCACAATAGAATGGCGAATAAGTACGAAAACAAAAGCGATACAATTTCCTGTAATGAGAGTTGAAGATGATGTTTGTTCTTTTAACGTAAACCCGATTAGTATTGCAACAGCAAGATAGGGAAATACGACTAAAACTTTCTTTCCTAGTATAGGGTTTACAATGAAATAATTTTTATGGCTATTATCATCTTCTGAAATAGACCCAGCTATTGCGATAAGCAATATAGGTATTCTATATAAAAGACGTAAAAATGTTATAGTGTCAGTTGATAAATGGGTATTTAAGTAAAAATAAATATAGTTAAAAGTTGCAGAACTAATCAATACAAAAATAAAGATATAAATTTTCCGCTTGGACTTAAAAATTGTTGGGCGGAAAAAGAGACTAACACCTAGTAGAAGAAATAATAGATCTGCAATTGGATATAGAAATGAAAGGAAAATATCTCCGAGTGAAAGTGAGAATATATTTAAATTTGGCTGATTAAATAAATACCATTCTAATGTGAATATGGAAGTAAGTACTATACATATATCACAAATAAAGAAAGCTTTTTCCCATTTATTGCATTCTTTTAAAATCTTATAGCAAAAAGCGATAAGGCAGAAGAATAGAAAAAACATGTAAAATACATCAGAAATAGTAAAATGATGTATTGGAAGTTCGAAAAAGGTATCTTGATACGTATATACTACTTTTCCTAATAAAAAACTACCAATTGCAATTGTAATACATATCCAAAAAGGATTTGAACTAACTTTTTTAGAGTATATAGAGTAAATTAGCGATATAAATGTAATGACTTCAACGATGAGTGAAGCGAAGCGTACATTGAAATTTGAAAAATTAGTAGGGAACAGAAAGAAAAACATAAAATAGATTGAATAGCATATTAATGTTGTGATTAATATACATAGCTGTAAATTTTTATTTAATTTCAAAAAGATCACCTTCTTTAAATATGTACTATATTCGTAATATCTATACATAATAATATTACTTAAGGATTGTATCAGATTTCCTTATAAAAAGCATGCTTATAAGGAAAAAAACAAGAGTGCAATAATTCTTGAAAATGAAAAAACACTGGATTTAATGATTTTTAGTGTATCAAGATTTTAGATGGGAATTGTATATTTAGTCATCCAGTATATTTTAAAGGTTTTTTAGTGCTTTGCAAGTGGAGATGCAAATTTGCATATAAAATGATGGGATTTTCTTTCTAGGTGAGTTTTTGATTGTTATAGGCTAGTAAGTAACACCTTTGTATGTATCTATTTTCATACTAATGAGGGATTTCAAAAATGTTTTAAGTATATACAATAAAATATAGTCATTCATTACGTTTTTAGTATGGGAGGAAAAGCATGAAAAATTGGGTGAAGTTTCGAATAGCACGTCCAACAGATAAGTTTGAAGAGGTTATAGCATTCTATGAAAAAGGATTAGGTTTAAAGCGTATAGGTGAATTTTACGGTCATGAAGGTTACGATGGCGTCATGTTTGGACTACCAGATGAAGAATATCATTTAGAATTTACAAGATATATAGATGGGAGCCCATGTCCAGCTCCAACAAAAGATAACTTACTTGTATTTTACATGCGAGAAGATAGTGAAATGAAAAAAGTGAGTAAAAGGCTGCATACAATGGGGTATGGTGAAGTAGAACCAGAAAATCCGTATTGGAAAGAAAAGGGGATAACGATAGAAGATCCGGATAGTTGGAGAATTGTATTGATGAAAATAGAAGAATGAGGCTAGAGAAGTTTCGAATTTTGATAGAGTAAAAGAAAATATAAAAAAGTTTCCTTGGAGGGGATACACTCATAGGGAAGCTTTTTTGTGTTTGTAATCTGAAAATTAAGATTTGAAATTAACTTCTGAAAAGATGTAAAATGAGAACATGTATTCTTTTGAGTTTGAGCGGGTTGTTTTTAAAGGTGAATATAAAAATAGGGAGGTTTTTTTATGATATGCCGGATTAGAGATGCAGAAGTATACTATGAAATCATTGGAGAAGGAAAGCCAGTACTTATCATACATGGGTGTTCTCCTGACCATAGATTAATGAAGAAATGTATGGAAACAGTGTTTCAGAAGTCTAAAGGATATCAACGAATTTATATTGATTTACCTGGAATGGGAAAATCGAATGCCCCAGATTGGATAAATAGTTCAGATTGTATATTAGAACTGTTAACTGCATTTATTGAGAAAATCATCCCAACTAAAGATTTTTTACTAGTAGGAGAGTCTTACGGGGGATATTTAGCTAGCGGGATACTTTCAAAGATGTTTGATAAAGTTAATGGATTATTCTTAGTATGTCCTGTTGTTGTAGCGCAACCAGGAAAAAGACTTCTCCCAGATAAACAGGTAATTGTAAGAGATGAAGAATTTTTAAACACGCTTACTTCAACCGAAAGGGAAGAATTTTGTGAGTTAGCAGTGGTTGCGAATGAGTATACATATAAGCGTTTCAAAGAAGAAATTAAGCCTGGGCTAGATATTGCTAATGATGGGTTTATTGAAAGATTACAAAAGAATTACTCTCTTACTTTGGACTTCCAGCATAAAAAATATGAGAAACCTGTTCTTTTATTAGCTGGAAGACAAGATATATCGGTAGGTTATCAAGATATTGTAGGAATCATTGAAGATTATCCAAGAGCAACATTAGCGGTATTAGATATGGCGGGACATAATTTACAAATCGAACAGCCTGAATTATTTGAGAGTTTAGTTTCGGAGTGGGTTAGACGAACTGCTCAGCAAAGTTCATAAAAAAAGAATAAATTAATATTTTGATTGTATTCAAGTTTTGATACGGAAAAGATTAAAGTAAGTAATTAACTTATAAATATTTTCAAGGAGGAATTATGAATACATATATCTATATGGTTAGGCATGGTGAATCACCAAAATTAGAAGGAGATGAAAGAACACGTGGATTAACTGAGAAGGGAATTTTAGATGCTCAAAGAGTAACTGAGATATTAGAAACAGAGGGAATTGATACTTTCATTTCAAGTCCGTATAAGAGGGCTATGTTAACGATAGAAAAGTCAGCGAATCTCCATGAAAAAGAAATATTAGTATATGAAAATCTTAAAGAGTGTAAGTTTTCAAATGAAGATAAAATTATATCGGATAAGGAAGTGTACCCACTTGTAAAGGAGATGTTTTTTAATCCAGAATATGCACTGACAAATGGAGAGCCATATGCGGATTGTCAGAGAAGAGTAGTGAGAGCGTTAAAAGAAATATTAATGAATTTTCAAGGACATAAAATTGTAGTTGGTACACATGGGCTTGTAATGACACTAATGATGAACTATTTTGATAACCAATATGGGCTTGAATTTTTAATGAATACATCAAAACCAGACGTATATAAGCTAGAATTTAAAGACGAGCAATTAATGAATGTAGAGAGATTATGGAGAGAAGAATGAAATGGGGTATATGGAGTGTGTTTTAAAAATTACTTTTAAAACACACTCTTTTGCATTAAGTTGAGTTTTAAATATTTTCACTAATACGTTCTTTGTTTTTGTTATTTAAAGTATGTAAGAGTTTTTGAAATACCTTAAATGAATGCTGGAATATTGGACTTTGAATAAAAGTGTATAGAAAAGTTACGATAAAAACAGGACCTCCTAGCATGAATCCAATGACTAGTACAAAGCATTCTACAATGATTCGAGCCCGGCTAATAGATAACCCAGTTTTGTCAGAAATGGTAAGCATGAATCCATCGCGGGGTCCAGCACCAATGCCAGCCGCAACGTACATGCCGCCCCCAATTCCTGTAATTGCAATACCAGAAAATAAAATGAGTAAGTTTATCCATAAATAATCACTAGCGTTTGGAAGGATTTTTGATTGTAAGAAAAAGTCCATAATAGGACCGATAAGTAGTGCATTTAAAAATGTGCCCACGTTTATATATTTTCGATCTACTAGTAAAGAGATAAGAACGAGACATAATCCACATATGACACTCCAAGTACCAATTGTCCACCCAAACCGTTGGTAGAGAGCCATATTTAAAACTTCCCAAGGGTGTAAACCGAGGAATTTAACTTTGACTGCGAGAGCATTTCCAAGTCCAAAAAAAATTAATCCTAGGAAAAAAAGAAAATAGCGAAAGAGAGTTAGCCTCATCTTTAAAACCTCCCAATATATAATGATGTATATTACATGTTTGAATTTCAATGTACAAATATTATGTCTTTTTATGATTTATTAAAAATGTAAATGGATATATATTTCCACAGTCAAAAAAGTTAAAATATTTCGTTATAAGGATTATAATAGAGAGAGAACTATAAAAGGAGTGAACGAATTTGAAACAAGAACTTATTGAAAGATTTACGAGATATGTAAAGATTGATACACAATCAAATGAAGAAAGTCATACAGTGCCTACAACACCAGGGCAAATTGAGTTTGGTAAGTTATTAGTGGAAGAGTTGAAAGAGATTGGGTTATCAGAAGTGACGATGGATGAAAATGGTTACGTAATGGCAACACTGCCTGCTAATACAGATAAGGATGTTCCTGTAATCGGCTTTTTAGCTCATTTAGACACAGCAACAGATTTTACAGGGAAAAACGTAAAACCACAAATTCATGAAAATTTTGATGGTAATGCGATTACGTTAAATGAAGAATTAAATGTTGTGTTAACACCTGAACAGTTCCCGGAATTACCATCATATAAAGGACATACAATTATTACAACTGATGGTACAACACTTCTTGGAGCAGATGATAAAGCTGGTCTTACAGAAATCATGGTCGCAATGAATTATTTAATACATAATCCGCAAATTAAGCATGGAAAAATAAGAGTAGCATTTACACCAGATGAAGAGATTGGTCGTGGGCCAGCTCATTTTGATGTAGAAGCGTTTGGTGCATCGTTTGCTTATACGATGGACGGAGGTCCATTAGGTGGTTTAGAATATGAGAGTTTTAACGCTGCAAGCGCCAAATTAACTTTTAGAGGGACAAATACACATCCTGGAACAGCGAAAAACAAAATGCGTAACGCAAGTAAACTCGCTATGGAATTCGATAGACAGTTGCCAGTAGAAGAGGCGCCAGAATATACAGAGGGATATGAAGGGTTTTATCATTTACTCTCTTTAAATGGTGATGTCGAGCAAAGTAAAGCTTACTATATTATTCGAGATTTTGATCGTAATCATTTTGAAGCGCGTAAAAATAACATTAAAGATATTGTGAAAAACATGCAAGAGAAGTACGGTGAAGATGCGATTGTTTTAGAGATGAATGATCAGTACTATAACATGCTTGAAAAAATTGAACCAGTGCGAGAAATTGTTGATATTGCATATGAAGCGATGAAAAGTTTAAATATCGAACCGAACATCCATCCAATTCGTGGTGGAACAGATGGATCACAATTATCGTATATGGGATTACCAACGCCAAATATTTTCACTGGTGGTGAAAACTATCACGGTAAATTTGAGTATGTTTCGGTAGATACTATGGAAAAAGCTGTTCAAGTAATTGTAGAAATCGCAAGACGATTTGAAGAACAAGCTTAAAAAGAGAACCAAGTAGTAATGAAGTGCTACTCGGTTCTTTTCTATAGTAAAAAATACAAAGTGAAACTTGTTACAAGACGTTTGTAAAAGGGGGAAATGTTATGAGTGAAAATCAGTTTCATGGTTATATAGGGACATATACCGAAGCAGAGAGTAAGGGGATTTATAAATTTATACTTGATACGAACATCGGAGAACTTAAAGGGATTGAATTAGCAGCTCATATAGGAAGTCCGACATATGTAACGATTAGTCATAACAACGAGTACCTTTATTCTGTTGCGAAAGATAATGGGTTAGGTGGAATTGCTAGTTTTTCCATTCATAATAAATCCGGTAATCTAAATTCGATTAACATGCAAGTTTTAGAAGGGGTATCGCCGTGCTATGTAAGTGTGAATCAGGAGAATAGTATAGTAGTAGCAGCTAATTATCATAAAGGAACAGTAGAGTCCTATTTAGTGAAAAAGGATAATGGAAGTTTAAATGCTGCTACGGTAATTGTAGAACATAAAGGGTCAGGACCAAATAAGGAAAGGCAAGAAAAGGCACATGCTCATTATATGGATTTTACTCCTGATGAAAAATATGTAGTAGCAGTTGATTTAGGAATAGACAAGGTGATTACATATAAAGAAAGTGATGGAGAACTAATAGAAGTTACACGGTTATCTGTAAAACATGGTAGTGGTCCAAGGCATCTTATATTTCATCCAAGTGGGCAGTATGCATATGTTATGACAGAATTAAGTTCAGAGATTATTGTACTTCAATATGATGCAAAGAGTGGCAGTTTTAAAGAAAAACAATACATTTCTACATTACCTGAAGATTTTAGAAAAGATAGTTACGGAAGTGCAATTCACATTTCTTCTGATGGCAAGTTTGTTTACGCAGCAAATAGGGGACATAATAGTATCGCGGTTTTCCGAGTGAATGAGCACAATGGAGAGCTCGCTTTTATTGAAACAGTATCGACAGAAGGGGATTGGCCACGTGATTTTTCTTTAGATCCGACAGGGAAATTTTTAATTGCTGCGAATGAAAAATCTAATACATTGACTTTATTCTCTAGAAATGAATTAACGGGGAAATTAGTGCTCTTACAGGATGGAATAAGTGCGCCAGAACCGGTATGTGTGAAGTTTTTGCATGTGAAAAAGTAGATAGGAGAACATTTATGAATTTCAAAGATTATAAGGTCTGTCATATATATGGACAACAAATGTGGCATGATCAAGCTATTATTATTGGAAATAAAGAAGGGTTAGAGCAATTAAGGGATATGATTGATTTGGCAATAAACGAAAATCAAAGTGAAGAAGTTTTCTTTCCAGTTGATTTCGAAGGATATACTTTAAAAGTCATGTGTGTAGAAGACGATGAGAAGTTAGAACACTTATCTTTACCATATCATGATGAAAACTATTATACAAAAAGCGATGATGAAATATCGCCTGAAAATATATTAAAAAAAAGCACTTAAAAATGCTTTTTTTTAATATAGAACTCGCCACAAATAAAAAGTTGCGTAAGACTCCCAATGTATCCAATTTACTGCAAATTCTTTTATTTCATTTTTAGTCGGTTTCTTTTCGGAACCTGTTATAAATTTAATTGCATTATGCAAACCAACATCATCAATTGGAAAAGCTGAAGGGAATCGTAAACAACGCATCAAAACATAGTGAGCTGTCCATGGCCCTATACCGCGAATGCTAGTTAATTGTTTTTCAGCTTGCTTCACATCTTGTATTTGTAATAGAGATTCTTTTGATAATTTACCTTCTGTAATGAGCTGCGCGACGTCAATTAAGTATTCGCACTTTCTTGTAGTCATTTTTAATGTTGCGAGATCTTCTACATCTAAATTTGCTATTACTTCAGGTGATGGGAATATCCAATGTTTTCTACCGTTCCAATCTACATAATCGCCAAAATTTTCGACTAATCTTCTTTTTAGAGTATAGGCATATGTGAGGTTGATTTGTTGACCTAGAATCCCCCAGCATAGTGCTTCAAATAAATCCGGAATTCCCAAAGTACGAAGACCGTAAAATTCTTTAATGGGTTTTTGAAGGAGTGGGTCGTGTTTAGCTAATTTATAGAAGGGAGCTAAATCAGTAGTTAAATCAAACCACTCTTTTACATAGTTAGATACGGCATCGTGTGCCCATTTTTCAGAGACATATGATTCTCCTAAAAAACGTATTTGAATATTACTATCGGCATTCAAACCAATTTCAACTAATGGATTTATGTTTTGAACAGGAATGACTTTATAGATTTTATTGTTTTCAATATGAAACATACATTCATTTTTAGAACGCGATAGATAGCGTAAGTTTTCTTGAAAACTAAATTCTTTTGGAACGACTAAAGACAATATTTCATTACAATCCTCTGTCATATTTACTCCTCCCGAAGCGCTTCTAATTTGAGCAATTCTTTTTTCATTGCTAAACCACCTCTAAAACCGGTAAGTTTACCATTTTTCCCAATAACGCGGTGACAAGGAATAGTGATAAGCAGAGGATTTGCCCCAACGGCAGTCCCAACTGCACGTACAGCGTTAGGTTTTTGAATTCTTTCCGCAATCTCTGAATAAGAATGTGTCTCCCTATAAGGAATTTCACGTACCGTATTCCAAACAGCTAATTGAAATGCAGTTCCGTAAACATCGATAGGAATTGTAAAGGTTTCTAGTTTGGTTTCCAAATACTCGATAAGTTCTTTTGTATATGTTTGCAGATAATCTGGATTTTGGATGAATGTATGTTGTGGCAGTTTTTTGCTAGCCCACGTATTTAGTTCTTCAAAAGTTTCATTTTGCGATCCGATGAAGCATAATCCATTTGAAGTAGCTGCAATATGCATACGCCAATGTTTATGAATAAGCAATGTCCAATATATAGTTTTATTTTCATATGGTTTCATTATTTCATACCTCTTTTATTCCGTTCTTTTTTCGATATTCAGTAGGGGTAAATCCTGTCTTCTTTTTAAATAAAGTCGCGAAATACTCCGGATTTTCTATCCCGACATCAGTACTAATTTCCATAATGGATTGATTTGTATGTGAAAGGTATTCTGTCGCTTTTTTAATTCTGAATTGCTGTATATATTCTATTGGACTAATCCCTACAATTTTCTTGAAAGTGCGTTGTAGATGATAAGGGCTACCATGGCATATTTCTGCGAGTAAGTCGAGGGTTAGCACGTCACAATAATGTTTTTGGATATATTCTTTAATTTGCTCTACCCATTCTTCATTAGGTAAAGTTAGCCCGTTTGGTTTACAACGTTTACACGGACGAAAATTTTCATGTAATGCTTGCTCTGCCTTAAGAAAAATACGTACATTGTTTTTATTCGGTATTCTCGATTTACATGATGGTCGGCAAAAAATACCGGTTGATTTTACAGCGTAAAAGAATTTGTCATCATATGTGGAGTCATTATGAATAATTGCTTGCCAATACTCATTTGTTACTGTGAACTCTTCATTATGCACAGAACATCACCTCTGGCATTAGTATAACCTGAATAAAGTACGTATGTACGTATTTACGAATGTAAGAGCAAGATTACAAAGATGAAACTATGATAGGGTATCTATTTTGTGTTAGCATGAAAATTGAAAATGCACATCAAGAGGAGGAACATAGATGAAGTTGATTTCATGGAATGTAAATGGTTTGCGAGCAGTTATTGCAAAAGGTGGATTTTTAGAATATCTAGAAGAATCCAATGCAGATATATTTTGTTTACAAGAGATTAAATTACAAAGTGGACAAATTGATTTAAATTTAGATGGATATTATACATATTGGAATTATGCTGTGAAAAAAGGATATTCAGGAACGGCTATTTTTACAAAAAAAGAACCGCTTTCTGTTACATACGGATTAGGAATTGAGGAACATGATCAAGAAGGACGAGTCATTACTTTAGAATTTGAAGATTTTTATATGATAACGTTATATACACCAAACTCCAAACGTGGATTAGAACGCTTAGATTACAGAATGAAATGGGAAGATGATTTCAGGGCCTATATTAAACGATTAAATGAAAAGAAATCAGTTGTTTTTTGCGGAGATTTAAACGTCGCACATAAAGAAATAGATTTAAAAAATCCAAAAAGTAACCGTAAAAACCCTGGATTCTCTGATGAGGAGAGGGAGAAGTTTACACGTACTTTAGAAGAAGGATTTGTTGATACGTATCGCTACCTTTATCCTGATCAGGAAGGAGCATATTCGTGGTGGTCGTATCGTATGGGAGCGAGAGCAAAAAATATTGGATGGCGTTTAGATTATTTTGTTGTCTCGGAAAGAATGAAAGACAAAATAACAGAGGCGAAAATTATCAGTGAAATAATGGGATCAGACCATTGTCCAGTTGAATTACATATAAATTTCTAAAAAAAGAAGTATCTCGCTAATAATAGGCGGATACTTCTTTTTAATTCAGTTTGTTAAAATTTTTCAAATCATTCTTGAAATAATTGCATATTAAATATATACTTAGTAACGATAATCATTATCAGTGAAAAAGGTTATCGATGGATGAAGTGTAAAAGAATTATAGTTTAGGGGAAGTGAATGAGAATGAGTTCCGGATAAAATTATTAATCTAATGAAATATATGTTTGGGACAAGTTTCATGTAGTTAAGTTTTCATATAAAAATAATCTATTTACAAGTTTTGAGAGGAGATATATATAGATGAACAAGAAGTTATTTACATTAGGGATGGTTACAGTTTTAAGTGTAGGTTTAGCAGCATGTAATAGTACGGATAAAACTTCAGGGGAACAAAAGCAACAGACAAAAGCTACGGAAACAAAAAAAGATGAAAAACGAAAAATTACATATTTAGGTAAAGAATACACAGTACCAGCAAAAGTAGATAAAATTGCGACAGCTAGTTTAGAGTCAATGGAAGATGCAGCAGTACTTGGAATTAAACCAGTCGGTGCAATTACTGTAGGTGGTAAATTACCAAAGTATCTTGAAAAAGAATTAGAGGGTGCAAAATCTGTGGGTGAAAAAATGCAACCTAATTTTGAAACATTACTTCAATTAAAACCGGATGTTATTACATCTAGTACGAAATTCCCAGCAGAAACAGCTGAAAAGTTTACGAAAGTAGCTCCGACGTTCCCGGTATCACACGTTTCAACAGATTGGGAAGATAACTTAAAGTTAATGGGAGAATTAACTGGTAAAAAAGATAAAGCAGAAAAAATTATTAAAGATTACAATGCGGACGCTGAAAAAGCAAAAGCAAAATTAGGAGATAAGTTAAAAGACAAAAAAGTACTTGTAATTAGACTAAGAGCAAATGAATTATTCCTATATCCAGAAGGAGTATACTTCAATCCTGTAATTTATAAAGATCTTGGACTAACTGCTCCAGAACAACTTAAAACTGTAAAAGCACAAGAGAAAATTTCATTTGAAAAACTTGCTGAACTTAACCCAGATTATGTTTTCTTACAATATGAGGCAAGTGAAAATAAAAACCCGAAAGTGCTAGAAGAAATTGAAAGCAATCCAATTTGGCAAAGTATGAATGCTGCGAAAGAAAAGAAAGTATTTGTAAACGTTGTAGATCCAATGGCCCAAGGTGGCACAGCTTGGAGTAAAACAGCATTCTTAAAAGAAGCAGTGAAAAAATTATCTAAATAATACAATAAGTAAGGTGCGTTGAATGATATGCAGAAAACGAATGCGGT
Organism: Bacillus sp. SIMBA_074; assembly: GCF_046534555.1. NCBI lineage: Bacteria > Bacillati > Bacillota > Bacilli > Caryophanales > Bacillaceae > Bacillus > Bacillus sp. SIMBA_074. The sequence continues at coordinate 27,243 of NZ_JAWRYM010000015.1, read as the reverse complement.
ACCAGTAACCATTTTATGTATAGCACCCATATTGATTTTATTTACAGTTATACTTTCTGTTTTATATGGGGCGAAAAACATTGATGCTGAAACAGTGTGGAATGCTTTATTTCATTTTGATTCAAGCGATGTAAATCATAATATTATTATTACTTCACGTTTACCAAGGGTAGTTGCAGCTCTTTTAGTCGGAGCATTTCTAGCCATATCAGGAGCACTTATGCAGGGGATGACAAGAAACTATCTTGCATCCCCTTCTATTATGGGTGTGACGGATGGTGCAGCCTTTGTTATTACACTTTGTATGATTTTTCTTCCGGGAATGTCATCGATTGGTATGGTTTTATGTTCAATGATTGGCTCTGCACTAGGAGCCGGTATAGTGTTTGGTTTTGGCTCACTCCTTCAAAATGGCTTATCCCCTGTTAGATTAGCAATTATAGGGACAGTTATTGGAACATTTTTAAGTAGTGTATCGGCTGCGATGGCTTCATATTTCCAAATTTCTCAAAATGTTAGTTTTTGGTTTAATGCAAAGTTAGATCAAGTGGACCCTAATATCATTAAAATCACGATACCATTTGGGATAATTGGTATAATTTTAGCACTATTAATATCAAAATCTATTACCATTCTTTCTTTAGGAGAAGAAGTTTCTATTAATCTAGGTCAGCGTACAAAACTAGTTAAAGCGATGGCAATTTTATCAGTTATTTTTTTAACAGGAACAGCAGTTGCTTTAGTGGGGAAAGTTGGTTTTGTAGGTTTAATTATTCCACACATTACGCGCTTTATAATTGGGGTAGATTATAAGTGGATTTTGCCTTGCGCAGGCGTTATTGGTGGAGTTTTCTTAGCATTATGTGACATTTTAAGTAGATTTGTAAACTATCCATTTGAAACACCAATTGGAGTCGTTACTTCCTTAATTGGAATTCCTTTCTTCCTTTATTTAATCCGTACAAGAGGAGGAGAGAGACATGCTTAAAAGTTCAAGTCAACGTTTTGGAATGATAATGGGGATTAGTATATTTTTAATATTATGTGCTATTTATATTAGTTTAACGAATGGTACGTTTGATATTACGATTACAGATGTATTTAAAACACTCTTTAGAATAGATCCAGTACCAGACCATGATTTAGTTATTTTTGAGTTTCGCCTTCCGCGCATTATAATTGCTGGATTAGTAGGATTAGGCCTCGGTGTTGCGGGTGCTGTAATTCAAGGGATTACGAGAAATGGATTGGCGGACCCAGGTATTTTAGGAGTGAATGCCGGAGCAGGTACAGCCATCGTAATTTTCATGTTCTTCTTTCAAGGGCAATTAAAGAGCACAGACTGGATTTCTATTATGATGATGCCGATGTTTGGTTTAGTCGGTGGGCTAGGAGCCGCTATAATAATTTATCTGTTTTCTTGGAAAAACGGTAAGTTAGACTCGCAACGTCTTTTATTAACAGGGATTGCAATTGGATCTGGATTTGGAGCGTTTTCTATGTATTTATCGCTCAAAATGAAGTCAACTGATTTCGAGATGGCTGCAGTTTGGGTGTCTGGAAGCATATATAGTGCAAACTGGAAGTATATTGTTGCTATGTTACCGTGGCTTATCATTTTAATTCCACTTATACAAAAGAAAGCTTATTTATTAGATTTATTTCAATTGGAAGAAACGAGTATTACAAGTTTAGGTGTTGCAGTAGAACGAGAGAAATCCATTTTACTATTAAGTAGTATCGGACTTGTGAGTGCATGTGTTGCTGTTTCAGGAAGTATTGGTTTCATTGGATTAATGGCACCGCATATAGCGAAAAGGCTCGTCGGTATTCAGCATAAATATATAATTCCTACGTGTGGAGTAATCGGAATGTTCCTTGTAATAGCTTCAGACTTTATTGCAAAAACAGTTTTCACCCCTGTAGAGTTACCTGTTGGGATCGTTATTTCTATTGTCGGTGTACCGTATTTCTTATATTTACTTTATAAGGCGAAAGCGTAAGAGGAGGAATAAAAGTGAGTATTTTAAGTGCAAAAAATTTAGAAACGAGTTATGAAAAGCTTACAGTGTTTCGCGATTTAAATGTGGAAATACAAGAAGGAAAAGTAACGACAATTATAGGACCAAACGGGTGTGGGAAATCGACATTGTTAAAAACAATGGGAAGAATTTTAAAGCAAAAGAGCGGTAAAGTATATTTGCAAGGACAGGATTTAAATACAATTCCAACGAAAGAAATTGCGAAGCAGTTAGCTTTACTTCCGCAAACTCCAATTGCACCAGGAGAGCTTAAAGTAGAAGAGTTAATTTCTTATGGACGCTATCCACATCGAAATAACGTAAATAAGTTAACTTCAAAAGATAAAGAAATGATTGATTGGGCATTAGAAATAACGAAAACTTCTGAATTTCGAACGAGACAAATTGCAAATTTATCAGGTGGTCAACGACAGAAGGTATGGCTAGCGATGGCTTTAGCACAAGAGACAGAAGTGTTGCTATTAGATGAGCCAACTACATATCTTGATATGTCTCATCAATTAGATGTATTACAAATTGTGGAGAAGTTAAATAAAGAACATAATTGTACGGTCGTTATGGTATTACATGATATTAACCATGCAGCAAGGTTTTCAGATGAAATTATTGCAATGAAGGAAGGGGAAATCGTTACAACTGGTAGCCCAGAAGAAATAATTACAAATGAAGTGTTAAAAGAAGTATTTCATATTGATGCACGTGTCATGATTGATCCGTATAATGGGTCTCCTGTTTGTTTCGGTTACGATAGCGTTGTATCTCAAGAAGAGAAAGTAGAAATATATGTAACGAGTTAAGAAGGGGGGATATAAGATGAATACTACTATTGAAAAACAGCAGGTTATTACATTTAATACAGAACAGTGGAAAATGTATTCAAAATTAGAAGGTAAAGAATATCAAATTCATATTTCAAAGCCGAGGCAGCCAGCACCAGAGTCAGGATATCCTGTTATATACGTATTAGATGGCAATGCCTTTTTTCAAACATTCCATGAAGCGGTTAAAATACAATCAGTTAGAGCAGAGAAAACAGGTGTTTCACCAGCCATTATAGTAGGTATTGGTTATCGTATTGAAGGGGCATTTTCAGGTGAAGAAAGATGTTATGATTTTACGCCTAGCGTAATTTCAAAAGATGCGCCTTTAAAACCGGATGGCAAACCGTGGCCTAAAACAGGAGGAGCACATAACTTCTTTACTTTTATAGAAGAAGAACTGAAGCCTCAAATCGAAAATGATTTTGAGATTGATAAAGGAAAACAAACGTTATTTGGGCATTCGCTAGGTGGTTTATTTGCTTTACATATACTATTTACAAACGTAAATGCCTTTCAAAATTATTTTATAAGTAGTCCATCTATTTGGTGGAATAACCAATCTGTGCTTGAAAAAGAAGAGAACCTTATAGGTGAATTAAATAGTGCCAAGTTTGAAACGGGAGTGTTCCTTACAGTTGGGGCACTAGAACGAGAGCATATGGTTGTAGGGGCAAACGAATTGTCAGAGCGCCTTCTCCAAGTAAAACACGATCAGTTTAGATTTACGTTTTATGAAGCTGAAGGGGAAAATCATGCGTCAGTTGTGCCGACTTCTTTAAGTAAAGGGTTAAGGTTTATTAGTCACCTATAGAAGAGGGAAAAGGTAAGCAATTGCTTACCTTTTTTCATTATTGTTTAAAGGCAACGTATCCATCAATTAAAAAGCTACTGAAAAAGCGAGTGATGTGAATAAAGCCACATTCCTTCATGATAGTTAGTAGATTTGTTTCGGAAATAGGAAATATTTCTGTTTCAAAAGAATTTTCAAATCGGTTCCAATTTTCTAATGGAATTTGATTTTGCATCATGTGGTTGCGCCAAGCATTCAATTGTGCAGAAAACATACTTGTATGGGGTACACCATTTATTGTAGAGAGAAAGAATGGAGCACCAGGTTTTAAGCGACTACTAATTTCATTAAGAAGCTCTTTTTTCTCCTTAATAGTTGGGATGAAATGAAGAACAAGCATACAAGTAGCAGCGTCAAATAATGGATTGGTTAATAATGAATGGACAGTTCCATGTACAAAGTGAATTTGATTTTGTATGCCTTCGCTTTCAATTCTTTTTTTAGCTAGCTGTAGCATGCTTTCAGATGGATCAACACCTGTAAAAGATAAGTTGCTATTTTGTTTGCCTATTGAGAGAATTTCTTGTCCACCACCAGCACCTATAACTAGTAAATTTGGATTCATATTTTCTTTAGGGAGTGTAGTAAACAAGAAATAATTCATCATTTCATATAGGTTGTAGTAGCCTGGGATTTTACATGGAATTCTTTGTTCATATGAATTTACGGTAGTATCATTCCAATTCATTTTTAACCTCCTAAGTATGTGTATTATAGGTTTATTATGGAATGAAATTATGAAGGGAAACAATCCCGTAAATCTGGGGGGAAGAGGATGTATGAAAAAATAACGAAAGAAATTACAATGGTAGCGAATCGTATAAGTTCTATAAGGACATTTCAAGAGTCATTTCTCCACTTAATACGTAAAGTCATTGATTTTGACGCCGCTTGTTTTACAGCTATAGACCCAATTTCTTTTTTATCTACTGGGGCATTTACGGATGAAAGTGTTGAAAAGATTCATCCACAATTGTTTATGAATGAATTTCTAGAAGATGATTTTAATAAATTTAAATATTTATCAGAACACTATCCTCATGTTGCTTCTCTTAGTATGGTGACAAATGGTGAACAAAAGAAAAGCTCTAGATACCGAAATATTTTAAAACCAGCAAGTTTTGGAGATGAATTAAGGGGCGTTTGTATGAGTAAGGGGAACTGTTTTGGGCATCTTAGTTTATTTCGAGGGAGTACAAGTCCCGCTTTTCATATAGATGATTGTAAGTATTTGGCAACGATAGTCCCGATTGCTGGAGAGGCTTTAAAAAAGGCATTTCCTAAACCTTTTTCAGAAGAGAAGGTAATAGGGACAGGCACGATTATATTAAGTGAGGATTTTAATTTATTATATTGGAATCAAGATGGCAGCGATTGGCTCTCAAATCTTAGAAAGTATGAACAGTTAAATATAAAAGAAATACCAAGGCCAATACGTGCGGTTTGTTCGAAAGTAAAGGCTAACGAATATAATGTAGGTTGTATGAATAGAGAAGAAAAAGTTTGTATACCTTTAGCCTATGGACATTTTTTAATCATTCGGGCCAGTAAGTTAGAACGTACAAGTAGTTTTCAGGGTGGTTATGTTGTTCTATTCGAAAGAGCAAGACCGGAAGAAATCTTTCCGCTTATTACGGAAGTGTATAGTTTTACAACACGTGAGAAGCAAGTAATACGTAAAATTCTTACAGGTATGTCGACAAAGGAATTAGCCCATGAACTTTGTATATCTATATACACGGTACAAGATCATTTAAAATCCATTTTTGAAAAGACTGGGGTAAGTAGTAGAAATGAACTCGTGTGGGAAGTTTTTTCAAGATTTTGTTTTGATGTCGATGAATAAAAATAAAATAACTCTACAAAAATCACATGAAGTACGGTGGATGAGTTGTAGAATAGGGCTGAAAAAAGGTTATGGATGAAACATTCCATAACCTTTTTTTATAAGTAGAATTGTCCTTTTTGAAAGTTTTGTTTCAACTTTTCGTCTAAATAGACAAAAAGTTGTCACAATTCGGTCACAATTAGCATAAACATAAAATAGACGAAATGAACTTATTTCCAAAAAGGCTTGATTCATTCCATTCATGATTAATAGAGCTGAAAAAGCATGGATTAAAAGTTCACTATATTCTCAAGGAGGTAGATCGTATGAAAACTATTCTTGCTATCGCTGGGCTTATTTGGGTTTTATCACATGGTATTCCAATTTATGAAGGAGAACAAATTCGCAGTGCTCTGAATAAAAATTTTAATGACTATCATATCATTGATCGGCAAGATAATGTTGTGACAGTTCGTGTAAATGACTGTTTTCATACGGTAACCGTTGAAGGAACTTCAGTAGTGAATGATACAAAAGTATGTGATCAGCAATAATTATATATAGGAAGAAAAAAGTCTCAATTTACACGTGTGAAAATTGAGACTTTTATATTTGTGGATGAATAATAAGCGGGGATGGACAATCCCTGCTTATTATTGTTTTTTTGAAAAAAAGAAAGGGTATCATATTAATTGAGACTGAGAAGCTAATGATGTGTTAAGAATAATCATAAAGCGAAAATATACTCATATGGGGTATCTTACATAGATATTTGATGATATAATTGGTATACTCATAAAAGCAATTGTTTTATTGGATGAAGAGAAACTTTAAGAAGGTGATAATATGGATCATAAGGACCATGAATCAGTAACACATAGATCAGAAAAAGAAAAAGAACAAATTATAAATAGATTAAAGAGAATTGAAGGCCAAGTCCGTGGTATTCAAAATATGATTGAAAATGATCGTTATTGCGTGGATATTTTAGTTCAAATTTCTGCGATTAATGCAGCGATGAAAAAAGTAGGAATGGGTGTCTTAAAAAATCATACGAGTCATTGTGTTTCAGGAGCTATTAAAAATGGTAATGGTGACGAAGCAATTGAAGAATTAATGACAGTATTTGAACGTTTTTCAAAAGCATAAAAGCCAAGCTAGTATTTGACTAGCTTGGCTTTTGTTTATATAGGAGAAGATATATAAATTCATAATTGGAGCAAAAAAATAAAGATTTTAGAAAAAAATAAAAATCATGATACAAAACCATTGATTACCTTAGGGGGGTATGGTAAGATGTAGTTGTGATTAATAAACAATGAATAAACAAGAGGAGGATTTTAAATGGAACAGTTAACATTAAAAGTTGAGGGTATGTCTTGTGGGCATTGTGCAAATTCTATTGAAAGTAATGTGAAAGAACTAAACGGCGTTGAACAAGTAAAAGTTCAATTAGCAGAAGGAACTGTTGAAGTTACTATCGACTCATCAGTTGTAACGTTAAAAGATATCGTTGCTGTAATTGAAGATCAAGGCTATGAAATTCAATAATAATTTTTAATATAGAAATAAATCGTACTTTATATGGAGTACGATTTATTTTGCTAAAAATTATACCTTATAAGGGTATATAGAGGTGAGAGACATGAATGAAAAAAAAGAGGCCAATCTCCAAATATCAGGCATGACATGTGCAGCCTGTGCAAATAGAATTGAAAAAGGCCTGAAAAAAGTAGAAGGTGTTCATGATGCAAATGTAAATTTTGCACTTGAAAAAACAAAAATAATGTATGATCCCCATAAAACAAATCCACAACAATTTAAGGAAAAAGTTGAGTCGCTAGGATATGGAATTGTAAGTGATAAAGCTGAGTTTACTGTTTCAGGGATGACATGCGCAGCATGTGCGAATAGAGTAGAAAAGCGTTTAAATAAGTTAGAAGGTGTGAACGGAGCGACAGTAAATTTCGCTTTGGAATCAGCTACAGTAGATTTTAATCCTGATGAAATTAATGTAAATGAAATGAAGAGTGCAATCACGAAATTAGGATATAAATTGGAAGTGAAATCAGATGAGCAAGATGGATCAACTGATCATCGTTTACAAGAAATTGAACGACAAAAGAAGAAATTTATTATTTCGTTTATTTTATCATTCCCGTTACTGTGGGCAATGGTAAGTCATTTCTCATTTACATCATTTATTTATTTACCTGATGTGCTTATGAACCCTTGGGTGCAGCTAGCTCTTGCAACTCCGGTTCAGTTTATCATTGGAGGCCAGTTTTATATTGGTGCTTATAAAGCGCTACGCAATAAAAGTGCAAACATGGATGTTCTTGTGGCACTTGGAACGTCCGCAGCTTATTTCTATAGTGTTTATTTAAGTATTAGGTCGATTGGTTCTTCAGAACATATGACAGATTTATATTTTGAAACGAGTGCGGTACTTATTACTTTAATTATTTTAGGTAAATTATTTGAGGCGAGAGCAAAAGGGCGTTCATCAGAAGCTATTAAAAAGTTGATGGGACTACAAGCGAAAACTGCCACAGTTGTGCGAGATGGAACAGAGATGAAAATTTTAATCGAAGAAGTGGTAGCTGGTGATATCGTTTATGTAAAGCCTGGTGAAAAAATACCAGTAGATGGAGAAATTGTAGAAGGAAAATCAGCGATAGATGAATCGATGTTAACAGGCGAGAGTATTCCAGTTGATAAAACAATTGGGGATGTAGTAATTGGCTCTACAATGAATAAAAATGGATTTTTAAAAGTTAAAGCAACTAAGGTAGGAAGAGATACTGCATTAGCTCAAATTATTAAAGTAGTAGAAGAGGCTCAAGGTTCAAAAGCTCCTATTCAAAGGGTAGCTGATCAAATTTCTGGTATTTTCGTACCAGTTGTAGTTGTAATTGCTATTATCACATTTGCAGTGTGGATGCTATTTGTTACACCTGGTGATTTTGGCGGAGCACTTGAGAAAATGATAGCAGTACTTGTTATCGCTTGTCCGTGTGCATTAGGTCTTGCGACACCTACATCTATTATGGCTGGATCAGGAAGATCGGCTGAGTATGGCATTTTATTTAAAGGCGGGGAGCATTTAGAAGCAACCCACCGATTAGATACAGTTATTCTAGATAAAACAGGTACTGTGACAAATGGGAAGCCGGTGTTAACAGATGTAATTGTAGCAGATGGATTCCATGAAGAAGAAATACTACGTTTAGTAGGTGCGGCAGAAAAAAATTCTGAACACCCACTTGCAGAAGCGATTGTAGAAGGAATTAAAGAAAAGAAAATTGTTATCCCAAGTTCAGAAACATTTGAAGCGATTCCGGGATTCGGCATCGAATCAGTTGTAGAAGGGAAACAATTATTAATTGGTACACGTCGATTAATGAAGAAATTCGATATTGATATTGAAGAAGTTTCTAAATCGATGGAAGCGCTAGAACGAGAAGGAAAAACAGCAATGCTTATTGCGATTAATAAAGAATATGCTGGTATAGTGGCTGTTGCGGATACTGTAAAAGATACTTCAAAAGCAGCTATCGCAAGACTTAAGAAAATGGGTCTAGACGTTGTTATGATTACAGGAGATAATACACAAACTGCTCAGGCAATCGCTAAGCAAGTTGGTATTGATCACGTAATTGCAGAAGTATTACCAGAAGGAAAAGCAGAAGAAGTGAAAAAACTGCAAGCGCAAGGTAAGAAAGTAGCAATGGTTGGAGATGGAATAAATGATGCTCCTGCACTGGCTACGGCGGATATCGGTATGGCAATTGGAACCGGAACGGATGTAGCGATGGAAGCGGCAGATATTACGTTAATCCGTGGTGATTTAAATAGTATTGCTGATGCAATTTTTATGAGTAAAATGACGATTAGAAATATTAAGCAAAATCTATTCTGGGCGTTAGCTTATAACGGCCTAGGAATTCCAATTGCGGCGCTCGGTTTCTTAGCACCTTGGGTTGCAGGTGCAGCAATGGCATTTAGCTCTGTATCAGTCGTATTAAATGCATTAAGATTACAAAGAGTTAAATTGAAATCTTAAACACTTTCAGCTATAAAGCGAATTTAATATGCTTTTTTACAATAAACAATACTTTGTATAAGTATTGTTTATTGTTCGTTTAGAAGGAAAAGTCGATATAATATAGAAAGAGCAGAAGTAGAATCATATATAGTGGAAGAAACTGCTTCGAAAATAAACACGAAATAATTATCCGGATAACCGAAATAAAAGAGTTAGTTTGATAAGGAGTTTTACATATGTTTAAAGATATTAAAATTAGAACATTCCAGAAGGAGGATTTAGAGCAAGTATTACAATTGTTCTATGAAACGGTTCATACGGTGAATGCAAAAGATTATAACGAGTTACAGCTACAGGCGTGGGCCCCAGAGCGACTAGATAGAGAGAGATGGCTACAGTCTTTAGAAAAGAATATTTGTTACGTTGCTGATTATAAAGGTGTGATAGTGGGATTTGGGGATTATAATGATGATCATTACGTAGATCGCTTATTTACGCATAAAGATTATCAAGGAAAAAGGATAGCATCATACATACTACAGAAGTTAGAAAAAGAAGCAGTGAACTTGCAGCATAGGGATATATATACAGAGGCGAGTATTACAGCAAAACCTTTCTTTGAAAGCAAAGGTTTTATTTGCATAAAGGAACAAAATAAGCAGCGTAATGGTCAGATTTTTATTAATTATGTCATGAAAAAAATAGCCTTCTCATAAATGAGAAGGCTATTTTTCATTATTTTACAGCTTCTTTTAGTTCTTTACCAGCTTTAAAAGCAGGTACTTTAGAAGCTGCGATTTGCATTTCTTCACCCGTTTGTGGGTTACGGCCTGTACGAGCAGCTCTTTCACGAACTTCGAATGTACCGAATCCGATAAGTTGTACTTTTTCGCCAGCAGCTAAAGAGTTAGTGATTGATTCTACTACAGTTTGTAAAACTACAGTAGCTTCTTTTTGAGAAATCTCAGCGTTTTGTGCTACGTTTTTAATTAATTCTGTCTTATTCATGTTTTTCACCTCATATGTAAATAATGCTATTTAAGTTGTTATTATAACGTATAAAACATTCGAGAACAAGTGTACGTACATATATTCGCAAAAAAAATGAAATTTGTAATATTTTTTAGGACCAATTTATAGACATTCAATTTAAGCGGATACAGATTTTTTCTTTAATGCAGTTTGCTCTTTATTGGAAGGTAGTTTCTTATTATAAGATATGAAATAAGGTAATGCTACAAATAACATACCCCCTACTAAGTTTCCGAAGAAAACAAAAATGAAGTTTGGAAAATATTCAACCCAAGTTAAATGACCAGAAAAAATTGCAGCTGGGATGACAAACATATTGGCTACAACGTGTTGAAATCCAATCGCAACAAAAGTCATAACAGGGAACCAAATACCGACAATCTTTCCGATAAATTCTTTACTTCCCATACTGAGCCAAACAGCTAAACAAACGAGCCAATTACACCCGATTGCAGAAATGAAGGCTTGCAGTGGTGTATCTTGTAGTTTAGCTTGTGCAATAGTAACTGTTTTTGCTAAAAAAGCTCCCTCCGTTAAGCCGACGATATGACCAAAAAAATAAGCGACGAATATAGCACCTATGAAGTTGCTAAACGTAACAATAACTAAATTTCGTATGAAGTGAAATAAGTCGATTTTTTTGTGAAGCCATGCCATTGAAACGGTCATCATGTTGCCAGTTACTAATTCACCGCCTGCAAGGATAACGAGTATAAGACCGATAGGGAATACGGCAGCACCTAAAAAGCTAGTAAATGATCCTCAAGATTTTGGCATTGTTCTGATAACATGGATATCAAGTAAATATCCTAATGCTATGAAAGCACCACCAAAAAAACCGAGAATTAGCATAGGGAGCAATGATAAATGAGCTTTTTTTCTTCCAGAATTAGCAGCAAGTTCCGTAATTTCTTCTGGTGTAAATACAGACATGAATAACCTCTCCTTAATAGAATGATGGAATGAATAGAAGAAACATTTTAAAGAATCTATGTATGATAAAAATATGATATGATTTCTGTATAAATTTGTCAAAGTGAGTGGGGCTGAAATTGGATATAACGAACATTGTTCATGTTGTCACATTAATGTAACAATAAGGATTTAAAGTGATTTTAGAGGTGAAAACATGAATACGCATCATGTAAAAAAAGAACGAAAAAAATCAATCGTAAAGATATTTATTATTAGTTTCATAAGTATATTAATGATACCAGTAAGTTTGTATTTCTATGCGACTGAAATAGAAAGAAGACTAGTAACAGTTACGTGGAATGAAATAGAAGCTCCTACAATTCCTAAAGAGTTTAATAATAAAAAAATATTGCAGTTCTCAGATTTACATTTAGGACCAGATTTTACATTGAAACAACTAGAAAATTTGGTGGAGAAGATGAATGAATTACATCCAGATATAGTAGTTTTTACAGGAGATTTAATAGATAAGTTTGGATCCTATAGTGCGGAAAGAGAAGAAGCAAAGGTTATTTTGCAGAAAATTAAAGCTCCCCTAGGAAAATATGCTGTGTTTGGGAATCATGATAGAGGTGGGGGCGGTAGTTTATTTTACAAAAAGTATATGGAGGAAGCTGGTTTTTCTGTGTTAGTAAATGAAGTGCAGAAAATTAAAGGGGAAAACGGCAAGTATATTACAATATCAGGTTTGGATGATTTTTTATTAGGGAAGCCACAAATAGACTCGACTTTAAAAAACTTAAGACAACAAGATTTCAATATGCTATTAATACATGAGCCGGATGTTGTAGATAAAGTATCTCGTTATCCAGTCGATTTTCAAATGTCAGGACATAGTCACGGAGGACAAGTTCAAATTCCTTTTGTAGGTCCTTTAATTACTACAAAACTAGCTGAGAGTCATGTTGAAGGTATGTATGAATTAGAAGGGAAGAGTAAGCTGTTACATTTATACGTAAATCGTGGTATTGGGACAACCCGAATGCCTGTTAGATTTTTGAGTGTACCGGAACTTTCACTATTTGTATTGAAGCAAAGTAGTGACTGAAGTAGAACGTTTAATATTTTGAAGAATTAAGAGTACTTTTAAAGAAAGTTCTCTTTTTTTATTGATTAAATACAGAATATTATGTATTTTTTATTTAAACTGTTAAAAAGAAAGGGGAATTTCTATGATAGAAACATGGCATAAAGAATTGGAAAGTTTATATAATCAAATGGTTTCGTGGCGAAGAGATTTTCATCAATACCCAGAGCTATCGTTTCAAGAAATAGAAACACCGAAAAAAATAGCTGAAATTTTAAAAAGTTTTCATATTGATGTGAAAACAGATGTCGGGGGAAGAGGGGTAATCGGCGTAATTGAAGGTGGAATACCTGGGAAGACGATGGCGCTACGTGCTGATTTTGATGCACTACCTATTCAAGATGAAAAGAAAGTTTCATATAAATCAAAGGTTCCTGGTGTAATGCACGCTTGTGGCCATGATGGACATACAGCAACACTTTTAGGAGTTGCAAAAATATTAAGTGATAACAGAGACCAACTTTCAGGAAAAATAGTCCTTATTCATCAACATGCAGAAGAGAAAGAGCCTGGCGGAGCAATTGCCATGATTGAGGATGGTTGTTTAGAAGGAGTAGATGTTGTTTTTGGTACACATTTATCTTCTCAGATGCCTTTAGGAATTGTTGGAACGAAAGCTGGAGCAATGATGGCGGCAGCTGATACTTTTGAAGTGAAGATTCAAGGGCGAGGTGGTCACGGCGGTATGCCACATCATACTGTAGATGCTATTATCGTTGCAACACAAGTTATTAATCAGTTGCAACTTTTAGTGAGTAGAAAAGTCGATCCACTTCAATCAGCAGTTTTAACAGTTGGTACATTCCATGCCGGGCAAGCCGATAATATTATTGCGGATACTGCTACGTTTACAGGAACCATTCGAACGTTAGATCCTGAAGTGAGAGAATATATGGAGAAGGAATTTAGACGAGTTGTTGAGGGGATTTGTCAGTCCCTTCATGCTGAAGTTAATATTCAATATAAACGAGGCTATCCAATATTAATAAATCATGTAGCTGAAACACGTCATTTTATGACGGTTGCGGAACACGATTTTGGCAAAGAAAGGGTCATGGAAGTACCACCTATTATGGGCGGAGAAGATTTTGCATATTACTTAGAACATGTTCCAGGAGCATTTTTCTTCACAGGTGCCGGTAATGAAGAAATAGGGGCAACATATCCACACCATCATCCTCAATTCGATTTTGATGAACGTGCGATGTTGGTTTGTGGGAAGTTGCTTTTAAGTCTTGTGAATAGTTATTCAAGAGATGGAAAAGAATTTCTTCATCATGTAGAAGTGAAAAAGTAATTTACATAAATAAAAAACAACAATAGGTCATATAAAACCTATTGTTGTTTTTTATTATTTTTGCAAGGAAAGACTATCAAAATATGTTCTATAGTTATTAGAGAATTCAAAGTTGTTTTTTGCATCCCAATTAATAGACCAAGACATTAGGCCACGGAATGCAGGATAGCCACTCTGATTTGAAAGTTTATACTTTCCTCCGAAAGGAATTCCTTTAATGATATAATCTAAAGCTTTTTTCATTTCAGTTGGAGAAATATATCCGCCACTTGGAGCGGCCGCTGGTGCTGCAGGAAGTCCAATCATGACTTGATCCGAACGAAGAGGCGGGAAAATGTTATTTGCATTACCACCTACAGGAAAACCATGTAAGAGCATATCTGCCATAGCGACTTCGTAGTCTGCAGTACCTTGATTGTAGTTATTACCGTCCATTCCAATCCCGCTACCAGCGTTGTAGTGTTGAACGTGAATGTATGTTAGTTTGTCTTTCACTCCGTAAATAATCGGTAAATATGCACCCCAGATGCTTCCATATGCGCTATAGCCGCCTTGAACATAAGCTGTTTCAGGAGCCATGCTTAATAGGAAATCTGGACCGTAATGGTCTGAAATCGTTCGAATTGCTGAGATAAGATTCACGATTTGAGGAGTTGTTGGGTTTTTAAAATTAGTGTCATTACCGTTTAAGTAAATACCTGATTCAAGGTCAATATCTATTCCATCAAAACCGTATTTATCGATTAGAGATTGTATGGAATTAATAAAACGTTGTTTAGCAGCATTGTCAGGAAGTAAAACGACCCCATTTTGTCCACCTATTGAAAGAACTACTTTTTTTCCTTTACTTTTTAAATAGGAAATATCAGATTTGAATTCTGCATCTGTACCATACACAGGGGAAAATTCAACAGTGGAACGATCACCACCAGTTTCACCGAAAGATACATTTATTACATCCCATTTTGGTGAAACATCTTTTAATTTAATAATGCCAGTACCGTTATCAAAGTTATGCCAATATCCAACGAGTAATTTTGACCCTAAATTGTTTGCTGCTTGTGCTTGAAAGGGAGCTAGCGATAGCAGTAAGAAAATTACTAAAGTACAACAAATGAATTTAAACTTGTTTAACATATCAACACTCCTATACAAAAGTTGTCTAGATGTATAATCTTGTTTATTTAATGATATCTGAAAATTCATTCTTTTGTAAGGTGACTATAATTTTCTCAACAATTGTGTATGGGAAATTATTAAACCTAATGAAATAATTTTTGAAGGAGGTAGAATTACGATTGTTAAATTCAGAATATTTTGATATATTTTAAAGTATAGGATAAGATTTTTCACATAATACTCTTACATAAATTTCAAAATTAAGTTTGGAAGGGGATGTACAAGAGTTGGATAAAAATCTTAAGAAAGACCTCAAAATACGCCACATTACAATGATTTCCATTGGTGGCGTAATAGGAGCTGGTTTGTTTGTTGGAAGTGGTGCGGTTGTGCATTCAGCAGGTCCAGGTTCTATCGTTTCATATGCATTAGCAGGACTTCTAGTTATTTTCGTTATGAGAATGCTAGGAGAAATGGCAGCTATTAATCCGACAAGTGGTTCATTTGCAACATATGCAAGAGAGGCAATTGGTCCATGGGCAGGTTATACAATTGGGTGGCTATATTGGTTTTTCTGGGTAATTGTTATTGCAATAGAAGCTACAGCAGGTGCTGGTATTATTCAATACTGGATTCCAGAAATCCCACTCTGGTTATTAAGCTTAATATTAACGATTTTATTAACGTTGACGAATGTTTTCTCGGTGAAATCATTTGGAGAATTTGAATATTGGTTTTCATTTATTAAAGTAATAAGTATTGTTTTGTTCCTTTGTCTTGGACTAGCTGTTATTTTAGGATTTGTACCAGGAACGGAAGCACCTGGCACTTCGAATTTGGTAGGTCAAGGAGGATTTATGCCAAATGGTATCAGTTCGGTGTTACTTGGAATCACCGTCGTTATATTTTCATTTATGGGATCTGAGATTGTTGCAGTGGCCGCTGGAGAGTCTGCCGAACCTGTAAAGGCAGTCAAAACAGCAACAAATAGTGTAATTTGGCGTATTCTCGTATTTTTCATTGGATCGATCGCTGTAGTTGTTACACTCCTTCCGTGGAATTCGGCGAACATACTAAAAAGCCCATTTGTGGCGGTACTGGAACATATAGGGATACCAGCGGCAGCGCAAATTATGAATTTTATCGTTTTAACAGCTGTACTTTCTTGTTTAAATTCGGGTTTATATACGAACTCAAGAATGCTTTTTTCAATGGCAGAAAGAGGAGATGCGCCAAAGGCATTTTTGAAATTGAATAGTAGTGGTGTTCCAGTTCGGGCGGTTTTATTTGGAACTTTCTTTGCTTACATTGGAGTTGTTTTTAGTTACATATCTCCAGATAAAGTATTTTTATTTTTAGTGAATGCATCTGGCGGGATTGCATTACTCGTTTATCTCGTTATAGCAGTTTCACATTTCAAGATACGTAAAAAAATGGGGAAAGCGGAACAACAAAATTTGAAAGTGAAAATGTGGCTTTTTCCATATGTAACATATGTTACAATTGCTGCGATTATAGCAGTTTTAGTTGCCATGCTCGCAATTGAATCTTTACGTTCACAAGCGCTTTTAACAATGCTTGTTACTGTTCTTATAATAATTTCTTATTTTATTTTTAATAGAAATAAAAATAGTACATTGTTGAATCCTAAAAGTAAGAATGAGGAATCTGTTCGATTCTAATTTCTTGTTTTAGAAGAGAGTTACACCCAATCATTGCTATAAAAGAATCATATATAATCATAGAAACAAGTAATTACTATTGTCATAGTGAATATAAACTTTTTTCTTGACTTTTTATATGAAGGCGAGCAAAATGGTAAAAAAGGAAGGGGGGATGACGATGGAAGAGTACGTATTAGAGCTGTATAACTTTTTATATACGACAGAATGGCAAGATATTGTTTCATTTCTAGGAATAATGTTTTGTATGAAAATTGTAATTGTATATATGGAAGAGCAAGGTATGTTCTATTCCTTCTCATCTCCGTTCGATGTGCAGCGCGAGCCGTTGCCAAACTATGCCAAGGTAAATTACGAACAATTTCCTTTTGTGATTTTCTTTATGATTCGATTTATAACAGCAATTGTAAAGAAAAAGGAAAGTGACGATGAAGAGTGCCACTCAACTTGTAATATAGCGACTGCTTTTTAAGCTAAATACAAGGAGGAGATTTATATGTGGTTTCGATTTCTTATGATTGGTTTCTTTTCATTAACAGCAATTTCATTAATGGGATATCAAGTGTCTGAAATATATCAAGCGTATAGCAGTACGTTTTTTAACAAAAACTAATCGCATTGCTATTTGAATAATAAAGCGAAAAAATCCTTCTTAAGAAGTATTGTTAAGAAGGATTTTTTCTTTGCCCTGTCTTACTGTGTCAAACTATTGTCACATTTACACCGTGAATAATATGTTAAAATAGTGAGGTTAATTATACATATTTGAAAGAAGAGGAGTGACCAATTTGGTGGATCAATCAACGAATCAGAAAAGCTATGCTCCTATTGTGATAACGCTTTCTGTAATTGTAAATGCGATTATTTTGTTTTTGTTCTTTGGACCTGTTGGCTATGAAGGGGAAGTACATTTTGATGTAACTATCTTACCAATGTTAAACGCAATTTTTAATAGTTTTACGTTTGTATTTTTATTAGCAGCTTTATTCTCTATTATTAAAAAGAATGTAAAGATGCACCGTGGTTTTATTCTTGCAGCGTTTACAACGACTTTATTATTTTGTGTGTCATATTTATCGTACCATTACTTGGCACCGGCAACACATTTCGGTGGAGAAGGATTCATTAAATATGTGTATTTCATCATTTTAATTACACATATTATCCTTGCGGCGATTATTGTACCCCTTGCATTGTTCGCACTTGTATTTGGTTTTACGAATCAATTAACACGTCACCGTAAAATTGTACGTTGGACGATGCCGATTTGGTTATATGTAAGCTTATCTGGGGTTATTGTTTACTTAATGATCTCACCTTATTATCAATAAAAAATCTCAGCCTAAAGGCTGGGATTTTTTTGTTAAGCAAATTTGTTTGTGAAATTAAAAAAGTGTGGTATACAAAAGTATAGTTGCTTTTCATATGGAAGGGATGGTAAAGGTATATGCAAAATTTTGTATTTCGTAATCCAACAAAACTTATTTTTGGTAAAGGACAATTAGAGCAGTTAAAAACTGAAATTCCACAGTTCGGTAAAAAGGTCCTTCTCGTATATGGAGGGGGCAGTATTAAAAGAAACGGTATTTATGATAATGTAATTTCTATTTTAAAGGATATAAATGCGGAAGTGTTTGAGTTGACAGGTGTTGAACCGAATCCTCGTTTATCAACAGTAAAGAAAGGGATTCAAATTTGTAAAGACAATGGAGTCGAATTTATTTTAGCGGTTGGCGGAGGAAGTGTAATCGACTGTACGAAGGCGATTGCTGCTGGTAGTAAATATGATGGAGATGTATGGGATATTGTAACGAAAAAATCATTTGCTAGCGAGGCGTTACCGTTCGGTACTGTACTCACTCTTGCGGCAACAGGTTCTGAAATGAATGCAGGATCTGTAATTACAAACTGGGAAACGAATGAAAAGTACGGCTGGGGCAGTCCAGTTACATTCCCTCAGTTTTCAATTTTAGATCCACTACATACTTCGTCTGTGCCGAGAGATCAAACGATTTATGGTATGGTCGATATTATGTCGCACGTATTAGAGCAATATTTCCATCACGGCATGAATACAGAATTACAAGATCGTTATTGTGAATCTGTTTTAAGAACAGTAATTGAAACAGCTCCTAAGCTTTTAAGTGATCTAGAAAATTATGAGCATAGGGAAACAATTTTATATTGCGGTACTATGGCGTTAAACGGCATTTTAGCGATGGGAGTAAAAGGAGATTGGGCAACTCATAATATTGAGCATGCAGTTTCTGCTGTTCATGACATACCGCATGGGGGCGGACTCGCGATTCTATTCCCAAATTGGATGAAGCATGTTATAGATGAAAATGTGAGTCGCTTTAAACAGTTCGCTATTCGTGTATTCGATGTAGAAACAGATGGGAAGACAGATAAAGAGGTTGCATTAGAGGGAATTGAGGCGTTACGTCAATTTTGGACTTCAATTGAAGCTCCAGTAACATTAGCTGATTACGCTATTAGAGAAAGTGAAATTGACTTAATGGCGGATAAAGCGATGGCTTATGGTGAATTCGGTAACTTTAAAAAATTAAATAAAGACGATGTTTTAAGTATATATAAAGCTTCTTTATAAGTGAATCGAAAAAAGAAACCCATTTGATATAACAATCAAATGGGTTTCTTTTTTGTTGTCTATAACTGTTTGTGACTGGTTTTGGTTATTTGTGAATGTTTATGGTTGATTTTTGTGATCGTTTTCATTATACTGTAATCAAAGAAGAGGTGAAGAAAATGTTAACTCCTGAACGTCATCAAATGATATTGCAACTTGTAAAAGAACAAAAAGTTGTTAAATTGCAGCAATTAGTTGAAAGAACAGAAAGCTCTGAATCGACAATTCGTCGTGATTTAGCACAATTAGAAAAACAAAGGTTATTAAAAAGAGTTCATGGTGGTGCCTCTGTTTTAACAGGAAAAGGACAGGAGCCAACGATGATTGAAAAATCATCCAAAAACATTCAAATAAAACAACAAATTGCCAAGTATGCGGCTAGTATTGTTGAACAAGGGGATTGCGTTTATTTAGATGCAGGAAGTACAACATTTGAAATGATTCCATTTTTAATAAATAAAGATGTTACTGTCGTTACGAATGGACTTATGCATATTGAAGCTTTAGTTGAAAATAATATTCGTGCATATTTACTAGGCGGGATGATGAAAAGTAGGACGAAAGCTTTAATTGGTGCTATGGCACAGGAAAGCATGCAAAAGTACCGTTTTGATAAATGTTTCTTAGGAGCAAATGGTGTACATGAACAGCTTGGTTTTACAACTCCAGATCCAGAAGAGGCACTTTTAAAACAAATGGCATTAACATTTGCGAACGAAGGATATTTCTTAATTGATGAAAGTAAGTTCTCAGAAGTTGCATTTGCGAAAATTGCCAATGTTGAAGAAGCGAATATTATTACAAACCATTTAGAAATTGATTTAGAAAAATATAAAAGACAAACCAATGTAATTGAGGCTGATAAACAATGATCTATACAGTTACTTTAAACCCATCTATTGATTATGTAGTACAAGTTAATTCCTTCGATTTAGGCGCAGTAAATCGAGCAGAGAAAGATATGAAATTTCCTGGAGGGAAAGGCATTAACGTTTCTCGTGTTCTTCATCGTTTAGGTGTTGAAAATGTAGCGCTTGGATTTACTGGTGGATTTACCGGTCGATTTATTAAAGATGTATTACAGGCGGAAGGTGTAACAACAAACTTCGTCCAAGTAGACGGTGATTCCCGAATTAATGTGAAAATAAAAGGGCAAGAAGAGACAGAATTAAATGGGCAAGGTCCTAATGTGACAAATGAACAATTTGAACAATTAATGAAACAAATCGAAAGTATGAGGCAGGGAGATTGTGTTGTACTAGCTGGAAGTGTACCGGCGTCTATCTCAACTACTTTTTATGAATCAATCGCAGCGCTCGGAGCTGAGAAAGGTATTCGCGTAGTAGTCGATGCAAGTGGAAGTGCGCTGCAACATGTAACTAAAAATAAGCCATTTTTAATAAAGCCAAATCATCATGAACTTGGTGAGTTATTCGGAGTGGAGCTTTCAACAGTAGAAGACATTTTACCGTATGGAAGAAAATTAATCGAACAAGGTGTAGAGTACGTCATCGTATCAATGGCAGGAGATGGAGCTTTATTATTTACGGCAGAAGGTATATATGAAGCAACTGTTCCAAAAGGTGTTGTTATTAATTCGGTTGGGGCAGGAGATTCTCTCGTTGCTGGATTTGTAGGTAAATATGAACAGACAAAAGATATTGAAAAAGCATTTCAATATGGTGTTGCAACAGGAAGTGCAACAGCATTTTCGGCGGATTTATGTACAAAGGAAAAAGTAGAAGAATTATTGTCGCAAGTAATTGTAGCTAAGCGATAGGGGGAAGCAACATATGAAAATTACAGAACTATTAAAAAGGGATACAGTCATTATGAATTTGACAGCTTCAAATAAAGAAGCTGTCATAGATGAATTAGTTGAGAAATTAAATGGTGCTAATCGTTTAAATAGTAAAGCTGAATTTAAAGAAGCTATTCTAAAGCGAGAGTCACAAAGTACAACTGGAATTGGTGAAGGTATTGCTATACCTCATGCGAAGACGAATGCCGTTAAACAACCATCGATTTGTTTTGGTAGAAGTGTAAGCGGTATCAACTATGAGTCGCTTGATGGACAGCCTGCACATCTGTTTTTTATGATTGCTGCAAGTGAAGGGGCGAATAATACTCATTTAGAAACGTTGTCTCGTCTATCTACATTATTAATGGATGAAGGTTTTCGTAAACAATTATTAGAAGCAAAGGATGAAGAGGAGCTTCTTCGTTTATTTGATGAAAAAGAGAGTGAAAAAGAAGAAGAAGTTGAAGTAGTAAAGCCAGAAGGGAATGAACCATACGTATTAGCTGTTACAGCTTGTCCAACTGGTATCGCTCACACATATATGGCTGCGGATAGTTTAAAAGCAAAAGCGGCAGAGTTAGGGATTGCGATTAAAGTTGAAACGAATGGATCAACAGGTGTAAAGAACGGTTTAACGAAAGAGGATATTGAACGCGCAACAGCGATTATCGTTGCGGCAGATAAACAAGTAGAAATGAATCGTTTTGCTGGGAAGTATGTCATTCAAGTGCCAGTAGCTGATGGTATTAGAAAAACTGAAGTCCTTCTTAATAGAGCTGTAAAACAAGATGCGCCAATCTTTAAAGGTGTCAAAGAGAATGGGAAGGCAGAAAATATAGAGAAAGAAAAAGGGCTAGGAATTTATAAGCATTTAATGAGCGGTGTAAGTAATATGCTTCCGTTCGTTGTTGGTGGCGGAATTTTAATTGCATTAGCATTTATGTTCGGTGGAATTAAGGCGGAAGGTCCTATTGCTGAAATATTAATGAATATTGGCGGTGGAGAAAAAGGAGCCTTTTTATTCCTTGTACCTATTTTAGCTGGATTTATTGCAAGTTCTATTGCTGATCGTCCTGGTTTTATGCCTGGTGTTGTAGGTGGGTTTTTAGCAGCACAAGCGAATGCGGGATTTTTAGGTGGATTAATTGCTGGTTTCTTAGCTGGATATGTTGTTTTAGGATTGAAAAGATTATTTTCAGGATTACCAGTACAGTTAGAAGGAATTAAACCTGTTTTGTTATATCCAGTCTTTGGATTGTTGATTACAGGAGTTGTTATGCAAAAAGTAGTAAATCCGCCTGTAGTAGCATTAAATGAAATGTTAACAGGATGGTTAAATGGTTTGAGTGGCACGAATGCTATATTATTAGGACTTATTTTAGGCGGTATGATGGCAATTGATATGGGCGGTCCAATTAATAAAGCTGCATTTACATTTGGTATTGCTGCAATAGAAGCACAGAATTTTGGAGTGCACTCAGCAGTTATGGCTGGTGGTATGGTACCGCCACTTGCGATTGCATTCGCAACCACATTCTTTAAAACAAAATTTACAGAAGCAGAACGTAAATCTGGTTTAACAAATTATATTATGGGAGCATCGTTTATTACAGAAGGTGCGATTCCATTTGCAGCTGCCGATCCGGTTCGAGTAATAGTAAGTTGTGTTGTTGGTTCAAGTATCGCAGGTGCCTTATCTATGTTATTCCAAATTACATTGCCGGCACCGCATGGTGGATTGTTTGTTATCGCATTAGTGAATAAACCGTTGCTATACATTTTCTCTATATTAATTGGGACGATTGTTTCAGCTATTATGATAGGTGTTTGGAAGAAGAAAGTTAAATAAAAGATAAAAAGGGACAGCTAATAGGAGTTGTTCCTTTTTCGTTACAAAAAGTGATTTAATAATTGGATTATGATGGATTTTGGTAAAAGATGTAATAAAAAGTGATTTTTTTGTAACAAAAAAGTAATACTGTAATTTTTTCTGGAAAAAAATTCTTATACTAATTTGTGAGAAATATATGAAAACTATTGCTAATTTTGGTAGAAATACAATTCTTTAATATGGAAATTTATGTTACAAATCATTAATCGTTTATTACGAATGCTTTGTAATTGTGTGATTTTCGAAATTCTACAAAAAACTGTTGCTATAATGAGAACACGAAAACAAAGCAAATGGAGGCTATTCATGAAAAAATTATTAGGTATAGCAACAGCAGCAGTTTTTGGTCTTGGGATTTTTGCAGGTTCTGCTAAAGCGGAAACGATTGTAACAACAGATGTATTAAACGTTAGAGAAAACCCAACTGTAGAATCAAAACTTGTAGGTAAAATGTTAAGTGGAAATAAATTAGATGTTATAAATACAGAAAACGGATGGTCCAAAATTAAATTAGATGGTAAAGAAGCTTTTGTAAGTGCTGAGTTTACGAAAAGTTCTTATTATGTAACAGCAAACGTATTAAACATTCGTGCTGGAGCGAATACTGATTCAGAAATTCTTGGCACGCTTAAAAAAGATGACTTGATTGAAACGACAAATCAAGTACAAAACGAATGGTTACAATTCGAATATGGCGGGAAAGCGGCGTATGTTCACATACCATTTTTAACAGGTACAGCACCTGTTATTGAAAGAAAAGAAGTTCCAGCTCAAGATGAAGCGCCAACTAAGGTGAAAACGGCGGTTAAAAATGATACATCAGTTAAGGAGAAAGCGCCGGCTAAAAATGATACGGCAGTTAATGGAAAAGAATCAGTTAAAAGTGGAGCATCAAGTAAACCAGTAGCGCAAGCGAAGCCGGCAACTAAGCCAGTGGCAAAATCTACTGAAACAAGTGAACCTGCTGGTCGTGAAATAACGGTAGAAGCGACAGCTTACACAGCTCACCCGAGTGAAAATGGCACATATGGTGGTCGTGTGTTAACTGCGATGGGGCATGATTTAACAGCGAATCCAAATATGAAAGTCATTGCTGTTGATCCGAAAGTAATTCCTCTCGGATCAAAAGTGTGGGTGGAAGGATATGGAGAAGCAATTGCTGGAGATACTGGTGGCGCGATTAAAGGAAACCGTATTGATGTTTTAGTTGGTTCAGATAGCACTGCTGATAGTTGGGGTCGTAAATCCGTTAAAGTGAAAGTTATAAAATAATTTATTAAAATAAAAAACGGCTGCTTGAAAATGTCTAAGCGGCCGCTTTTTTTATATAAGAATTATTGAAAAGGGTAAATTGTTTTACCTGTAATAATTTTATACGCGGTGCAAAATTGAGTTTGCATATACTCTGTATTTTTATTTTCTGGATGTAACGTTGTTTCTTGAAGAGTAGAATGAAAGGAACGTAGTAAACAATTTAGTGCGAAGTATAATTCTTCTTGTGAACAATTTTGTTCTTTTGTAGCAGTAGCTAAAATAAGGTCTTTTATTAATAATGGAAAATCGATAGTCGCTTGTTTCATAGTCATTGCACCCTCTCCGAGCTATTTTTTATCATGTATATGCAGAATTGGACAAGCTATGCTCTTTTTTTTGTGTAATTGCATGTACTGGATTCAAAGAACTTGCAATCATGCCGTTAAAATTGGTAAGATTGGGTATAATCAATAGATGGAGTATATTACATAAAGAGAGTTGAATGATATGGGAGAAGTGCAACGTGAAAAAGTTGCGGTCATCATTGGGCCAACTGCTGTCGGAAAGACGAAATTAAGTATCGATCTTGCAAAAGCGTTGAATGGTGAGATTATTAGTGGTGATTCCATGCAAATTTATCGTACGATGGATATCGGGACTGCAAAGGTGACGATAGATGAGATGGACGGAATTCCGCATTATATGATTGATATAAAAGATCCGGAAGATTCATTTTCTGTGGCGGAATTTCAAGAACGTGTCCGTAAGTGCATTCGAGAAATTACAGAGCGCGGGAAATTACCAATTATTGTTGGTGGAACCGGTCTCTATATACAATCTGTTCTATTCGATTACCAGTTTACAGATGAGGCTGGGGACGCTACATACCGAGAACAGATGGAAAAGTTAGCATTAGAACACGGTGTGGAATATGTACATAAAAAGTTGCAAGAAGTAGATCCAGAAAGTGCGGAGCGTATTCATGCCAATAATGTAAGGCGTGTTATTCGGGCGTTAGAAATTTTTCACACGACGGGTGAAAAAATGAGTAACCAGCTCGAAAAACAAGAAAATGAGTTACTGTACGATGTTTCATTAATTGGCTTGACAATGGATCGAGAAATGCTATACGATCGCATTAACTTACGTGTTAACCTAATGATTGAACAAGGTTTATTAGAAGAAGTAAAAGGTTTACATGAAAGAGGAGTGCGAGATTGTCAATCTATTCAAGCGATTGGTTATAAAGAGATATATGATTATTTTGAGAATCGTGTATCTTTAGAAGAAGCGGTATCACAATTAAAGACGAATTCACGCCGTTATGCAAAACGTCAATTAACGTGGTTCCGTAATAAGATGGATGTCGCGTGGTTCGATGTTACTGATGGTGAAAAAACGTCAGAAATTTTACGATACATAGAAGGAAAGCTACAACTAAAGTCGAATAATAGTAAGTAGAGAAAAAGAGGAGGATTCGACATGAAGCAATCAATCAATATTCAAGATCAGTTTTTAAATCAACTCCGTAAAGAGAATACGTTCGTTACGCTGTACTTATTAAATGGTTTCCAGCTTCGTGGATTAATTAAAGGATTTGATAACTTTACAGTCCTGCTGGAAACAGAAGGTAAGCAACAGCTTATTTATAAACATGCAATTTCTACATTTGTACCACAAAAAAATGTTTCAATTGAATTAGAGTAGTAATGAATTATTGTACATAATAAAAAAGAGCGAGTTTCTCGCTCTTTTTTTATTTGCCATAAACAATAAATAGTGAAATTTAAGCGATTCTAAATACAGTAAGACGAATGTTAGTGTTTCCTGTTGCAGGGATCGTAATCTCGTTAAGAGTAGATTGGACAGAAATGTTTGCTCCAGCAGCTAATGTTTCGATTGTAGTAAATGAAAGTGAGTCGCCTATTAGATTTGAAGAGAAGTTGTCAGTAGCAACTGCTCCATTAATTGAAATTCCTACTCCAAGTGGAGCGCATCCTGGCGCAGTTGTAGAAATAGATACGCTAATTACATAAATACCAGCGTTAATAACAGTAACTGTATTTGTGCCGTTAAAGATAATATTGTTTACGTTAATTGCAGTACTAAAAATAAAGTTGTTAAATTGGAGTACTGTTTGTTGGATGTTGTTTGTTACAACGATTGTTGCTACTGGGAAGCTAGGCCCAGTAGGTCCGGTAACTCCTATACCAGTAGCACCCG
The DNA here is from genome assembly GCF_046534555.1 of Bacillus sp. SIMBA_074. Lineage (NCBI taxonomy): Bacteria > Bacillati > Bacillota > Bacilli > Caryophanales > Bacillaceae > Bacillus > Bacillus sp. SIMBA_074. Next base: position 643 of record NZ_JAWRYM010000015.1, on the reverse strand, counting down.
TTGGTCCTTGAACACCTTGAGGTCCGGTAGCACCCGTGTTACCTTGAGCACCTTGAGGTCCGGTAGCACCCGTGTTACCTTGAGCACCTTGAGGTCCGGTAGCGCCCGTGTTACCTTGAGCGCCTTGAGGTCCGGTAGCACCCGTGTTACCTTGAGCACCTTGAGGTCCGATAGCGCCCGTGTTACCTTGAGCGCCTTGAGGTCCGGTAGCACCCGTGTTACCTTGAGCACCTTGAGGTCCGGTAGCACCCGTGTTACCTTGAACACCTTGAGGTCCAGTAGCACCCGTGTTACCTTGAGCACCTTGAGGTCCGGTAGCACCTGTGTTACCTTGAAGACCTTGAGGTCCAGTAGGTCCAGGAGGCCCACCAGAAGGTCCAGTAGGTCCGGTAACTCCTATACCAGTAGCACCTGTGTTACCTTGAAGACCTTGAGGTCCGGTAGCACCCGTGTTACCTTGCGTACCTTGAGGTCCAGTGGAACCAGTAGCACCCGTGTTACCTTGAATACCTTGAGGTCCAGTGGCACCTGTATTACCTTGGATACCTTGAGGTCCAGTGGCACCCGTGTTACCTTGAACGCCTTGAGGTCCAGTAGCACCTGTGTTACCTTGCGCACCTTGAGGTCCAGTGGAACCAGTAGC
>NZ_JAWRYM010000723.1:0-262 GCF_046534555.1 Bacillus sp. SIMBA_074 | reverse complement strand
GAGCGGATGTAGAGCGCTGCCTGCAGGCGATAAACGAGTACTACGCCAGATATGAGCCGTCAAGCCCGCTGCCGATGTTGATTGGCCGTGCATTGAAACTGGTGAATAAGGATTTCTTTGAAATTATTAAAGATATTTATCCCGATGCTCTGCCTGCGCTGTACCAGTTAGGCGGAACCAGCGAAGGGGCTTCACCCGCCGAGCCGTCAGGTTCGGATGATTCATGGTGAGAGCACTTGCATTAAAGGTTTAGTTTGACGCC
>NZ_JAWRYM010000722.1:0-262 GCF_046534555.1 Bacillus sp. SIMBA_074 | reverse complement strand
CTGTCAGTGTTTGCAATTTGCACGTGGGATGCCAAGCTGTCGCAGCCACCTGAATGGCTGCTTCACCACCTGCTGAGCAACATCGGCGGCGGCCGCAAATCTCTGGCAGACGCACCCCACGTCCTGCTGTGATGCTGTTGCTGATGGGCGGCTGTATAATGCGCAGTCGGTCTACAGCCATGTGCCGGTGTGCGGGACGCGGCTCGCAGCGTCCGCGGGGACTGCGCACATCTCCCGGGTACACCTCAAACTTTTCTGATTC
>NZ_JAWRYM010000721.1:0-262 GCF_046534555.1 Bacillus sp. SIMBA_074 | reverse complement strand
GTTTCCTCGACAATCCAACCACCATCCTTGTACGTTCTATACGAAAACAATACCAAAAAAGAGGGAGTAGAACAAATAATCGAAATCATTATGCAAATAACAAGACAGCCCTATCAGATAAAAGATAGGGCTGTTGGCTCACGAATGATGGAAGGCTTACTTTAAGATTTCCGGCAGTGGTACGGATTTAACCGGAGTGATTGTAGAGATTGCAGCTTTGAAAAAGAGACTTTGCTTACCTTGTGATTGCATCGTGACCGTA
>NZ_JAWRYM010000720.1:0-262 GCF_046534555.1 Bacillus sp. SIMBA_074 | reverse complement strand
AGGCCGCGTTGCTGGCGGTGACCAACATCGTGATGGCGCTGGTGGCGGGGTTGCTGTTCGGCAACCTGCTGATTCCGGCGCGGAAGAACCTGTAGGGCGTTGCCGCTTCGCGCAGCGGCGGCGGAACCGTGCGCGGGGACGAAACGAAAACGCCGGCGCAGGGCCGGCGTTTTCAACGCAGGTGCCGGGGATTTACTTCTTCCTGATCAGGAAATCCTCGGGCTTCTTGCCCTTGGCGGTCAGCTCGGCCATCCAGCGCGGC
>NZ_JAWRYM010000719.1:0-262 GCF_046534555.1 Bacillus sp. SIMBA_074 | reverse complement strand
CCTTCCGTCGCTGCGTCGATCAGGCCCTCGGTAGTCTCGATCACCCCAGCTCCGTCGTCGCCCCAGAGCATCGTGTTCAGGGAGCAACCGGAGAGCAGGACGGCCAGACCGGCCGCGCCCAGGAGACCGAGGAGTTTTCTCGCCTGCGTCATGTCGGACCCCGTGATCAGTCCGACGACTTCAGCACGAAGACGTCGGTCGATGGCTCGGGGTCGATCGCCGGGCGGTACACATCCGGCTCGATGTACACAATGCGCGCGAC
>NZ_JAWRYM010000718.1:0-262 GCF_046534555.1 Bacillus sp. SIMBA_074 | reverse complement strand
ATCGAATTCGACGTGCGTTCGTACTGGAGGATCAGCACGGATCCGCAGCATCCGCATGTCGGTTTCGAGGCAACGCTCGACCTGGGCGGGCTTCCCCCCGGCCGGCACTGGCTCGGCCTGCGCCTGCACGGGAATGACGGCAGCGTCGAGGACTGGTGGGAACAGCCCCTCGATCTCGCGCGATGAAAGGCTTTCAAGGACAATGAACGACATGGACCCCGTCAACGATTCCCTCCCGCCGAGCCGCCCGCGCATCGCCGTG
>NZ_JAWRYM010000117.1:0-452 GCF_046534555.1 Bacillus sp. SIMBA_074 | reverse complement strand
GTGTTACCTTGAACGCCTTGAGGTCCAGTAGCACCTGTGTTACCTTGCGCACCTTGAGGTCCAGTGGAACCAGTAGCGCCCGTGTTACCTTGAAGACCTTGAGGTCCAGTAGCACCTGTGTTACCTTGCGCACCTTGAGGTCCAGTGGAACCAGTAGCACCTGTGTTACCTTGAACGCCTTGAGGTCCAGTGGAACCAGTAGCACCTGTGTTACCTTGAACGCCTTGAGGTCCAGTAGCACCTGTGTTACCTTGCGCACCTTGAGGTCCAGTGGAACCAGTAGCGCCCGTGTTACCTTGAAGACCTTGAGGTCCAGTAGCACCCGTGTTACCTTCAAGACCTTGAGGTCCAGTAGCACCCGTGTTACCTTGCGCACCTTGAGGTCCAGTGGAACCAGTAGCACCTGTGTTACCTTGAACGCCTTGAGGTCCAGTAGCACCTGTGTTACCTTG
>NZ_JAWRYM010000717.1:0-262 GCF_046534555.1 Bacillus sp. SIMBA_074 | reverse complement strand
ATAATAGGCAAAAGCAAGCAAACATGCACCAAACAAAATCAAACTGTAACGCCTTGATACTTGCAGCGCTCTCCTCATCATGGATTCCTCGCAGTTTTGTCGGTTTTGGCATAGACGCCCAACCAACTACAGAGGAACTTCGTAAGTTTAAGTCGCTACTCATACAAAATGCCCCGCTTTCGTAGTAGATTGGTACGTCTTTAGTGACGTTCAACTACTACGAAGCTAGATATAGGAGAGGTCATACTGTTTCCAGATCGCC
>NZ_JAWRYM010000716.1:0-262 GCF_046534555.1 Bacillus sp. SIMBA_074 | reverse complement strand
CTTTTTCGTAATATGACCATTTTTGATAATATTGCCTATGGATTAAAGGTCCGCCCTAGAAAAATAAGGCCCAGTAAAAAAGTGATTGAACAAAAGGTTACCGAATTGCTTCAGCTCGTCAAGCTGGAAGGCTATAAAGATCGTTACCCATCCCAATTATCAGGGGGGCAGCGCCAGCGTGTAGCATTGGCAAGGGCACTTGCGGTTGAACCGAATATTCTTTTGCTTGATGAACCATTCGGGGCATTGGATGCTAAAGTTC
>NZ_JAWRYM010000715.1:0-262 GCF_046534555.1 Bacillus sp. SIMBA_074 | reverse complement strand
CCGTTTTGACCGACGAATCCAAACACCGTTCCTTTGTCAATTGGCAGGTCCAGGTGATCCAATGCTGTGAAATTCCCATACTTCTGCGTTAACTGTAATATCTCTATCATTTCGTCACTTCTCCCTTCACATTGATTTCTGGCATCCTTAAACTTGAATCATCTTCGCTTTCTTTAATTATCTTAATTTGAATGTCTCCTTCGTTTGAAATATATGAAGAGATCTCTTCTTTACCGTCAAATGAAATAGTCCGTTCCTCAAC
>NZ_JAWRYM010000714.1:0-262 GCF_046534555.1 Bacillus sp. SIMBA_074 | reverse complement strand
CGGCGCTTCCCAGGGGCAAAGCCGGTTCGCGACCCATCATGGCAGCCAGCCGTGGCAACGGCACCGTGTCCATGCGAAAGGAGGGGCCAATCAAACACCCCGCAGATCGACGAAGCCTTACAGCGCGTCGAGGAACCCGCGCACCGCCGGCCCGAAGCGTTCGAAATCCACCAGGAACGCATCGTGCCCCTGCGGCGAATCCAGCCCCACGAAGCGCGCATCGGCGCCGCCGGCGCGCAGGCCGTCGGCGATCTGCTGCTGC
>NZ_JAWRYM010000713.1:0-262 GCF_046534555.1 Bacillus sp. SIMBA_074 | reverse complement strand
GGCCCGACCACGACAGGACCGGCGCGGCGTAGGTCGCGCCCCCCGTCGCATCCTTGCCGTAGCTCGCGTCGTCCAGGACCGCCGACAGGTCGTCGGTGAACCGCGCCGGCGAGGCGGTCGTGTAGTCCGCGCCTCCGGTGTTCGTCACCGTGATCGTGTACGTCAGCTTCGTGCCCGGCGCGCTGTGGGTGCTGTCCACCGTCTTCGCCACCTGCAGCGCCCGCACCGGGGTGGTGGTCGCGCAGTCGGTGGTGCAGTCACC
>NZ_JAWRYM010000712.1:0-262 GCF_046534555.1 Bacillus sp. SIMBA_074 | reverse complement strand
GATCGGAGTGATTTTCGGGCCCAAGTCCGAACCGATGACATTTGCATATATAAGGGCTTCCTTGATAACGCCGGTAGTATTGGTATCGGAAATGGCAAGTGCATCGATCATCACGGTTGGCATGTTATTCATAAGCGAAGAGAGAATGGCGGCAATGAAGCCCATTCCAATCGTTGCTGCAAATAATCCTTGATCGGCGGTAACTTGGATTAAATCCGTTAATACATTCGTCAATCCAACATTCCGCAGGCTGTAAACCACA
>NZ_JAWRYM010000116.1:0-453 GCF_046534555.1 Bacillus sp. SIMBA_074 | reverse complement strand
CAGCATCTTTTGAGCTGTATTTTGCTTGAAGTTCTTTCATCTCAGGCTGAATGGCCTGCATAGCTTTCGAGCTTTTCACCTGTTTGATCATTAGTGGAAGTAATGCTAAGCGAATGATTAATGTAACACCGATGAGTCCCAAACCATAGTTCTCGCCAAATGCTTCAGAAAGCCAAATGATCAGGGCTGATAATGGATAGACAATGTATGAATTCCAAAAACCTTCACTTTCCGCAGTAATAGGTTCTTTAATTTCCGTACACCCTGCTAACAACATCATTATCGAGGCTAGTCCAATAATGAGTAATATTCGTTTTTTCAACCGTAATTTCCTCCTATCTGCAATCAATCTTTTTTGAAACAATTGTGAACTGTTCATTAGCGGCTTTCAAGGAAAAGTATTCCACCATTTTCACAGTTCCAATAGGAATTTTCTATGTCATCTTTTTCAAG
>NZ_JAWRYM010000711.1:0-262 GCF_046534555.1 Bacillus sp. SIMBA_074 | reverse complement strand
CCGCTGCCATCTCGCAACCAGAGGGGTGCGCGCCAGCAGCGCTAAAGATCTCCAGACTCTTCGGCCGGTGGAGCCCCTCACTTTGCAGAGTCCCGCCAACCAAACTGAGCTTGGAGACGGGCTGGGCAGGACGGACTGGTACATGATGGAACCTTTCCGGCCGATCGGACACTAGGGGATATGAGCAACGTTGGATCGGACGAGGCGGACGCCTGGTCCCTGGCGCGAGACGGGGATCCTGACGCGTTCACGTCCCTGTTCG
>NZ_JAWRYM010000710.1:0-262 GCF_046534555.1 Bacillus sp. SIMBA_074 | reverse complement strand
ATCCGTTAAAACGAGTTGGACCCAAAGGCAGCGGTCAGTTTGCCAGAATTAGCTGGGAGGAAGCTATCGAAACGATCACCACACGCTGGCGTGAGCTGATTGAAACAGAGGGACCGACCAGTATATTGCCCTACAGCTTTTACGGGAATATGGGCAGGATTAACGTGGAGGGCATGGATCGCCGCTTCTTTTATCGCATGGGCGCCAGCCAGTTGGATCGGACGATATGCAACAGTGCAGGCGGAGTAGGCTACAATTATAC
>NZ_JAWRYM010000709.1:0-262 GCF_046534555.1 Bacillus sp. SIMBA_074 | reverse complement strand
ATATGACGGGGGACACAACCCAATGCCAATGGTACGGGGGTGTGCCCCCGCCATTCCACGTTTTATCTATTTATTATTCGTTCTTGTTATTTCATCCGTGGCTATCTTGCGTATCACACACACGTTTTTGTCTATCAGGTCACCCTGATGTTTTGTCCGTATGCTCTGCGGCAGTGATACTGCTGCCGGGAGGTATCCGCCGAATTCTTCGATAAACCCCCACCTCGTCCACTGGGCTCCATGTCGGGCAGCCACAGTGCTG
>NZ_JAWRYM010000708.1:0-262 GCF_046534555.1 Bacillus sp. SIMBA_074 | reverse complement strand
GGTGACCCGTACGGGATTCGAACCCGTGTTACCGCCGTGAAAGGGCGGTGTCTTAACCACTTGACCAACGGGCCAAATATTATAAATTCCTTATGGCGGAGAGCAAGGGATTCGAACCCTTGATACGCTTGTGACGTATACACGATTTCCAATCGTGCTCCTTCGGCCAACTCGGACAGCTCTCCAATGGCTCCGCAGGTAGGAATCGAACCTACGACCGATCGGTTAACAGCCGATAGCTCTACCGCTGAGCTACTGCGGA
>NZ_JAWRYM010000707.1:0-263 GCF_046534555.1 Bacillus sp. SIMBA_074 | reverse complement strand
AAAATTAAAAAAGCACAAAATCTAGAAAAAACCACAGCAACAACAAAATAGACCCAATAAAAAGGCTGAGATTTATGAGCGATATGATTGAGTTTGGTAAATCGTTAAACAAAAACCTCCAATTATAGCAAATTAAGTAGAGGCTAGCGCGACGACCAAGAAAGGATTGATCTCCCATGAGTGCTACCCATAAAGGGCGCGACAGTCGGTGGTACACCGTGGTCGCCGGAGTCAGACTAACGGATGAGCTCAAAGGCACATAG
>NZ_JAWRYM010000115.1:0-454 GCF_046534555.1 Bacillus sp. SIMBA_074 | reverse complement strand
GGAAAAGGTATCTGAGTTTCTCGCTACACAAAAAGTAACGCAATAGGCTCGGGCAGGTAGAGTCTCCTTCATGCGATGGAGGAGGCTTCTCTCCCGATCATCTGATCTGATACCAAATGGGGGGGTATCATGAGTCAGTTACATGTGGACGTGCAGCCGAAAAAGCAGAAAAAGCTATGGGATATCAACGTGTTCGCCTTGCTCTTCGTCGTTCTTGCAAGTGCAGTTGTGCTTACGTATTTACTGCCTGCTGGTGAATATGGAAGAGTAGAAGTAAATGGAAGAAACGTGATTGACCCAGCTACCTTTCAATTCATCGAAGCTTCTCCTGTAAAGCCGCTGGGACTGGTCAACAGTGTGCATACCGGCTTGGTTGAAGCCTCTGGAGTCATCTTTTTTGTTCTTATAATTGGCGGAACATTCGGAATTATAACGGCTACTGGCGCGATTGAAG
>NZ_JAWRYM010000706.1:0-263 GCF_046534555.1 Bacillus sp. SIMBA_074 | reverse complement strand
CCTTCGATACTGGTGTAAATCCCATGGCAACGAAAAGACAACATAATATTACGGAAAGACAAAGTTTTATTCGCAATTTCTCCACTCCCATATTATTGAAATTTAGATACTTTGGCCGGAAAAAGTGGAAGTTGACAGCCACTGCGTAAAATCTTGACGGAATATCCGATACCGGCTTGTACACGAATGGCTGAATTCCACTTTTATTAATATTCCCTCCTTCCGGCTTCGCTCCCCAGCCGTTTATACGAAATGTGTCAAAG
>NZ_JAWRYM010000705.1:0-263 GCF_046534555.1 Bacillus sp. SIMBA_074 | reverse complement strand
ATTGATGAAGGATAACGCCACTGATTTAACATCACAGGAACTGTATGAGTATACATCCATTATTAATAGACAGTCCATTTATATGAAAGATTTGTTGGATGACCTAAATTTAACGATGCGTTTACGCAATCAACGACTCCCTTTTCAATTTGAAGATGTAGATATCGTTGGGTTTATACGAGAAATGACGATCGAGCTTTTAAATGATTCACAATTTGGTGATCGCCAGGTTGAATTCGAGGCAAATGTGGATAAGGCAACAC
>NZ_JAWRYM010000704.1:0-263 GCF_046534555.1 Bacillus sp. SIMBA_074 | reverse complement strand
CAAAGCGATACTGAGCCTGTAGACTTTTCACAGCATTGGCGGTTTGGGTCGTGTGAGTTTTGAATGCTTGTGCCTCGTCCAGGATCAGGGTATGAATAGGCTGCTCCACATATTGCTCACTGTCGCGGCGAAGCAGTGGGTAGGAAGTAATAATCACATCTGCTTCGGATACATCCTGAAGCAATTGATTGCGCTGGGTTTTGTTTCCGTCGATGATGACTGTGCGTATCTCTGGTGCAAACTTTTTTAATTCATTTCGCCAG
>NZ_JAWRYM010000114.1:0-454 GCF_046534555.1 Bacillus sp. SIMBA_074 | reverse complement strand
AACGGGAAGTGGCTCAGCTTGGTAGAGCACCTGGTTTGGGACCAGGGGGTCGCAGGTTCAAATCCTGTCTTCCCGATATTTTCAAAATATGGGGCCTTAGCTCAGCTGGGAGAGCGCCTGCCTTGCACGCAGGAGGTCAGCGGTTCGATCCCGCTAGGCTCCACTTATTTGAATATAACTTATGGCGGTGTAGCTCAGCTGGCTAGAGCGTACGGTTCATACCCGTGAGGTCGGGGGTTCGATCCCCTCCGCCGCTACCATAAAGGACCTTTAGCTCAGCTGGTTAGAGCAGACGGCTCATAACCGTCCGGTCGTAGGTTCGAGTCCTACAAGGTCCACCACTCAAAGTTCATATCTCGGAGGTATACCCAAGTTCGGCTGAAGGGATCGGTCTTGAAAACCGACAGGCGGCGAGAGTCGCGCGGGGGTTCGAATCCCTCTACCTCCTCCATTT
>NZ_JAWRYM010000703.1:0-263 GCF_046534555.1 Bacillus sp. SIMBA_074 | reverse complement strand
GCGGTCGACGTATTCCCGCAGTTCTTCCCCGGAGCGCCCGCATCCCGTGCGCCTTCGGTTCGACTCGACAACGCCGAAACCGCGAGTGCGGTTCTTGATCTGCTCGTCCAGAGGGGCACACGTGCGGGCGTTCGGTTCTATCGTCACGTCTTCGCCAAGACGTCGAGTTTCGCGGCCGTGCGGTGCATCGCGGACCGGATCCTTCCGCTCGACGACGAGTACTTTCCAGCCCTCAACCGCTTCGGCGACTGGGGTATCGACAC
>NZ_JAWRYM010000702.1:0-263 GCF_046534555.1 Bacillus sp. SIMBA_074 | reverse complement strand
GCCATCATCTGCTACAGTGACGATCGCCGTTATATCCACTGGGTGCTTCTTTAAACCTCTTAACAAAACGGGAAGGCCGGTTCCCCCTCCGATGATCACAACCTTAGGTTGTTTCTTATTATCTAACATCTGCTTTCCCCTTACTTTTTTCGATATCGCGATGAGATATTTGAACGCTGTAATCCTTTTTGAAGTGGTTTGAAATATACTCCGTCAATGCTACAGAACGATGCTGACCGCCTGTACACCCAATCGCAACTACA
>NZ_JAWRYM010000701.1:0-263 GCF_046534555.1 Bacillus sp. SIMBA_074 | reverse complement strand
CCTGCGTCATACTCCTTGCCTCCCTGCTGCAACCAGTTCTTCGATGCGTGGCGCCCGCGGGTCGTGCAGCCAGCATGCTGCCTGATGTCCCTTCGCAAACTCACTCGTTACCGGCATCTGTTGATCGCAAATTTCCATAGCAAAATCACACCGCGCAGCAAATGGGCAGCCCTTTGGCGGTTGGAATAAGTCTGGCGGACTTCCTTCAATCGGTATCAAGCGTTGCTTTTCACCCTCATCCAGACGTGGCAGTGAACGCATCA
>NZ_JAWRYM010000700.1:0-263 GCF_046534555.1 Bacillus sp. SIMBA_074 | reverse complement strand
CGGGGTTTCGTCAACAGAGCAGCATCCATACGTGGGTTTATCGCATTGCTGTAAATGAATGCAAAGGTTTTTTACGCTCCTGGGCATTTCGCAACCTCCTGTATAGTGCCTGGATCAAAAAGGACGGAGAAGTGTCTACCGAGCACCTTGTGCTGGACCAAGCCGCACGAGATCAATTAGTCGCTCACGTTCTGGAGCTTTCCCCGCCCTATCGCAGGGTAATCGCTTTGCACTATTATGCCGATTTGTCGATTGCCGAAGTA
>NZ_JAWRYM010000699.1:0-263 GCF_046534555.1 Bacillus sp. SIMBA_074 | reverse complement strand
CCGAAAAAGCCCCCGACATGACACACAGCAATTGCACAACCAGCATCAATGCCATCAGCATTTTGCTTAGTGGTGTATTGGCTAATGCATAATTACTTATCAAGGCTATTATCGCTTTATCAGTTCAATTAACGTTTTAGCTATTTGACAGAACAGGGCTGCTGTCCAACCAGCAGGTTATACTAAGTTGATTATTAAAGCTGCACAAGAGCCGGACCGGAAAAAGCCGTTGCCGGACTGAACAAACCTTCACAAATAACACC
>NZ_JAWRYM010000698.1:0-263 GCF_046534555.1 Bacillus sp. SIMBA_074 | reverse complement strand
CAGATGAAATCTAGAGTCGTTGTAACTTATCGCTTGCCATAGTCCACGACTTGTTTTATGAGTAAAGCCATTTTCTTGATTAAAGTATTTTACTTCAACACCAAAATAAGATGGTTCAAAACCCTCTTCTATTAAGTGATCTTTAGGAAATAAGACGTAGTCAATTCTAACATTTACATTTTCAGATAAATGAACACCATTAACTTCTGGGTAAACATAAAAGTCTGTAGCTAACTTTTCATTGAACCAATTTTTTAACTCAG
>NZ_JAWRYM010000697.1:0-263 GCF_046534555.1 Bacillus sp. SIMBA_074 | reverse complement strand
ACCAGCTGCTTGCGCGGTGCCTTCACCGTGTCGAACCAGTCGGCCGCCAGGGCGGAGTTCACGTTGTAGTCGTGCCGGCCGAGGAACAGGAACAGCGGCGTCTCCAGCGCGTGCACCGTCGTCATGTCCAGCGTCAACACGCCGGACAGCAGGTGCTGCATCGAATAGTCGTTGCCCTGCCAGACCGCGGCCACGTCCGCATCGGTGTATTCCGGCGACAGGCTCAGTGCCGCGGCCTCGGCGTCGCCGCCGCGGCGGTTGTG
>NZ_JAWRYM010000696.1:0-263 GCF_046534555.1 Bacillus sp. SIMBA_074 | reverse complement strand
GAGATGCCAGTGGACGATTTTTTCAGCGCCCGATCCGGGCATCGCGTCTCCGAGACGCAGCAAGACAGCTTCCACGCCATGCCCGTGGCCGAACTCTCGGCCAAGCAGCGGATGGTGATGGACTGCTTCGATTCGCCCGAGACGTTGCTCACCCGCGAGGACATTTCGGCGCGGACGAATCTCAAACTCTCCAGCGTGTGCGGTCGCGCACGCGAACTGCTCGATGCCGGCCGCCTGGCGAAGCGCGGCACGCGCAAATGCAC
>NZ_JAWRYM010000695.1:0-263 GCF_046534555.1 Bacillus sp. SIMBA_074 | reverse complement strand
AACGTCGTCGGCGGGCCGCCGCGGAGGCCGAAGCGGGCAAGAGCGATAGGGTGCTCGGGAACCTTGAGGAGCGGGCTGAGCACGGCGTCCTCGAGCTCTCCCCAAGCCCGCACCGGCTGCCCGAACAGCCACGCATAAGCCGCGCCGTCCCGCCCGAAACCTGCCGCCGTCTCCCCCAGCGACCGCCGCTGCACCGCCGCCGTACCGCCGTCCAGCGGGTGCGCGAGCGGCAGTTCGGGGTGAACCCACTGCAGGCCGTAGCG
>NZ_JAWRYM010000694.1:0-263 GCF_046534555.1 Bacillus sp. SIMBA_074 | reverse complement strand
ATCACAGACAACGATCACACCAATCGAAAGCGGTTGGAGGAGTTGATTGCCTATGCGCGACAAAATGATCCCGAAGTAGAGCTGACCGAGCTATACATGGGTGAGCAGACACAGGCCACGTGGCGGGAGGCGATTTCCCCCTTTTCAGCTGTCTTATACGTTTCGGAGAAGGGAGAGACAGATGAGCTTGCAGCCCTTCAGTCACTCTGCAGAGGGAATGGCAAAGTATTTATCCCGGCAACGTTTTCTTGCCAGAGAGGGAT
>NZ_JAWRYM010000693.1:0-263 GCF_046534555.1 Bacillus sp. SIMBA_074 | reverse complement strand
CAAGTTTGCCCGTTTAGTTGCTGCTATCCCGGAAGGGCTTGCGCCGGTATCTGTTGGTTATGTTAGCGATACTGAACTTAGCGCTCTGTATCGGCAAGCCAGATTTTTGGCATTTCCATCGCGTTATGAAGGTTTTGGTTTGCCGGTAATAGAGGCTCAGGCTCATGGCACACCGGTTATCGCCTCAGATATACCGGTGCTGCGTGAGGTTGCCGGTGAGGGAGCTGTCTATTTCTCCGCAGGTGACGCCAGCGAGTTGGCCC
>NZ_JAWRYM010000692.1:0-263 GCF_046534555.1 Bacillus sp. SIMBA_074 | reverse complement strand
CTATCGGTTTGACTGCTGCCGGACTTGCTGCTGAGGGACAGGTGACGATGATTGACGTCAACGAGCGTGCTGTGAGCTTGGCGCGACGTAACGCGGAGTTGAATGGCGTGGAAAATGTTGAGGTTCTCGTTAGCGATGTTTACAGCGGCGTGCAGGGAAAGCAGTACGATATCATCCTGACCAATCCACCTATTCGAGCGGGCAAAGAAATCGTCCATCGCATTTTTACGGAAGGGTATGAGCTCCTGGCTGAAGGTGGCGAG
>NZ_JAWRYM010000691.1:0-264 GCF_046534555.1 Bacillus sp. SIMBA_074 | reverse complement strand
CCCGTGCTGATGGTCGCCGCCGGCATCGGCGTCACGCCGTTCGTCTCGCAGCTGCGGCAGCTGATGCTGACGCAGCAGCAGCGTGACGTGGTTCTCATCTACGTGGCATCCGACAGCTCCGAGCTGGCCTTCCGCGACGAACTCGCGGCGACAGGTGCACGCGTGATCGTGTTCACCCGGGACGAACCGGCGGGTCTGCCCGCACGCTGGACCTGGGCCCAGGGCGTGCGGCTCGATGCCGCGGCTCTCGAGCACTACGTTCCG
>NZ_JAWRYM010000690.1:0-264 GCF_046534555.1 Bacillus sp. SIMBA_074 | reverse complement strand
ATTAATTACTAAAGTAATATAAACCGAAAAATACTTTCCTAATATTCATTTTAACTATTTTGAATTAGTACATTATTTAGTCGAAATGGTAAGGATAAAAGAAGCCGTCTAAAAGTGTTTTAGTCGGCTTCTTAATTCAAGTGCTTTTAATTCTTAAATATTACTACTGAAAAAATAAAGAGATTTCATTTTAAAACCTACTTTCCTTTCTTTTTGAGTTTTATTTTTAATTTTTTGTAAGTTATTTATTTCTTTTTAACGATT
>NZ_JAWRYM010000689.1:0-264 GCF_046534555.1 Bacillus sp. SIMBA_074 | reverse complement strand
ACCCGCCCCGCCCCCGCAGCATCCGTTCGCACCACCCGCTGCAACAACTCGTTCACCGTGCGGCACCCATATCGTCCGCAGAACGCCGGCTCACCCGACCCCGCCGGCCGTTCATCGACCGACGCGACCGCCTCCACGACCACCGCCTCCACCCGCCGCTGCACCTCACCCGCGACCCGCAACAACACCATCTTCTCGTCGTCACCGAGCCGGGCGATCACGTCAGAGCGCAGCACCGCATCCAGGTCAGCGACGACCTGGCCG
>NZ_JAWRYM010000688.1:0-264 GCF_046534555.1 Bacillus sp. SIMBA_074 | reverse complement strand
AGCGCAGCCTCAGGCTCAGCAATCATCTGCAAAACAACCGTCTTGACACAGAAGGAATATCCATTACGCTCACTTGTTTGCACCAATTCAAGGAGCTGCTGGAAGTGAAACAGGTCCAAAAAACAATTGCCGTTGCCACAGCTGCCGTCAGACAGGCAGAAAACGGGATCGAGCTGATTGAGCAGATCAAAGTCGAAACAGGTATTTCCGTCCAGATTTTAACAGGCGAGGAAGAAGCCCGTTATGGCTATCTCGCTGTGATGG
>NZ_JAWRYM010000687.1:0-264 GCF_046534555.1 Bacillus sp. SIMBA_074 | reverse complement strand
GATGCATTATATTATCTCTGATGGCTGGTCGATGGAAATCTTGCTCCAAGAATGGATGGCATTCTATGAAGATGCGGTTGGCGGCAAACCAGCAGAACTCGCACCATTACCGATTCAATATGCCGACTTTGCCCAATGGCAAAGGGAATGGTTAAAAGAAGAAGTACTTGATCGACAGCTTGCATATTGGAAGGAAGAGCTGTCTGGCGAGTTACCAGTCTTAATGTTGCCGATGGATCGTCCTCGTCCTGCGGTGCAAACCCA
>NZ_JAWRYM010000686.1:0-264 GCF_046534555.1 Bacillus sp. SIMBA_074 | reverse complement strand
ACATGCGCGTATTCAAAGCAAGGCAATTTTATCTACCAAAAATAACATCGATTACACCAGCTGTTTCGCCACCCGGATAAATCAGGTACAACAAGGTATATACCGTTGCGCCTGTAATCGCTGTAATGAACCAGATGATCGACGTCCAAGGGCCAATTTTTCTATGCTTGGCATAATTCTTTTTGTAAGCGTGTCTGATTGTGATCAACCCCATCACCCCACCAACTGTTGCCAGAGTGATGTGAAAGATCAAGAATGTTTGAT
>NZ_JAWRYM010000685.1:0-264 GCF_046534555.1 Bacillus sp. SIMBA_074 | reverse complement strand
CAGTAGATACACCCAGTACTTCTGCATCCAGATCAGCGAAGTCTTCGATTGCATCGCTCATAGCGATGATTTCGGTTGGGCAAACGAAAGTGAAGTCCAGTGGATAGAAGAACAGTACCAGCCATTTGCCACGGTAGTCGGACAGGGAAACCTTTCCGAATTCTTTACCGTTACCCAGTGCTGTTTCCATTGTAAAGTCTGGAGCTGGAAGCCCGATTAGACGTTGTGCCATTATGTAAAACCTCCTTAGGAATATGTTCTTGC
>NZ_JAWRYM010000684.1:0-264 GCF_046534555.1 Bacillus sp. SIMBA_074 | reverse complement strand
ATATTACCCGTACCTTTAAATTCCTCATAAATGACATCGTCCATTCTCGAACCCGTGTCTACCAATGCCGTAGCAAGGATCGTCAAGCTGCCGCCTTCCTCGATATTCCTCGCCGCACCGAAAAAGCGTTTTGGACGATGGAATGCAGCAGGGTCAATCCCTCCGGATAGTGTACGCCCGCTCGGCGGAATGACAAGGTTATAAGCACGGGCAAGCCTGGTAATGCTATCCATTAAAATGATGACATCCCGTTTATGCTCCACA
>NZ_JAWRYM010000683.1:0-264 GCF_046534555.1 Bacillus sp. SIMBA_074 | reverse complement strand
TATTTTGACGATGTTTCAGGAGTTTCGATGATGACTGTCGTCGCACCTTTTTACACGGCGGACAAAAAGCTGCTAGGTGTAGCTACAGACGATATTACGCTAACGGACATACAAAAAACGGTTTCAGGAACAAAAGTCGGTGAAACAGGCTGGGCGTTTTTGCTGGATAAATCCGGACAGTACTTGTCCCATCCTGAATCAGAAAAGCTCATGCACAAAACGATTCAAACCGAGGAAAATACATCCTTTGCGGAAGCTGGAGCA
>NZ_JAWRYM010000682.1:0-264 GCF_046534555.1 Bacillus sp. SIMBA_074 | reverse complement strand
ATCGATACGTGGATATCAGGGAAACAAATCTTCAATGGAATACTCGGAAATCCAGCTCCAGCCCCGACATCGCAAATTTGATAAGATTTGTTAAAGTCGAAATAGAAGGCTGCACTGATTGAATCATAAAAATGCTTTAGATAAACTTCTTCTTTATTAGTGATGGCTGTTAAGTTCATCTTTTCGTTCCATTCAACCAATAATCGATAATAAGTGTCAAACTGATCAAGCTGGTGAGGAGAAAGCTCAATCCCTTTCTCCTGC
>NZ_JAWRYM010000014.1:0-125601 GCF_046534555.1 Bacillus sp. SIMBA_074 | reverse complement strand
TCTCATTAACATAAGAGAATAGTAACGTGCTTTTAAGTTTAAGAATAGTCTAAATCCTTAAGTTGATGGATGTGGGGTGGTACCACATCACCATCAAGCTAAGAAAAGCAAATGCCAAAAACGAAAAAAATAAGCAGTTTTCTTTCAAAAATAGATAGAATTTTCAATCTGGGGTACAATAAAATTCTTAAGTTGTTGAGCATGGGGCTTGACCAAGATCCATGTAATTTGGGCGCTAATTTAAATACTAAAATAAATGCAATAGAGGTGCTAATTGCACCTCTATATTGTAAACAATTATACAGCAAAGTAAGAACATAAAAGAGTTGATTCCTTAGCTTATAGAAAATTGGCTTTTTGTGTAGCATCAGGTCGTTGTTTTTATCTAAAAAACTAATAATAGAAATAAAGTAAAGCTTATTTATGGCCTATTTTCTCACGTTTTTCGGCTGAATCCCATAAACTTTCATTGGTAGATAAGTCAAGGACTGTCCCGTAGCAGAAGCAGTTAAGTTTTTTTCTAATTCAAACCCTTCTACTGATTCGATAGAAGAAATTTTTTGTAAGAATGCCTCTAATGCAATTTTCATTTCTAATCGTGCAAGAGGTGCACCTAAACAAAAATGTGGACCACTTCCGAAAGTCAGGTGCTTTTTATTGTTTGAACGATGAATGTCTATAGAGAAAGGATCGCTATACATGTTTTCATCCATATTAGATGCACTCATCCAAGCAATGACTACGTCACCTTTCTTTAACTCAACCCCTAATAGATTATTATCTTGTTTGACCGTACGATCTCTTCTTGAAATATGAAAACGATATCGAAGCATTTCTTCAACGGCTTTTGGGACTAATCCTATATCATTTCTTAGTGTTCCATATAATGACTTGTCATCATAAAGCAATGAATAGAATGTATTGGCTATTGCGTGACTAGTTGTTTCAAGACCTGCCCCTAAAAGTAACATAGTTGTTTGTACAATCTCCTCATCCGTAAGTTTTTCCCCATCTACTTCCGCTTGAATCAAGTCAGAGATAATATCATCACAAAGATTCGAACGTTTGTGAACTACAATAGGATAAAGGTATTCAAAATATTCTTTCGCTGCCTTTTGTTTTTGTTGTTCAAGGTCTTCTAACCTTTCTTTGTCGTATGGGTGGAACAAAATATCAACCCATTCTTTAAATTGACCTTGACCTTGTGCAGGTACGCCGAATAAATTGGCAATTACTAGAGCAGGTAAAGGGGATGCCAAAGCTTCCACAATATTAATTGTAGAATTTTCTTGTATATTTCCTACAAGCTCCGTTGCAATTTGCTGAATACGAGGTTCCCACTCTTTTAAACTGCGGGGAGTGAAAGCAGCTGCCAATAAGGAACGTATTTTTCGATGATCAGGAGGATCCAGGAACGTAATCATTGTTATAGGTGAAGTGTTTTTTTGCTTTTTATTATCGCCGACAAAAATACCACTTCTAGGCCCTTGACTTGAAAAGAATTCATAATTGGTTAACACCTGTTTAACATCTGCATACTTAAACGCATTCCATGTATTCGTTTCTTCGTGATAATAAACAGAATGATTGTGAAGCATTTCTTTATACCACTTTAAAGGGAAAAACTCTTCAGTACGCGTCTGGAAATTAGGGATTTCTTGAATTGCAATAACCTCTTTATTCACTGATATTCCTCCTTAAAATTACAAATTGTATAAATCACTCTATAAATAGTCATATTTGGAGTACATCTCATTCCTAGCCAGCATAAGGATAGAAGCGATTTACTGCAAACATGTTGACTAACAATTGGTATAAATTGCTTCTTTTTTATTCAGAAATTCAAATGGTTTTAATTTGTTTTTAATTTCTCTGTCGTTACCATCTCTGCGGGATTGTTAGATTCTAATTCGGAAGCCTGTTTAACTTTCTTTATAAAGAAGGTAAGTAGTAATCCGATGATACCAATTCCAATGATGACAAGGTAGGCATCATTTATCCCCTGTATGGAGGCTTCTGTAACAAGCTCTTTTTGAGTCAATCCTTTAGCAGCTGCGGTAGGAATCAAATCCTGTAGATGTGATTTCGTACGGCTCGTCATCACTGTCACGAGAAGCGAAGTACCGACGGCACCGGCAACTTGACGAATCGTATTGCTTATTGCTGTTCCATGTGCATGTAACCGTTGTGGCAATTGATTTAGACCAGCAGTCTGTATAGGCATCATCATTAAGGCCATTCCAATGCGACGTCCTGTTGACATGAGAACCAAATAGGTATAACTAGTAGAGTCTGTCAGGTTGATAAAACCAATTGTTGTAATAATGGTAATTGTCATTCCAATAATAGCTAACCATTTCGCACCAAAGCGATCGAATAGCTTACCGGTAACTGGCATAAGGAATCCCATTACCAGCGCACCTGGAAGAAGCAGAAGACCAGACTCAATAGCAGTGTAACCACGCATATTCTGGAGGTATAACGGAAGTAACATCATATCTGCATACATAACCATAGTAACTGCGATATTAATGATTGTTGTTAAAGAAAACATATTGTATTTAAATACACGTAAGTCAAGCAATGGATTTTGTGATCTTAATTCCTTCCATGAAAAGAGTGTAAGGGCTAAGATACCTACAGTAATCGTACCTACTACCTCTATATCTGACCATCCAAGACTTCCGGCTTGGCTGAAACCATAAATTAATGAACCGAAACCAATGGTAGAGAGAATGACGCTTAGGATATTAAATTTTGTCTTGATTCGGTCGGATACATTTCGGAGATAAATGAATCCCAGCACAATAACAAGGACAGCAAATGGAATCATTCCGTAAAACATCGTTTCCCATTTGTAGTTATCAATAATGTATCCTGCAATTGTAGGACCAATTGCAGGAGCAAAAATGACAGCAAGCCCCACCATTCCCATAGCTGCTCCTCTCTTTTCGCGAGGGAAGATGGTCAAAATAACATGTGTAAGCAATGGCATAATGATTCCTGCGCCGGCTGCCTGAATCATACGTCCGGTTAACAAGACCGGGAATCCTGTTGCTACAGCTGAAACAATGGTTCCAGCTAGAAATATAAGCATGGAAGTTTGAAAAAGTTCACGTGTGGTAAACCGTTGCATTAAATAAGCGGTAATAGGAATCAAGACGCCGTTTACTAGCATGTAACCGGTTGTTAACCACTGGGCTGTTGTAGCCGAGATCTTAAATTCAACCATAAGTTCAGGAGTAGCGACACTCATGAGTGTTTGGTTTAATGTTGCAAGAAAAGCACCTAAAATCATAATGAACATAATAGGTCCTTTTTTTATCGAATTAGGGTCTGTTTTAGTCTGATTATGCAATTCTTTCATATCCTTTCTAACTTTAAAGTAGACTTTTTTTACAAAGTGTTGAATAATTTACACTATATAAATTACATTATTAAAGATTATTATGACAACAGACAATTTCCTAATAACTGTATATTAGTTAACACTTCTTGCGATTTCTGTTGATAAAATCGAAGATAATAGACAGAACTTAGAATGTTGTAAATTTCCAATTAATAGGAAGGGTGATTAGATATGAAAGACCATCCCAAGTCCCGTGTAGACCCCCGAGTCATTCGTACACGCCAGTTAATAAAAGAGGCTTTAATAGATCTTCTACAAGAGATGGAAATTAGCAAAATAACAGTTAATAAACTTGCAGAACGTGCGACTATTAATCGTGTTACGTTCTATCTCCATTATCGTGATATTCATGACATGTTGGAGAAAATGGCACAGGAAATGGTTGAGGATATTGAGAAGATAATGACGAGTACGGAAAACCTCTCAGATTCCTCTGAGGATATAGAATGGTTAAAACTCGTAGATCTACTTGAGTACATTGCTGACAATGCTAAATTCTATAAAGTAGTTCTTGGTTCTAGGCGAACACCGATTTTTACAGAACGCTTGTTAAATACACTTTCAGACAAAATAACAGAGAGAACAGAAAGTGACTCCTTTCTCATTACTAAAGATATTCCAAAAGATATTGCTATTTGGTACGGTTCCTCAGCTTTAATTGGAACGATTGTAAAGTGGTTACATAGGGATATGCCTTATACACCGCAATTTCTCGCCAAGAAGTTGTATATACTTTTTAAATCGAGTAATAAAGAAGTTTGAGTTAGTGTGGATTTAAAATCACTTACAGAAATCTGGAAGGTACAATCGCCTGGATCTCTCGAATGAAAAATTCATTTACGCCATATAAAGTTACGTTAAATTCGTGGCGTTTGGCCCCCACAAGATTAGCCAGCACTAATACCCAAAAACAAGGGGAAAATACAATAAAAAACACTAATCTTATGTAAGATTAGTGTTTTTTATTGTTGATGACCTACCGTTAAACTCTAGAAACAAAGTCATGAGGAGAATACTTTAAAATCTTAGCTTGATGGACAAGGGTATTCACTAAAATAGGTCGCCAGTCGTTACAGTCATAAACTCCTTAAAAAACTGTTCATAATTCATTTGTATTGCAATCCTATGTTTTGGACGGTTACCGAATGTTTCTGGTTCAAAAGTAGATCTAAAATCTCCTATACTTTGCCCTCGTACAGTATCAAGTACATTAACCGTCACTGCTGATTGATGGTACGTAAAAATATCATTACGATTAATCGCAACCAAAGTGAGCGCATCATGGACCGGGCTACCTTGTATTCCAGGAACTTTTTTTTGATAAAATTGATAATAGTAATAGTCTAAAAGAGGCTTTAAAAACTTAGTTTTTCCTTTAGAGTGAATATAATTGACCATTTCTGGTGTTACGATGGCCGATTGTGTAACATTCAAAGGATAAATTGATAGATTCTTTGCGTATCTCATTACAATATTGGCCGCTACAGGATCGCCATAAAAGTTAGCTTCGGCAATGGGAGTAACATTTCCTGGATATAGAAAAGCCCCTCCCATAATATAATAAGAATGTACATATTCCATCACATCTCCATAAAGGAGAAATAAAGTTGCAAGTGAAGTTAGCCTTCCGGTATTCACGATAATAAGTTCATTTTTATACTGCTTAATAAGTGCGAGAACCTCAAAAAAATTCTCAAATGTTTGAAGCTCTAGTCCTGGGTGAATGGGCCCTATCCCAAATTTACCGTGAACTTCTGGATAAAAATTTTCAGCTTCTGAAGACATGGAATGCTCAGCCCCACCAAAAACTTTTATATATTCTTTTCCTACACTTTTAAGCAAAAAGCGAACATTTCTAACAACTTCAGCTTGAGGTACGTTCCCATAGTCTGCAACAATTCCTATAACATCAATTTTATCTGTTAAATGTGCATATATGATAGCTATCGTATCGTCAATTCCAAAATCTCCAAAGAACAATACTTTTTTCCCCATACAATGTTTCTCCTTAATTTTACTAGCTTCTTAAACGAATTATAATTATGTATCGTGATATAAGATTGTCCCCATGTCTTTTTGTAGTACTGTGTATGAATGAATTCATTTAGTTAACATACACTTTCGCTAATAATGAACAAATTCCTTTTGTATGAAACGAAATAGTATATAAATACTGATCTTAACGCGTTTTTTCTGATATCCTATGCCCATCAGGTGGCCCTCAAAACCAAAAAAATGTATTTTCCCCTGGAGATGCCAATTTTCTCGTTTTGGGGTAATTCTGAATGCTTAAGTTGATGGGCATGTGTAAAGAAGGCCACTTTGATTAATCTTTATTCGAGATGCCTTCTTTTTGTTTGTAAAGAATCCCTTCATAAATTGTTGTTATTTTCATATAGTGAAAATAAGTTTTGTAAGAGTATGAAAATAACAAATTAATAAAAATCATTTGTATTTCATTGTAAATACGAAAGTAAACTTTTAAATAAAAATTTACCTTCAATGTCATATAAGAAGCATCCGTTACTTTAGAAACACTCCTATGAGATATAATTATTGATGGTGCTTTTTAGGTGATATACTGGAGGTAGATTACTCATCTAATGATGAAGGGAGGTTTACGCGTATGGAAGTAACATTTACAGTAAGTAAATGGGATGAAAAGCCAGTCAATGACACTAGAAAAGATTTCCCTATTAATATTGCCCATGTCGAATATGATATTGACGGTGAATTAAAAGGAAAAGCTTTTGTTGAATATTTATTATATTATTTAGAATCAACTATAGATGATGGTCACTTGGCTACTGCTAAAATTCCCGGATTTTTACATTTCGAAGGAGTTTATAAGGGAAAACGAGGGACATTTACAGCTATAGAGCAAGGGATATTTGATAAAGGAAATCTAGATTCCCCTGCAACAATCATCAAAGCTACCGGTGAATTAGAAAGCCTGAAAGGGTCCTATAATTATAAGTTTACAGGTCAAACCAGTAAACTTATTCTAGACTTTGAATTCTAACAAAATATCTTATAATTTAGCAAAAAGGGCATCCACTGTAATACCAGGAATGTCCTTTTTAAAACTAAATTATACCGAAAAACAAGACTCGAAATTTTCAATGGGAGGAAATGATATGAGGATCACGATACAAGAATATGTGGTCAATGAAATAGATTCAGGGCCATATGGAATAACCGTAGGAAAAGACGGAGCATTGTGGTTTACGGAACAGAAAGGGAATCGAATTGGTAGAATAAATGCTACTGGTGAAATAAATTCTTTTCCCATTCCGACAGCAAATGCAGGAGCTATGTCAATTATCTCGGACCAGACCGGTGACTTATGGTTTACGGAATATAACTCAAGCAAGATCGGTAAAATGTCGATGAACGGTCTTTTTGAAGAATATGTACTCCCTACAACGAACGCTGCACCTTTTGGCATAACGGAAGGCCCAGATGGAGCAATATGGTTTACAGAAATGAATAATGGTAGGATCGGAAGAATAACAAAGTCAGGGGAAATCACCGAGTTTGAATTGCCTAACTCTAAATCATTTCCCTCTTTTATTACTCTGGGATCAGACGGTGCATTATGGTTTACACAGAATCAGAACAATAGGATTGGGAGAATAACCACTAAAGGTGAGGTCAAAGAATATCCAATCCCAACACCCAACTCCGGGCCAGTTGGAATTGCGAGCGGACCAGATGGAGCAATATGGTTTGTGCAAATCATGGGTAATAAAATTGGTAGAATTACGTTCGAAGGTGAGGTCAAAGAATTTGTTATACCGACGCCGAACGCTCGTCCGCATGCCATAATACCCGGGAAGAACAGAGATCTTTGGTTTACAGAATGGGGAGGTAACCAAATCAGCCGTATTACAGTTGAAGGAGTTATTACGGAATATACGATACCTACAAATAATGCAGAGCCACATGGTATCACGTTTTGTCCGGATGGCGATCTTTGGTTCGCTGAAGAGTGTAATCAAATTGGACGTCTAACAATCATTACGTAATAGGGATATCGTCCATCGCTATCAAGCTCAGAAAAGTAAATATCCCCAAACGAGAAAATTGGCATCTCCAAGTGAAAATGTACATTTTTTTGTTACAAGTTAGGGGTAGCACAAACATAATATTCCAAGCTATAATTTGTTATTTAAGAGATTCAATTGTGAAGTAGGATAAAAGATTGGATTGTAAGTAGGAATTGAGGGTTTATATGGAAAAATCAAAAAGTAACCAAAATAATATAACTGCTGGCTTGTTGACCGTATATTTATTTGTATTAACATGGATTATACTCTTTAAAATGCAATTTTCATTTCAAGACTTGCGTCATTTCACGGATTTTAGGGGGATCAACTTAATCCCTTTTGCTGGTTCAGTTATTAAAAACGAGCAAATAGATATTGGTGAAATAATCTATAACGTATTTGCATTTATCCCATTTGGAATTTATATCAGTATGCTAAAACCAAGTTGGTCTTTCTTGAAAAAGATTGTACCAATAGCGGGAATAAGTTTGTTATTTGAAGTATTACAATTCATCTTTGCTATAGGAGGTAGCGATATAACTGACCTTATGGGAAATACATTAGGTGGAATTATTGGAGTTGGAATTTATATTGTATTTTGTAAGCTGTTTAGTACAAAAGCAAATAAAATCCTTAATGTTTTAGCTTCAATCGGAACTATATGCATTTTTTCATTAGTGTTGTTATTAATTATTGGTGTTATTAGGTACGGGAATTATGGCTAATAGATGAATTGAAACATCGGACATTATTAACGGAGCGTGGAGTGACAATGATTGTGAAATTTTCACATGTTGGGGCTGCACTTTTAGGAACTTTATACTGCAATCGGGCGCTTTAATGGAGCAACTAAAAAGCCTAATTTCTCATTTTAATGCTGAGAAATTAGGCTTTTTAATATTGGAATTTCCTTTACGCTGTACATCCGCATTTTCCTGACGCTACCCCATCGCTATTAAGCTAATAAAAAGAAATGCCCCCTAAAATGAAAAAATACGTTATTCTTTCTGTAGAATCATAGGAAAGGATGGCGTTTTTTATGTCTGTTTCTGTGTCTGACGAATTACAACTATTTGCTCAAGAGATTCAAAGTTTTTTATCTCCAAATACCTTACGGAATCTTGCTAGAGATGTTGGTTTCGTACAACGAACCAGTAAGTACCAAGCAAAAGATTTAATAGCTTTATGTGTATGGGTGAGCCAAAATGTAGCTATGACTTCTTTAACTCAATTATCTAGCTGTTTAGAAGCATCAACAGCAGTACTTATCAGTCCTGAGGGACTGAATCAACGATTTAATAAGGCGGCCGTCCAACTTTTACAACACCTACTAGCCGAACTATTAAGCAAAAAATTGACCTCATCTATGCCGATTTCTTCTCCATATACTTCTGTTTTCAAGCGTATTCGTATTTTAGATTCAACTGCATTTCAACTTCCAGATCCTTTTTCATCCGTTTATCCAGGTGCAGAGGGATGCAGCCATACAGCAGGAGTAAAGATTCAGCTTGAGTATGATTTATTAAGTGGACAGTTCCTTCATATTCATACGGGTCCAGGGAAACAACATGATCGAACCTACGGTTCCCTGTGTGTTCCAACTGTGACAGCGAATGATTTATGTATCCGAGATTTAGGGTATTTTCATTTGAAAGATCTTCAACACATACAAGATAAAAAGGCTTACTATATCTCTCGTATTAAATCAAATACACGTATTTATCAAAAAAATCCCACCCCTGATTATTTTCAAGATGGAAGAATAAAGAAAGGTACAGAGTATATACAGATAGATATGGAGGTCTTAATGAACTCTCTTCAACCAGGACAAACATATGAAATATCTGACGCTTATGTAGGAATGACTGATAAAGTATCAACTCGTGTGATTGTTCATCGGCTAACAAAAGAACAACAACAAAAACGATTACAAGATCAAGCTGTAAGAGAGAAAAAGAAAGGAATGAAGTATTCCCCTCGTAGTAAACGTCTCAGTGGTATCAATGTATATATGACAAACACCCCTACAGATATTGTCCCGATGGGACAAGTACATGATTGGTACTCTTTACGTTGGCAAATCGAGATTATATTTAAAACATGGAAATCATTCTTTCATATTCATCATTGTAAAAAGATAAAACGAGAACGATTAGAATGCCATTTGTATGGGCAACTGATTGCCATTCTACTCTGTTCTTCTACCATGTTTCAAATGCGGCAATTACTTCTTATAAAAAAGAAACGAGAACTGAGTGAATATAAGGCCATATATATGATTAAAGATTACTTTCTTCTTCTTTTCCAAGCTATACAGAAAGACACCCAAGAGCTATCAAAGATTCTAATTCGCTTGTTCAACCTCCTACAGCAAAACGGGCGAAAATCTCATAACAGTGGAACTTTCGCTCGTTTTTTTGTAGGAGGATAAACAGGAAAAGCAGGATCACTTGAGTTGGAAGCTTTTGATACAATCCGATATAGGCTTCGTGAATTTCATGGGTTTGCCCTGGTTGTAGCTGGAATGGATTTGGAAATTGTTACAGAAAAAAGACCCGCTATTCTTACAAATCTGGAAAATCGAAAATGGCTGTTTATGAAACTTTCTATATTTATACTTAAAGTTCGTGCTACTTCTTTATTGCATTAGATAGTAATGTAATTTATAATACGTTTAAATGATTAAATTCTTAAACGGAAGGTAATGTTAGCCAAATGAACTGTAATGATAAAGTAATGCATATTTTAGAAAATTTAAGACCATGTTTTCAAGGGTTGGGAGATCCAACTCGTCAGCAAATTGTATCACTTTTAATTGATAAAGATAGCTTGAATGTGACGCAAATTGCGGAGAATATTCCCATGTCAAGACCTACTGTATCTCATCATTTGAAAATATTGAAACAATCAGGGTTACTTCAAGTTCAGAAAAAAGGCACTGAAATGTATTATTGTCTTGAATTTAATGAAACAATAAATCTTTTAAAAGAACTTGTTTCTTTAGTTGAAGATGAATGTAAGAACTAGGTACTCATTTATAGTTTAGGGACACCTTTTGTCCCTTTTTTTAGCGATAATATGTTAAAAGGTTTAAGTTTTTAATCATTTAAACTTATAATCTCATACTAATTAAAATGGAGGTTTCAGATGAATAAAAAAACAGTATTAATTGTTGGTGGGTATGGAGTTGTTGGTAGTCAAATTGCTCGAATTTTACATGATCGACATCCTGATTTGGAAATTAGATTAGGAGGAAGAACCTTAGGGAAAGCGTTACCTTTTGAATCAGAGAGAGTAAAAATAGTCAAGGTAGACAACACAACAGATGATCCCTTAAGAAATTTGGATGATAATTTCACATTAGTTGTTAATGCGGTTAATGATCCTCAAGATAGACTACTCCTATCTGCAGTTCGAAAAAAAATTCCATTGGTTGACATTACTCGTTGGACTGAACGCTTTAAGAGTTCTATTGATCGATTAAAAAATGTTGAGGTGCAATCCCCTGTTGTATTAGCTTCAGGGTGGATGGGGGGGACAGCAGCCCTTTTTTCTAAAATTTATTCAAAAGATCTTCAAGAGGTTACGGTTGATATCAACGCACTATATTCTCTTCAAGACAAAGCAGGACCAAATTCAACAGCGTATATGGACCGGTTAACTATTCCGTTTGAAGTCAAAGCTCGAGAGGGAATGCGACAGGCTTATCCAATGACTAATCCAATCAAAGTCCGCTTTCCCAACGGTTATATAACCAAATGTTATCGTTTGGATACTCCCGATCACGTAACCCTGCCAGAATCAATTCATGCTGTTTCGACTAACTTTCGTATTGCTTTTGATAGTAAAATCTCTACATATGGACTGGTTTCTCTGGTGAATACAGGGATTTGGAAAATGATTAGCGGAGAAAAATTTACCGATTTACGTAAAAATATTCTCTATAAACCTGGAAGGGGAAGTGCACATAACATAGTTATTCACCTTAAAGGTTATGATGCTACTGGTGTATTGCATAGACGATGTGTGAACATATCAGATCCGTTAGGACAGACACATCTTACTGCTTTAGGAGCAGCTGTCCAAGCAGAGAATATTCTACAAACATCTGATATTGTGGTTCTGGATTCTAAAATTTACTTTCCAGAAAATCTATTAGATTTGGGTGTGAATGCATGTGCAATTTTAGACTTTTATAGAGAATATGGAGTTAATATTACGACAGAAAATATATAAAAGGTACCGTTCTATTCGTGTGACCCCTAGTACACATATGGCTATCAAGTTAAGAAATACAAATATATCCAAAAAAGAGAGGATATGCATCTTCATGAGAAAATGTACATTCTCTCTTTTTGCGGTGTTATAAAATTCTTAAGTTGATGGGTATGGGATAGCACCAACAAAACACAAATTTCGTACGCTACGACAGCGTAACGATTTTATGCTGCCCGTAAAAAACTGATTAGTGAGAGCTCATAATCTGCGGGGGAGGGAAACCCCCGCGAATTTAAGTTTCACTTTATAAAAAAGTAAGGGCCGGTACCGCTTGTTATTTGACTATTACTTTCCCATCCATTCCTTTCAAGTAGTGGAACCGACATATTAGTTCATATGTACCGGGAGTTTCAGGTTTTACGGTAATTGTTATTTCTTTTCCTGACGGGACTTCGGCGTCAATTCCGAGTTTTTTCACCGTAAAGGTATGTTCTCTATTTCCTTTGTTTTTCAATAGCAACGTTGTCGTTTTTCCAACCGGAACAGTGATGGTACTCGGATTAAAGTAATCATCATTCAATTCAACCTCAATAGGCTGTCTCACAGCGTCGGATTCGGCAAATACACGGAGCGAACCTAAAGTAGTCATAACTACAATCATCGCAAGTGAAATGATTAATCCAGTTAATAGCTTTTTCACAGACATTCGTAATCCCTCCTTTCCTAAGCACTAGTGTTTTCAAATTACTAAAATATTATCAATATAAATGGGGTTTAGGCGTGGCTTAAATAGTAATTCTTTCGGCAACTCATACTAACCAAGTACTAACTGGAATAGGATTTGGGTAAATAAAAAAAGCCTCCACTACTGTGGAAGCTTCTCCAAATGATGTGCAATATCAATATACATATCGGAATAAACCGAATGGATTTCATTACTAGGCGCAGCGTTAGAAGAGAAGTGGACGATTACCATACTTGCTTTCGGATCGATGTAAAGAGTTTGTCCGTAACTGCCTAACACTTCGAAAGCACCTTGTTCATTGTGCGGAATCCACCATTGATTATGATAAGAAATGGAAGCACCATGACCAATTGCGAGCTCACCTTCTTGTACATTTTTCACACTTTCTGTAATAGAAGAAGGGACGATTTGTTTTCCGCTATATTGACCATTATTTAATAGTAATTGTCCGAACCTCGCCATATCTCTAGCAGTTGCATTTAAGCCAGCGCTTGCTTGTTCTACTTTCGTTTCATCTGTAACATAATACGCGTTTTCTTCCATACCAATTTGAGACCAAATTCGTTCGCTTACATTTTCAGCTAACGATTTCCCTGTAATCGTTCGGATAATCCAAGCGAGTGTTTCAGTTGATCCGTTATTGTAAGAAAAAGCTGAACCAGGTGGTGCAGTTTCTTCTGCTTCTAGTAACATATCATAAATTTTCATAGGGCCCTCGTAGTTTTTTCCTCGGGGTAAAATATTACTAGCTAAATATAGTTGTGCATCTTGATTTTCTAGTCCTAGCTGCATATATCCGTGAGTAGGGTATTCAGCGGAAACTTGCATGTCCAGTAATTGCTGAAGTGTTGCTTTTCCAAACGGTGTATTTTTTAATTCTTTTATGTAAGTGTCAGCTGTTTTCTCTACATCAATAAGATTTCCTTCAGCGAGAGATTGTATGATTGCACCAGTAAACACCTTTGCTAATGATGCCATTCCATGAGGTTCACTCTCGTTATATCCATTGAAATATCGTTCATAAACAAGTTGACCATTATGTACAACGACAAAAGCATCTGTTTTGTTTTCGTCTAAAAGTTTTTTTAGAGGAGTCGTATTTCCAAATCTACGCTCCACAGCAAAATCGTCTAAGTTTTGTAACGCGGTAGGGAAGGGAGCAATTTGTTCAGGATTGTTTTTTACTTCATTTATTAAAGTGAATTCTTTCATATGTGTATACGACCAGCGTAAGTAAGGATCGTCTAACCAGTTTTCTTTTGTGACATTAGCTTTAGTGGGGGGCGTTTTATTATTTTTAAAAAAAGTAAACCCAAGCCCTGTAACTACGAATAGTAATACTAGTAACAGTAATAGCAGGGGAGATTTCTTTACATTCATATAGGTACCTCCTTTAGTTTCTATTATAAGTATACGCTCGTCTTAAAATAAATACAAAATAAGGAAAGTAAACGGGTAAGTTTACTTTCCTTATGAACGTTAAGCAGATATTTGTCCGTCTGTACTTTGTTTCTTGAATTTTTGTTTTCGTCCGTGTAATCCATAATATAGAAGTAAAGTGAACGCAACGATAATAGCTGCGATAAAATACATATTATGATAACTTGATTTGGCAGCGACTATACCTAAAATGAAAGAACCGAAGCCAATGCCACTATCAAAGAACGAGTAGTAAGTAGCTGTCGCAGAACCACGTCGATGGTTTGGAGCGGCAGAAATTGCAATCGTTTGGAAACTTGGAATTAATGTTCCGTATCCTAAACCGATTAACATACCTGCGCCAAGGAACCAAAATGAAGTTTGCGCTTGGCTTAAAATGAACATCCCAATTGTGAAAATAATAATAGCGGGATAAATAAGTACATTTTCACCGAAACGATCAAATATTTTCCCTGTAAATGGACGAGAAATGACCACAACAAGTGCGTATAAAATAAAGAAGTAACTTGCAATTTCGCTTAAACCGAGTTCTTTCGCATAAATAGGAATAAAGGATAAAATGCCACTATAAGAAAAGGCTAAAACAAATCCTGTTAGAGCGATTGGAATAGAAGATGGTTCAATTAAGTCTTTCCATTTCATTTTTTCTCGTTTTTGTTTGTTTACTGGTGCTTCATGCGGAATATTGACTAGTAATCCTAATAAAAATGCGAGTAATGAAAATACTGAACAAACGATAAATAGTACAGTAAATGAAAAATGAGAAATAATTGTTAAACCTAAAAAAGGACCAATTACCATCGGTAGACTCATAAATACGCCGTAATAAGCAAGTGCTTCACCGCGTTTATGAGCTGGTGCTACATCAGTTACAATTGTTCCAGTTGCTGTCGTTGCCATTCCGAATCCAATACCATGTAAGAAGCGAAGGGCAAGTAATAAAAATAAACTTTGCGTACCGAAATACATAACAGTAGCGGCTAAAAATAGTGAAAGTGAAATAAATAATATTTTCTTTCTTCCTAAATCATCGAGCCATTTTCCTGTGAATGGTCTACATAAAACAGATGAAATAAGAAAAACAGTTGCAACTAAACCAATTTCCTCAGGTTTTCCTTTTAGGCTGTCTATAACATAGACAGGCAGAGTAGTCATAAGCATGTAAAATGTTAAAAAGAGAAACAGACTACTAAAACAAGTTCCGAGGAAATCCTTCGTCCAAAGTTTTTCACTTTGCATCGTCATCCCTCCATATTAATGATCTAAATTTTTGATAATTTGTTGTAACAATTGAAAAGCTTCATGTAAGTCTTCTTCTTTAATACCTTCTAGCGTCTTTTCTTCAAAGGAATCAACTTCTTCTTGCCATACTGGAATCATTTTTAGTGCAGTATCAGATAATGAAATCAACTTTTCACGGCGATCTTTTCCTTCAGTACGAATAATCCAGCCCATCGTTTCCATACGTGTTAACGTACGAGTCATCGTTGGTGATTCAACATTTAAATATTGACATAATTCTGTTTGGGTACAAGATCCAGTTTGATTAATGCGGAAAATAACAGCCCATTGCGCACTAAATAATCCTGTTGGAGATACACGTTCATTAAATTTCTTCGTAAACTTACGAGAAGTTTGACTGACAATGTGGAAAAAATGTTGTTTTTCGTCCATGTATTTTGATCCTTTCAAATTAGTTACCTAGCTAACTATATACTTTTTTATAATAATTGTCTAGTAATAGACATGTTGAGTTATGTAAAAATTTCGTATAGGCTTTATGTTGAGAACGTACATTCTGCATGTTATTCTTTAAGTAAGTAAAGAATTTTCTTTCTATTAAATAGAATGGGGGAACTTGTGATGATTAAGCCTGCAACAATGGAGTTTGTTTCACTATCGAACGGAGAAACGATTGCGTATCAGGAAGTTGGAAGGCAAAATACAGAAATTCTTGTACTCATTCACGGGAACATGACATCGTCACAACACTGGGATTTAGTTATTGAAAAGTTGCAAGATCAATACCATATTTACGCTCTTGATTTAAGAGGATTTGGCCAATCAACATATAATCAATCGATAGATTCATTACAAGACTTTGCAAGAGATGTAAAACTATTTATCGATCAATTAAAACTAGAAAAATTTTCATTAATGGGCTGGTCAATGGGCGGTGGTGTTGCGATGCAATTTACAGCGAATCATCCAACATTTGTCGAAAAGTTGATTTTAGTAGAATCAGTGGGAATGAAGGGATATCCAATTTTTAAAAAAGATATTAACGGGCAACCGATCGTATCAAGTTTAGTAAAGACGAAAGAAGAAATCGCACAAGATCCCGTACAAATTGCTCCAGTGTTAGATGCGATAAAAAATATGAATAAATTATATTACCGTACAGTATGGAATCTATTAATATATACACATAATCAACCTGAACCGGATCGTTATGAAAAGTATTTAGATGATATGTTAACGCAACGTAATTT
This sequence comes from Bacillus sp. SIMBA_074, assembly GCF_046534555.1. Classification (NCBI taxonomy): domain Bacteria; kingdom Bacillati; phylum Bacillota; class Bacilli; order Caryophanales; family Bacillaceae; genus Bacillus; species Bacillus sp. SIMBA_074. The sequence continues at coordinate 109,248 of NZ_JAWRYM010000014.1, read as the reverse complement.
CGTAGATGTGAATTATGCGCTCATTACATTTAATATTTCGGATGAACATAACGGGGTTGTAGAGGGAAATAAGCAAATTCATCATATTAAAGCTCCAACACTCGTCATACAAGGTGACAGAGATTACGTCGTACCGCAAGTAGTCGGTGAGGAATTAGCAAAACATTTGCCAAATGCAGAGTTGAAGATATTAGAAGATTGCGGACACTCACCGTTTATAGATTGTTTAGATGTATTTATAAAACATGTAGAGGATTGGTTAGACAATAAATAATTCCCGAAATATAAAACTTGCATATACTATAGCATTTGTATGTATAAGGGGAGAGAGTCAATGCATAATCCATTTTTAATATATCATTCTCCATATAATGATCATCAATATATATAAATGATTATAAATCCGATGTATATGCAAGTTTCACCAGCTGTAGTTCCTTTGCAAGTGCAGCAATCAATGGTCCATACACATCCGATTTTATTTGGGCCTTCATTTTATGAAAATCCATATTTTAAGCATTTTCATTACAATGTGAAAGCGCAAGTATGGGAAGGATAAGAAGCTAAAAGGTTCATTCTTTTAGCTTCTTTTTTATTATGAATATTCGTACACGCATTTGAAGAAACAGTTTATAATGAAAAGTGGAAAGCGTGAGAAGGAGAGGGAAAGGGATGTCGATGCGTTTTACTTTTTGGATTATGGTTGGAATTGTAGCAATCTCAGGTTTGTCACAAGGGATGCTCTTACCTGCCATTGCAATGATTTTTGAACAAGAAGGGGTTAGTTCAAGTATTAACGGTATTCATGCGACGGCATTATATATTGGGATATTAGTTATTTCACCGTTTCTTGAAAAACCGATGCAAAAGTTTGGAATGAAGCCAATTATCGTTATTGGTGGGTTTCTCGTTATTATTTCATTATTCTTTTTTACACAAACTTTTTCATTTTGGGTATGGTTCGTTCTTAGATTTCTAGTTGGAGTCGGAGATCATATGCTTCATGTCGGAACACAAACATGGATTACGACAACATCAGACCCGAGTAAAATAGGTAGACAAGTATCGATATACGGTGTATTCTTCGGAATTGGTTTCGCAGTTGGCCCGTATTTAGCAAGCACTGTTCAGTACGGTCTTGCAACACCATTTATCGTATCTACTATACTTTGCTTAATAGGATGGCTTTTACTACTACCAACGAAAAATGCATTTCCAGCACAAGATGAGGCAAAAACTGAAAGTGAATCATCCTTTTCTCGTTATAAACAAGTCGTTGGATTAGCTTGGATTGCGCTAATTGGTCCGCTCGCATACGGCGTACTGGAAGCAATGTTAAATAGTAACTTACCAGTATACGCGCTTCGTAAAGGATGGTCTGTATCGGAAGTTTCCTTCTTATTACCAGCATTCGCAGTTGGAGGTATTATTACACAAATCCCGCTCGGTATATTAAGTGATAAATACGGAAGAGACCGTATTTTAACGTGGACGTTCAGTGTAAGTACGGGCATTTTCCTACTTGCAGCAGTATTTGATCAATATTACTGGATCGTCTTTGCATGTATGCTTATAGCAGGTATGGTCATTGGCTCGTGCTTCTCATTAGGGCTTGGATTTATGACAGATTTATTACCGAGACACTTACTACCAGCAGGTAATATATTATCCGGAATCGCCTTTAGTTTAGGAAGTATTATGGGACCTGTATTAGGGGGCGTATTTATAGAAAAAATACAGTATACAAGCTTTTTTATTGCGGTTATGATTATAATGGGAATTCTCGCAATGGTATATATGGTCTACATGAAGAATCAATTCGCATCAAGAAAAATAGAAAGTAGGTTAGGGCATGACAAAACAACCTAATAAAAAGAAATTTGAAGTACTCGAAAACGAAACAATTACAGACTGCTTAGCACGTATGGAACAAGAAGGCTATGCACCGTCTCGTCGCATGGAAGAACCAATCTTTCATGAAGTGAAGAAAAACGGCAAAACAGAAGTTGAACCATGCGGTAGAAAAATTGTTTTTGAGGGGAAATTGAAGTAATTTCATAACAAATAGCCATCCAATTCATTTGAGTTGGATGGCTTGTTTTTTTACTGAACAATGAAAGGCTTAGCTAGAGATCTTTGTTAGTGAAGGTAGTATAGAGAGAAACTAACTACATAAAAATGTAAATTTAAGGATGCTTAATGTATTGAATTTTAGGATTGGGACATCAGTTATAGAGCTGGACACCTATACATTTGAAGGAAAGAACAATTATACAAAAGTAGGATGTTTAAAAATATATTAATTTGTATGATAAAAACAAAACATATTTTTAAAAAATTAGAAAGGAGGGAGAAATATATAATGATACAAAGCATATATGAAACTCATTTACATGTCAGAAATTTAGAAAAGGCAATAGATTTCTATCAAAATAAGTTAGGTTTAGCATTAGCAAAAAGAATATCGAAAAGACGAGTTGCGTTCTTTTGGGTAGGAGAAAATAAAAAACAAATGCTCGGATTATGGGAAGTACATATAAATGAAGAATTTGAGACGAAACACTTCGCTTTTCGTGTAGATTTAGAGTTTTTAAATGCTTCAAAATTATGGTTAGAGAAGCGTGGAATAGAGGTAGTAGGGAGTCAAGGGAAAGGAAATCGAGAACCAATTGTCCAAAGGTGGATGCCAGCTGCAAGCGTATATTTTCTAGATTGTGATGGAAATAAATTAGAGTTTATTTCTATGTTATATAATGATCCAGATGAACTAGAATATGCAACGTATTTAAGTGAATGGAATGCGGAGCACTAAGAAAAATAAAGTGGAACTTTAATCAGTAGTAGTTTTACAGCTTTGTATTATGTTAAATAGATAGAAACAAAATAAAATCCCTCAAGAAAAGGCACGTTCTTGAAGGATTTTTTTATGCTTTATATATTTTATATTGCTTGTAACGTATTAATGATGTTCACTTTTAGATATTTCAGCGCGTTGAATATAACCATCAGAGAAGCTGAAATAAAGAGAATAGCTTCCTCGATTATATATAAAGCCTTCACTAGTCATATCCTCTCCAATTCCATCTGGCTCACCAAACCACTCTTTTAATTCATTGATAGTGATATCCATTTTTACCCATATATATCTAGCGTCCGAAGGGTACATATCAATATTATAATCTCCATATACCGCTGTAGTAGGTGCATCACATTCTGTACATGGTGCTTGCTTCCAAACATCAGGCACTCCAAATTCTTTTTTTACCTCAGATATATCTTTACCCAATACATCTAATTTAAATGGACCAAACGTCCCATCCTGTAAAGCTGTTGTTAACATTTGTTTCATTTCTTCTTTTGTATTGATGTTGAAATTATAATCTCTGTTTTTTGCTATTGCATTATAGAAAAATTGTGCATACTGCTCACGTTTCACAAGCATGTTGCCATTAAAATTACCAGACTCGTCACCTTGGGATATCCGGTTACTACGTAGCGTATTGACAGATTCATAGGCCCAATGACCTTTTGGTACATCTTTAAAGTTCTCTTGTCCTTTTGAGTTTAATTGAAATGCCTTTTGCAATACTACTGCCATCTCATACCGATTTAATGCGTCATCTGGACGAAATGCACCTGTTCCATCACCTGTCATAATTCCAGCTTGCGCAATGGCTTTGATATCCTTTTCAAACATATGATTTGTAATATCATTAAACATATTTCCCTGTTTATCATCTGCTATTAAACCTAAATGTCGATTGACTAAAGAAGCAACCTGTCCTCTAGTAATGTTGTCCCCAAAACCAAATTTTCCATTTCCATATCCCTTATAAATCCCTGCTGCTGCTAAGTAATCAATAGCAGTTTTTGACCAGTGGTCCTTTGGTACATCTGTAAATACAGTGTTCGCATTGCCAGCTACTTTATAGTTATTCGTAGTTGTTTGTGCGTTTGCTGTGCCTACCATCATTGTAGTTGCTAGTGCTGTGGTGATTACGAATCCCAAAATTTTTTTAGCTTTGCTTGTTTTCTTGCCCATTTGAGAAAGCCTCCCCAGTTTAATTTAACTTTATTAAATATACGTATTACACATATACATTCTAATACAGCTAAATGTACACATCGTAATTATAACATGTAAATGATGATCATTTGTCAGTAATTCACTTAATGTGGATAAAATTCCAATAATCTATATAAAACTATAATTTTTAGATAATAAATATTCATTGCTATTTAATTGAGGAAAAATGCGAAACCTTTTTATAAAATATGGAAATGTTAAAACCCCTTTGATAAAATAGCAATATGCAAAAATAATTATTTGTTAATTCTTAATGTAATGAATATTCATGTTTAAATATACGAATTTAACTACATAGTTATTGTAATAAAGGGGGAGAAAGATGTTAGATGAATTGTACAATGCTTTTTTAAATGCATCGGGTTTTACAGAAAGCGCGAGGAAACGAGATCAGTATGATAAATTACATGATTATTTAAAAGATCAAGAAAGAGAGTTAAAACGATTCATTCAAGATGCTGAATCAGCGAAGAGAGATTATGAGAGTAAAAGTAATGGCTTAGAAGCTAATAAAATTCCGGCAGTTGAATTTGAACAAAAACGTCATGAAAAGGATGAAGAATTAAATACAGTACTATCCTATTTTAAGAGTGCATTAAGCGATGTTGGATCTGCGATAGGTACAGCTTATGCAAAGTATTTGGAATATAAAGCGAAAGCAGAAGCGGAGAAAGCGTCCGCATACAATGCAGCGACCAAGGCTTTTGAAGAAAAGAAAAAGGAAATTGAAAATCTTATCCATTAAACATATAAAGAATGGGGGAACCCACATGAGTGGTAAAGAGGTTGAAATTATAGGAAGTAACACTGCAAGTGCCATTTCTTACGCGCAAAATATTGAAAATGGTATGAAGGATTCTTTAAACGAAGCGAAAAACTTAAAAGCATATGTTACATGTGCGAACTGGAATGGAAAAACGAGAGATGCCTTTTTAAGTTATCTAGATTTAATCATTCAATATAACTCAGAAATGGTAGAGGCATTTGAAGGACATACGAAAGCTTTGAAAGAGTTAGATAAAAGTATTCAAACGTACGGAGATAGGCCGGAAGTAAGGGCGATAAAACAGTTGTGATGGAGAAATGAGGGATAAAAAAATGGAGAAAGAAATGAATTTTGCACCTGCTGAATTATATGTTCTCGCAGGTGCAGCTGGGGTTACGGATATATTTGGATTGCCAAACCGTGACGTAATTATTTTACTTGATGAAGAATGTGTCACGAAAGCGACTACGAGTTTAAAAGAAAAAGGCTTACTTACAAGTGAAAATGGAATTACCCCTGCAGCTTTTCAAATTATTGAGCTATTAAAGGAATATGAAAATTGTCATGAATACACGAGAATTAATAATGTATTAATTGGTTTTTTGAAACATGATAAAGATCGAGTGGCTGTATTAACAGAAGTAGAGCCAAATAAAAAATACGAGATCGACTACATACCAAAGCCAGACGTATATTTTTCATTATTAACACGCATCCCTTTCTTGTTGAGAGAACCGAGGGAAATAGAAGATACATTTTTCTCAAAGAGAATGACAGAAACAGAACAACAAACATTTGAGGAAAAAGATTTATCAAATAAAGACGTTATAGCGATGGAAACGTATACGAGGCCTCGGAGTAATAGAGGAGGAAAATGGGAATGTTTCTTATATTTCACTGAAGGAGAAGATTTCGTTCAAATAGATGTAGATCGTAATCGATATGACTGGGTGAGCCTCTATGCGGTTAATAAGAAATTGTATGACGTGTTAAAAATGCCGTATAAAAAATTAATTGACCCGAGACAATTCTCGTTAGGAGGTATTGAATAATGCAAGTATCAATGGGAGATGGCGGTTCTAGTGGTGGAGAAGAAGTATTAGTTAATTTTCAAGAACTACTTGATATAGTAATGAAATTAGAAGATATATATAAAATCCATGTAGACGTCATTGGAACGAATATTGAGAGTTTATTAAGCAGTGATTTTTATCAAAAAGGTGAAGCGATGAGAGTAATTGAAAAATATCCTGATATATTACACAAAACACTTGAATTGGCTGAACACTATTCCAGGTCGGCGACAGTTGTAGGGAACGTATGTGTAGAAATGCTTAAAAAGGACGAACAATTACGTGAAAGATTAAGTAAGTTGTAGAAATCACCATACGGCTGGGGGATGAAAACGAAATGGATGTGAAATATAGACCAGAACCATGGCAAGACATGGGAGATGGTATGAATCGAATTACAAAAGATGCACTCATGAAATTACGGGAGGCAAATGAATTATTAAAAAGAATTGATGGAAGAATACGAGATTTAGATTCAGATGGCAGTATACATTTTAACCCAAAAGATCAATCGCAAAAAATCGGAGAATTACTTGATAGCTATTCGACATTACAAAAATATTGCGGAGAAGCAGGGCGAGTAGTCTCTGAACATATAGATAAACCTTTTTTAGTAGAAATGGATAAATTCGCTCAAAAAATGAGAGATACATCTATTCTCAGTTTCGAAACAAATAACCGAATTGGCTCTACAACAACGACAGTATTACCAGATGCGCACGCAGGGTACGGAAGTATACCACAAACAATACAGACGAAAAAAGATAAAATAACAGTAGAAGATATTTTTAAAGATTCACCTGCATTTGATAACGTACTGAGAGGGGAATACAAAGAACTAAAAAAACAAAATCCGGATGCAAAACTAAATTATGAAGAATATAAGAAAGTAGTCCCATCCACACGAGGATTTGAATACAAATCGATAGAAGATGAACAGAAAAAACTAGAAATGGTGCGAGACATAGGAATAGGCGTAGGAATCATCATCACAACAATCCTTTGCCCACCACTCGGGGCCGCTGCCGCAGTTGTATACGGCGCTGTACAAATCAAAAGTGGTATCGACGGAGAAGACTGGGGAACACACAGGAAATTGAGCCAAGAAGAGCGGGTAGGAAACATCATTTTTGGCGGATTAGACGCAATCCCAGTTGTTGGAGCAGTAGGAAAAGGAGTAAAAGCATTCAAAGGCACGAGTGAATTAGCAGATTTAGCGAAATTATTAAAATTCAAAGAAGGAATGCCTGGTTTTAATCCAAATTTGGGTAAAAATGTGGTACAATCGCTTAAGGAAAATAAGACTTTAAAGAATGCACTAGATGCTATGAAAAATACAAACATTCCAGTAGCAGTTAGGGTAGCAGATACTGGAATGGGAGTGAAGCTTCCTTATATAGAATATTCAACTGTTGGAGAAGTAACTGGAAAGTTTTCAAAGGCAAGTACGGCAGCAAAGGATGACGCTTATCAACTTGCTAATGGTAGTGGTGGCTCAGGAGTTAGTAAGGAAGGTAGTGTGGCTAAGGGTACGGGTAATAAGGAGGAAACCTTTACTGTTCCTAAATGGAGTAATGACGGCAAATATGATAAGGTTAGAGGATATAGAGGTAGAGACCTGACAAAGTATGATGAAGAGTATTTAGTTGACCCTAGACTTGTAGTTGAAATGAACTTTAAAGGGAAAACTAATTCAGGAACTAATGCTGCAGGATGGGAGAGAAATGCAAAAAAGTTTTTCAACACATTACTTAAAAGTAATCCGGAGTTTTGGAGTGTAGAAAATACGGCGTTGATAAAGCGAGGTCGAGTTCCAATTGTTGATGAACAATTTATAAAACATTTTCCGCAGTATAAGGAGTATATAAAAGACCCAATGAGGCATCATCATATAGGAGAAGGTGGTCAAGCTGTAGCTTTACCAAAAACTTTGCATCCTGGATATGGTGGTATTCATAATGTAGAGAAGGAATGGAGAATTACTGGAATAGATAATGAAATTGCAACTAGATTAGAAACTTTTATAAATAATTTAAGAAGGTGAAAAGATGATATTACCAGAGGAATTTAATGATAAATGGGATGTTAACAAAGATGGTCCACTAATTAAATTTAATTCCAAAGATTTAATGAGCACAAATTTTTCGGATGATGTGAAGAAGTTTTTGTCTATAGGAGGTTTACCAGAAACTCCGCCACCATATTTAGAGTTTACCTCGTCACAATCTTTAATAAGATCTATTACAAATGTATTTAATATGCCAGAAGAGTTTCAAAAATATTGGTTTTTGGGATCAACTAGTTCTGGCGATCCGGTATGTATAATTGAGAAACAAGAAAATATAGTGTTTCTTAATAATAGTGATAATTATAAAGAAGTATTTATTAATTCTTCTATAAACCAATTTGCAGAATGTTTATTAGTGTATTCAAAAATGATTGATAAGGCAATAGAGGTAAATGGTGAGGATGCCTTTATTGATAATGATATACCAGAATCTGTGATTAATTGGTTAAAAGAAGAATTAAAAAGAATTGACGCCAAGTGTATGGAAGAGGAATGTTTTTGGGTTACTGAGATTGAGAATTTGTATGAATAACTATGGCATTTTATTTAAAATAGGTTATGGTTTTTTTAGTCTATGGTGTATTGCAGAAGGACAAGAGTGCATGTAGTAACTTTATAAGTGTTACTAACATGACTTTTTAAATTATATTTGAAAATGAAGAAGAACTTGTTTTTGAATTGGAAAGAAAAAGAATAAGCTATTTAAAAGTAAAGACCTCATGATGGTTGTACCATTATAGAGTATTATGTGCAATGATAGAACAGAAAACGAAGTTCGCTCTTAGGTGAGATGACATTTTACATGGCGATGAATATAAACACATGGAATGTATATTAAACTAACGAACTCGTACAAGCTCGTAAGTTTTAATGTAATACTTGTCACGATATATAAAAGGTGTCATACTGTTACAATAAAACTTACAAATTTTATGTTACTTAAATACATATGAACTTAAAGCGCTTGATTGTCTACGAAAGGCAACAAGTGCTTTTTTGTGTTTTAACGTGAAAAATTAAAAGAGCACTATAATTTTATAAGTGCGCTAAGTGTTAAATTTTTATAGATTGCAATGGCTGTGAACAGTGTATGACGATAGTAGAGGAAAAAATAAAGGGTTGTATTATGTTTTGAAGTCATCGTAAAGTACGTTTTAACGGATTTACGTTATGAACACGTTATCCGCAAAAAACGGGTAAACGTTACAGGGACTAAAATTACTGTAACGGGAGGGAATTTATAATGGGAAAGAAAGTAGTTGGTTACATACGAGTTTCAACGGAAGGACAAGTACGTGATGGGTATAGTTTAGCGTATCAAGTAGAAGAGATTGAACGTTACTGTAACGAAAATAATTTAGAACTACTTCGTGTGTATGAAGATAGAGGATTAAGCGGAGCGACTGTTGATGAAGAGGGATTAACAGTTGAACGTGATGGACTACAAGGGCTATTGTCCGATATGGCGTATAAACAAGTAAGCTATGTTGTTGTGTTGAATACATCACGATTGTGGCGCTCTGATATGGCGAAAGTATTGATACAACGAGAACTAAAGAAACATGAAGTAGATGTGAAGGCAATTGAACAATCAAGCTATAGTATTTACACACATGATCCAAATGACTTTTTGGTGAATGGCATGTTAGAACTATTAGACCAATATCAAAGACTTGAAATTGCGTTGAAGTTAAGCAGAGGTAGAAAAAAGAAGGCTGAACGAGGTGGGTATGCAGGTGGCGGTGTACTGTTTGGTTACAAGGCCAAAAAAGGACAAAAGGTGTTAGAAGTAGATGCTGGGAAAGCGGTAGTTGTACGTAGACTATTTGAGTTAAGATACATTTTCGCCAATTGGTCATTTACTCAATTGGCGAAACAATTGAATGTAGAAGGATACTGCACAGCGAAAGGTAAACAATTTACGAAAGTACAAGTGAAACGCATGTTAGATAGAGAGAATTTTTATCGTGGCATGTATAAATACGGGAAAATACAAACAAAAGGACAACATGCAGCAATTATATAACAGTCTTACTTAAAAAAATCGCTCATTTTACTATATGTACTTATGAAATTATGAAAATGGATAGGCTTGCGTACCTATGCGCATCGGAAGATGAACGCTCGAACTAAGGTTGCCGACATTTTTATATATGACTAAATCATTGGATAGAGGGATGAGTTATGCATAATAGACAGAACTATTTGTATGTAGGAGTAGATTTACATAAGGAGCATCATACGGCTGTTATTATTAATTGTTGGCAAGAGAAACTAGGAGAAATACAATTTGAGAATAAACCATCTGCATTTTCGAAGTTCTTATTAGAAGTAGAGACATATGTGTGTGATGGGATAACTGTTGTATTTGGTTTAGAAGATGTGGGTGGTTACGGAAGAGCGTTAGCGAAATATTTAGTAGATCATGAACAAGTAGTGAAAGAAGTAAATCCAGCTTTATCATTTTTAGAACGAAAGAGCCAAGTGATGATACAAAAAAATGATAGTTGGGATGCGGAATGTGTGGCACGCATATTGGTAAACAAATTTAATCAATTGCCAGATGCAAAGCCAAACGATTTATTTTGGTCGATACAACAATTGGTTTCAAGAAGGAATGCATTAGTAAAAGCACAAAGTGCATTAAAGAACCAATTACATATTCAATTAAACCACCATTATCCAAGTTATAAAAAGTTTTTCTCAGAGTTAGATGGAAAAACAGCGTTAGCGTTTTGGCAGCAATATCCGTCACCCTCTTGTTTAGAGGGGGCAAATATAAAGCAATTAACAGCTTTTTTATTAGATGTTAGCAACAATACATGTTCAGTAAAGAAAGCAAGCGACATATTAAAACTTGTAAAAGAAGATGGACATACAATGAAGGAATATCAAGAAACACGAGACTTTTTAGTAAGAAGTATTGTACGGGACATTGAGTTTAAAAAGACAGAAATGAAATACATCGAGAGAGAATTAAAACAGCTAGTAAAACTACTAGATTATCAATTAGAAACGATGCCGGGAATAGAACTTGTGACGGCATCAGCATTAATTGCAGAAATTGGGGATGTAAGGCGATTTCCAAATGCCAACAAATTAGCACGATTTGCGGGGATTGCGCCTGTTTACTTTGGTTCTGGTGGGAAAGGTAAGACACATAAAAGCAAACAAGGAAACAGGGCGTTACACGCTTTATTTTATAATTTAGCTGTACAGCAAGTGCAAGTAGCGAAAGGAAGTAAGTTACCTAGAAACCCAGTGTTTCATGTATATTATCAAAAGAAACTTAAAGAGGGAAAAACAAAAGGACAAGCATTGGTATGTATTATGAGAAGGCTTGTAAACATTGTATATGGCATGATGAAATATAAAATAGCTTATGAGTTGCCGGTAGTGGAAGAAAAAGAAGTAGTTTAATAAGGTTTACATGGTTTGTTTTTTTATTGTGAGGGTTTAAGATTACAACATAGGGTACGGGTGAAGTTGGTACGACGGATAGTCGTCTTGATTTTGTTGGTAAATTAAAAGGTGAGGAAGTCAAACTTCCTAATGTTAAAACAGAAAAGGTTACGTTTAATAAAAGAAACCCAAATGACACAGCTCAATTGCGAAAGGATTTTAATAAGATCAGGAAAGATTTGATGAAATCTATGGCTGATAATCCTGAAAAAATAAAGGAACTAAAAAAAGCAGGCATTTCAGATAATGATATTGAGGATATGATGGAATACGGACTAGTTCCTGATGGTTGGCAAGTCCATCATAAAATCCCTTTGGATCAAGGTGGTACCAATAATGTGGAAAACTTAGTTCTAATAAAAAACCATCCCTATCACAAGGTTATTACAAATGAACAAAATTCATTAACAAAGGGTATGAAACCTGGGGACAGTAAAATAGTGGATTTTCCTATTCCAAAAGGAGAGATTTATCCTCCTAATAAGGAATAAATATTTTTTAGAAGGTGATTATATGTGGAGAGAGCAAGTTAGTCAGATATCCAAAATAAGAGAGAAACGAAATCGAAAACTCAATTTACCTACCAATGAAAACGAGTTATCAAGATTTCGTAAATCTGTACTAGAAAAATTTGGTGAAGATGTACTGCCACAGCAATACTATGAATTTTTACAAACAGTTAATGGAATTGAATTTAATGGACTTAAAATTTATGGGATTGACCAAAAATTTTTGGATTCTAAGCCAATAAATCAGGTGGATAGTTTTTTTGATTCCAATGAAACATGGGAGTCGATTAAAGATGAGGATGAGCTGGTTTTTTTTGGAGATTCAGATATAGCTTGGTATTGTTATAATGTTTCTAAAAAAATTTTTGTTGAACTAGATAAGCCTTCAGGTGAGCATATGGAAACTTTTTGCGATTTTGATACAATGCTTGAATCTGCTTTCTCTGTAGCACTTAGTTAAATGTACAACCCGCCGTAAGCTTTTGGCGGAGTACATAGAATCTGGCTAACTGTTTAAAGTTATGAGATAATAGCAAATGAATCTGGATATTTAGTACTGGAATTGGTAAAGAAATTGAAGATTACAAATCACTATTTCTGACCTTGATTGGCTCGTGCCTTTCAAGGTTTTTTTGACTCGAAAAATTTTATGGTTGAAAAATAATCTGATATTCGAATGCGAGAATGACAAAGCTAGTTATACTAAAGGTGGTCACATACGGCTACATAAGGGTACGGGTGAAGGTAGTAGAATTATTCCTGGTACTCCGGGTATTGTAACAGGAGGGAATTCTACTAAATTAGGAAAAAATATGATGACAGAAATGGGGCTTAAACGTTCAACTAAATGGAGTGGATATCAAGCACAGCATATTATTCCTTCTGAAATGGCAGATAATCCTGTAATTAAAAAGATAGGTATGAACTTTGATGACTCATCAAACGGTATTTTTCTAAGAGTACCAGATGATAATATAAGTACAATGGCTAGACACAGAGGATATCATTCTGTTTACAATGAAGTAGTTGCAAGAGCATTAAATAAAATGGACATTAACCAAAGTATTGATAGTTTACAAAAGCAGGTATATGATTTGCAAAAAAATTTAAGGAAATTACAGGGGAATGGTTTACCATTGTACCCAAGCCAAGGTGCAACAGTGGAACTTTGGGAAAGAAAGCTAAAACAATTGGAAATACAAAATAAGTAAATATCAGTAAGGTGGTAAGGTGTAATGGAAAATAAAGATATTAGTTTGCTCGAAGAATTACTTTATAATACAAATAAAGAGGATACAATTAGCCGAATAAAGAATATAGATAATCCAATAATCCTTCATTATTTTGCAGCAAATTATAATTGGAATAGTGGATTTGATATACCAAATGCAATTCTTGAAAACAAAGATTGTGACTTAGGAACGGGATTACTAATGTTTCATTATGCGGACGGATATCGACTATTAGAAAGTCAGGAGGAAGTTTCGAATTCTCCATTACAAGAATGGAAGGTTTTTATATTAAAACTTCAAAATAAAATTATGAATTTGGAGTTTAAAACACAAAATATATCATTTAGCCCTGAATTAACAAAAATTCAAATATTCAAGTTAAAAAAAAGCAACCCAAGTATTTCAGATATTCTTATTAATGAGTCGCCAGGAAATATAATTGATATTCCTAAAATATAAATAAACATTAAAAACTCATTACAGTAAATAAATGAGTTTAGTTATAGTGATTTTATAAAGCTTACTATACTAAATTATATTTTATGTACGGATATGATAAAGTTCGTGGTGCTAAATTTAAATACGCATAAGTATATATGAATAAAAAATAAAGTATATGTGAAGTAGATAGAAAAAATAAAAGGTTTTTTGAAAGTATGTACTCCATGATGGTTGTACCATCATGGAGTACTATGTGCAATAATAGAATAAGAAAACGAGGTACGAGCTTAGGCGAGATGACATTTTATTGGGCGATGAATATAAACACGTAGAATGGGCATGAAACTAAAGAACTCGTACAAAACTTACAAAATTAACGATACTTAAAAACATATGAACTTAAAGCGCTTGATTGCCTATGAAAGGCAACAAGTGCTTTTTTTGCGTTTTAGCGTAGAAATCCAACAGAGAACTATAATTTTATTATGTAAACTATTTCCGTTTTTTTCACATAGTATATACAACTAACGAGGAGATAAATGTTCACTATTACCTTTATTCCTGTTATAAAAAATTCTACAATAGAAGGCAGAACGTATATTTGGTATAATCAAAACATACTATATGAAATGATGTACATGAGTTTGAAATTCATGTAATAAGGTAAGTACTACATAACAATAACTAATATTTAAAGTTCTCGTACCTATAGGATTCAGTTCATGTTATACAAATCAGTTGTTAGAAAGGAAAAGATGTAATGAATCAAATTTCATTTGAAGATTTATTTGAAGAAGAAAAAGAAAAAGTGGCGGTAGCTGAGATCCCAGCACCTTTATCGCCCTTGCAAAAAGATATTTTGGGATTATTTAATTCTGAAGAAATAAGTGCACTTGAGCTATGCGAACAATTAATACGATCTGGTAAAATATCAGATGAAAGATTTACAACGAATAAGCCTAAAGCCTTTGGACAAGTATGCTTAATATTAGAAGGGTTTGTTACAGAAGGAAAGCTTACTTTTATCAAAAATGATGAGAAAAGAGATAGGGTATATAAATTGATAGAAGAAGTATGAGATGTATAGAGGGAAATGAATGATTGGTTCCCTTTAACTTTCAGTCCCGTTAGTCTAGTAATGTCCACAAAAAAGGTGTCAATCTTTCCTAGATTGACACCTTCATACTTTTAACACCTTACATATTTACGTTTGAAACCAAGTCTTCCTCTATCAAGTTCTTTCTGAATACTTTCGGAAGCATTTAGTAAACTGCTTTTTTTCTTATCACGTTTTACTTCAACTATACCAACTTCTTTTGCAGTCTCGACTGCTTTTTCGTGTAGTGGTACATATGAAATTGCCACAGTGTTTAGAAAATTATTCATAGCGGATTTTGTTCGTTCTGGTGAATCATGAATCGTATTTTTCACAATTTCAAGCATATCGGAAATCTTGCTTTCGGAAAACTCATTGTCTTTGCGATTTCCTAAAAGCCAGCAGTAGCAACTCCATCCTGCTGACATTCTTAGCTCGTCCCCACTTTTAATCCATGTATCGGCAACATCTTGTGCAATATCGGACTCTGATAAAGTCACTGCCACCACATAATCAGACAGCATATAAAAATACGCCCCGTCTATCCAACGATTAAAATCAGACTCATTCATAGCTTTTGGATCTGCAATAATACCTGCAAAGTACATAGCATCGTAGTTACCTGTGGAGTAAAGTTCCTCAGCTAAATCTTGATTTACTTTTATTTTCTTAGCAATTGGTTTCATAGCGCCTGTAGCCGCGCCGAAAACTGGCTCATGTGCACCGTTAGATATGTATATTTTTTTTGTTCGTTCCTTACCGAGGGCTTCAAGCTCTTGCATAACTGTTTTAAAGTCCATAGCTGTGCACGTCTTTCCTTAATATAAAAACCTTTTTAAGTGTAATTATCTAGTTTACAAGTCTTTCATATTTCTCAATGTTAATACTAATTGTATTCAGGAGGTATGTCTACTTTCTAAAGTTCATCGAAACTTGGTCTGATTTTTGAATGAAATAAATTACATTTTATTGCAAATAAAAACAGAGCTAATCGAGAGGATGGTATAATATAGAAAAAAGTGGATGGTAAAAATCAAATAGGGGGAAGTCGATTGGAAAAAGAACTGAATAGGTTATATAGAGAGATGGCTGAAACGGTTAATGACATGATTCCGGAAGAGTGGGAGGAATTTTATTTTTATGCTCAAATATCAGAAACGGGAGGGGGAACTTACTTTTTCTATAACACCATCAGAAGTGAAAAAAATTATACATATAGTGTGGAAATTCCTTTTAAATATGAAATTGATGAAATTGAATTTGAAAGAAAAGAAGATTCTTTATATAGATTGAGTAAAGAATTAAGAAATGTTTTCAAAGATAATCAGCAAGAACTTTGGTACGCCTTTACGATGTCGCTTGAACATAGTGGGAAATTTAACATGCATTTCGATTATACAAATTGGTTCGATACAGAATATAGTTTTAGTGATCAGATGATTATTTGGAAATATAAATACTTAGGAGAATTACCAATTGATGAAAATGATAAAGTCTTAATCAAGAAGTATGATAGTGAATTTCTGAATAATCCCGTTTAACTGAATGGAAAGAAGAAATGCTTTTTTATAAAAATCATGAGTTTTAAATTAGTCGATAAGTTACAAAGCTATTTCTACAAGATAAGAATTAAAGGGGAAGTAGAATGGATAAGATTCAAATTGCGAAAAGAATGAGAGATTCCATAAAGAGTGGTCAATTGGACACGTTAAGAGATTTACTTGAGAAAGAGCCTAAGATGTTGGAATATGTGACGCCATTTGGTACGTGGTTACATGTAGCGACAGCGCATGGACAGTTAGAAATAATAGAGTACTTAATCAATTCAGGAATTAATATTCATGCAAAGGGTGGGACTTTTTCTACAAATGCCCTTGAAAGAGCTGCTACGAAAGGATATCTACATATTGCAGAGTATCTCATTAAACACCAAGTTGAAATAGACACTAGTGAGCCGGATCGAAATCCTCTGTTTGCTGCAATATATAGCAGTCATTTTGAAATCGTTAAATTGCTAGTTATGAATGGTATAGATATAACGATAAAATATTCTGGTAATAATATGAAAGATATGGACGCTTATACGTTTGCTATTGAAAGAGGAGAGATGAAAATTGCTGAATATTTAAAGTATAAGTTGAACGAGAAAGTATAATATATTTTCATAATGGAGGACACTATTGATGGAAGTACATGGAATGGTTTCAATATGTTTAGGTAATATGCAAACGCAAGATCAGTTAGATGTATATACGGATGCTACGTATGATGGAGAAGGAGACTCTATACCAGCAAAGTTTTTTGTTGATTTTAATATTGATATGATTGATGTAGATGAGGATTTTATTGAAAAGGAAGTGTTAGAAGAGGCGAGTGATGATATTTCTGTGTTATTAACGGGATGTTCATATGATGATAAAATACTTTCTCGAATTAAGGAAGAAGTTAAATTAAAGAAATCCTATAATTCTATCGTTTTAATTTATAATTTTCAGTATGACAATTCAGTTAGTGATTTTGAAGGCTTTGATTTTGTAACTGCTACAAGCTATCTATAGTTGTGAGAAAATCATAGTAAGGTAAGGAAGAATAAAAAATGAATATGTATAGTTTTTCCAATAAATATTTGGTATGATGATGAATGGGAAAAATATACAGATTGTTAATGGTTAATAGAAGGGGGGATTGTATTGAAAAGAACACCTGAATTCGTATTAGGTTTAATTGGTGGTATTTTGGGAATTATAATTTCTATTATTTTAATAATTGTAGCCATTAATGTTATGGAAGGTTTTGATTACAAACTTTTGGCTTATTATTCTATTGTTTTAACGGTTCAAATAGGGTTGCTTATTTTATCGTTTTTAGTAAACAAGGTTAATAATAAAGTTTATGGAGTTTGTATGATTGTGATTCCTATAGTTATGTTATTTATGTCATTATTCTTTTTACTTATTCCAACAATATTACAAATTATGTCTGGTTCATTTGCATTTAGAACATTAAAGTTAGAATCTAATTGATGAATATAGGCTAAGTGTAATTTACGGAGTCTGTATATTCGGAAAATTAGATGTTTTCGTGTGCATTTCAAATTAACATAAGGTACAAAGTTGTACGCTTTAGGAGGAGAAATAGATGATTATTTGGTCAGGTTGGGGTTTTTTAGTCGCAATTATCGTAATTATTAATACTCTTTTGGGTAAGGTTATCTTTGAATCTATAACGGGGGACGCTACATATTTTCAAGACCATAGTTGGCCAATGGCGGTAATGTTTATTATATCAGGGGTTATGTCTTGGTATTTAGGAAAGTATATTAATAAGCCAAATGGGAAAGTTTATATAGATGCCGAAACTGGTGAAAAAGTTATGTTTAACAAAAAGCACTCACTATTTTTTATAAAAATGGAATATTGGGGACCGATTTTAGGAGTTATTGCGATTGTAACTTTAATTACAAGATAAAAAAAGAGGATGGGTATAGTAAGAGTAATCTATTCAAGTAGAAGGAGAAATCAGTCATGAATGCAAAGAAACTACTAGGGGTAGCAGTTCCGGTCATGTTGTTATTTGGTTGTGGAGTTTCTGAGAAAACGAACACTTCTAAACAGGAGAAAACGGAAGAGTCTAAAGTAAAAGAATCGAAGTCTAATAGTAAGAAAGAAAAAGTTTCAAAGGAAGATTATCCTAATAAAGTGTATAAATTAGGGGTAGAGTTTGATAAGTTGTTTGCGGAGCATAACAATATTACAAGAGAGGTTTTTGACGGTAAGAAAAAGAAATCAGATATAGTAGATAGTGTGAAAGAATTAAATAAAATGATAGATAAATTTGAGTCGATAGATCCCCCTGCAGAGTATGTAAATCAACAAAAGGATTTTGAAAAAGCAATTAGTTATTTTAGAGAGTCTTTTTCTTTAATAAATGAAGTATTCACCCGAAAAGAAAAAAGAGAAAAAGGCGATAAGACTGATAAAGAGTTAATCGAGAAATCCGAAAAGTTAGTGAAAGAAGGAGATATTTACTGGCTTAAAGCATTCAAAGATCTTGAAGGGGATATTAAAGTCGGTGACGGTACAGTATCTATGAAAGATTTGAAAGAGTTAGATAAGAAAGCTGGAATTAACACGGATAACGTTATGAAGAATGTGAAAGATGGTACGGAGTTAATCGGTAACTGGGGATTCCAAGGAACAGACGGTTTCAATATGTCACTCATTCTAAAAGGTGATAAGACATTTGAAACATATGGTAAAGGTGAGTATCCAAATAAAAAGAATTATATTGAAGGAACTTGGGAGTATGATAAGGAAGCTTTTGCAATCTATTTACATCTCAATAAACGTTTAGTAGACAGTGTAGAAGATACAATTCAAAAAAAGAAAATAACATATAAAGTTCAAGATTATGATGGGAAAAACTTGCGATTATTTAATGAGACGTCATTCAATACAATTAAGTATGTGAAGCAAAGTTAAAGTTATGTAGGGACTAGGTTTAAATGGCATAGTCTTTAATTAAAGTGTGAGTATGTAAATAATAGGTTATCTTTGGTTCTGTCTACTTAGTATCATGTTATTGTTTAATAAGGTAATAAATGAAATTTAAACTTAAGCATGTGAGGTTGGTTGTAAGTGATAAAGAAATTTACTAGAGTAGTATTAACGGTGGTTATACCAATCGGTCTTATTGCGGGGTGTGGAACTGCTGAAAAAACTGAAGCAAAAGAGCCGAAAGCGGTACAAGCGGAGAAAAAGGATTATACGGATTACTCATACGGTAGCAAAGGTATATTAGTAAGCGGAAAAGCGAAAGAACGTCTACACTACGAGGTTGGATATATGGATGATAACAAGTTAATTGGAATCGATGAAACTATTGAGGACTGTATTATTTTAGATAATAAAGATGAAGCAAGCCACATTTGGAAACAAATAGAGCGCGGATCTATTATTGAAGTGCAATATGGTAAGGACCGCAAAGACATCGTAGGGGTACAATTAGTAGGAGATCGTAAGCCATACGAAATTAGTGATAAGTTTGATCGAAATACGATAAATGAGATTGTTGGACAAGTTAAAGGTAGTTTGTAATAGATGTATTTCGCTAGTATATGATCTATTATCATGACATGGCGAATCGCATACATAAAAGTTTGGAATCAACGGCATTTTTAATATGAAAATGCCGTTGATTTATTTTAAAAAGTGAATGGTATTCTATAGTCTTGTAGAAAAATACATATTAGAAAATATACAAATGAATTATTTTTCTTTTAGTTGTGACGATCTCCGTAAGGTCATTGCCCAAAATAAAAGAGCACAAGCACTAACGGATGCACCTAATATACAAACTCCGTTCCATCCGTAGCTTGCATAAATGTTTGTGGAAAGAATTGCACCTGTTGCACTGCCGATAGAATAAAAAATCATGTAACTGGCAGTGAGGCGACTTCTCGCTTCTGGACGCACTGTGAAAAGTATACTTTGATTGGTGACATGTACAGCTTGCACAGCTAAATCTAAAAGGATAACACCGATAACTAGTAGGAATAGAGAATGGTTCATTAATTTAATGAGGAGCCATGAAAGTAATAATAAGGATAAGGCTATGCCAGTAGTTCTCTCTCCGAATCCGCGATCAGCCAGTTGTCCCGCTTTAGTAGCAGCTAATGCGCCGGCAACTCCGGCAAGACCAAATGCTCCAATAGCTGTATGTGATAGATTATATGGTGCAACACTTAGAGGTAAAACTAATGAAGTCCATAAAATACTGAATGAAGTAAAAATAAGCAATGCTAATATTCCGCGAATACGTAAGATCCTTTCTTCTACAAATAATAAGAGAACAGAACGTAATAATTTACGATAGGTCATAGCTGTTTTTTTATGTTCAAGACTAGGTAAATTACGATATAACAAACCAATTAAGAAGAGCATAAGTACAGCAGAGGTGAGATAAACGGAACGCCATCCCGCTAGATCTGTTAATGTTCCGGCAAATGTACGTGCAAGTAGAATTCCTATTACGACACCACTCGTGACGAAACCTACTATTCGCCCACGGTCTTTTGGGTTAGCTAAAATGGATGCATATGCGACGAGTGTCTGCGTAACGGTCGCAAGAATTCCGACTAAGGCCATACCTATAAAAAGTACGGTACTTGAAGGAGCGACTCCGACCACAATTAAAGCGAAAACGGATAAAAGCATTTGAACAATGATAAGTCTTTTTTGGTTTAACAAATCACCAAGTGGAACTAATAAAAGTAATCCGAGTGCATAACAAACTTGAGTAATCGTAATAACGACACCAATAGTTGAATGGTTGATCTTAAACGCATTTGATAAAGAATCAAGTAGAGGATGGGCGAAGTATATATTCGCCACAGCCATCCCGCAAGCTATTGAAAATAATAGAGTTATATAGCGGGGCATGATTGTATTGATAGGTGATTGGAACTGATCATTATTCTGTGTAAGAGCAGTTGTCATTTTTTCTTTAGCATCCATAATATCATCTCCTTTTGTTTTTAAAATAATGTACCGAACGGTATGTTATTTCGTAAGTCAAATATAATCAGGGATAAGTTACTATGTCAAGTGAATTGTAAATTAAATTCAGTTTCTTTTGACATATCATTTATAATTTAATACGATATATAATATACTGATTAGTACATAAAAACGTGATTTATAATTTAGAAAACAGGTGAAAAAAGAGGAGGGATTAAATGGCTCGACTACGTGAATTTGATAAAGAAAAAGCTTTGGATGCTGCTATGCAACTTTTTTGGGAGAAAGGATACGCTGCTACTTCATTAAGTGATCTAACTGCTAAAATGGAAATACAAAGACCGAGTTTATATGCGGCATTTGGTGATAAAGAAGGGCTATTTGAAGCTGCATTACGGAGATACACGAATTTACACGCAGCTAGCATTCGAACAAAACTTCAAAAAGAACAATCTGTAAAAGAGGCCATTCGTATATTTTTTGAAAATATGGTGGAAGAGGAATATAAAAAAGAATCAAATAAAGGCTGTTTTTGTATTAATACAATGGTGGAACTTGCTCCTCATAATGAAAAATTTGAAGTGCTGACTAGAGAACATCAAATGTATCTTTCAGTTATATTTCAAGAATTAATTACTAAAGGAATTCAGTCTGGAGAACTGCAAAGTGATGTGAATGCTAAATCATTGGCACAAACGCTAGTCACTTCATTAATTGGATTAACGGTGTTAATGAAATCTCGCCCAGAACGTTCAGTTGTAGATAATTCGGTATGTATCATATTATCGTTACTAAAATAAATGTAACAGAATTGTATTTCAATCAACTATGTCGATTATAGACACTTTTATTTATAAGCTTTTAACTTTAAGCACTGAATTGTCTACGAAGGCAACAAGTGCTTTTTATTTTCGTGTAAATATGAGCAGGTGAATCATAATGGTTGTCTGCAATATATGAAGATTGTTGGAGACATTTGTAATTAGGAATCGGATAGGAGAGGAATGAAAACACTATATAAGCCCCTTCAAAGCCCCTTATAAGCACCTACCAAGTAATAAATCACTAAGAAAAAACAAAAACAAAAACAAAAACAACTACAAGAACAAAACAAGCGCGAAAAAATAAAACCGGCGTTGTAGTAGTTAAAAAAATTTGGAATTCAAATGCAAAAATAAAGCCCTCATTCCTATATGTATATTGAAGGCTTGAAATTTGCCTTTTTATGAATAAAAGGAGGTGGGAAACATATGGCGGTGTACCGTAATGTGCAGGTGAACTTTTGGCAAGATGAATTCATATTAGATTTAACGCCAGAAGAGCGTTATTTTTACATATATTTGTTAACTGGTACGAAAACGAAGCAATGTGGTATTTACATATTACCGAAGCGTTTGGCAGAGCTTGAAACTGGTTACAGTATGGAGACTGTTGAGAAGTTATTGAACCGGTTTGTGGAATACGGGAAGATTTTATATGATGCGGAAACGAAAGAGTTATTCATTATAAATTGGTTACACTATAATCCTATTTTTAATACGAACATAGAGAAATGTGTATTACGTGAGCTGAAAATGGTGAAAAGTAAAGAGTTCCTACATAAGTTTTTGCGTAAATGTCTTGAAGAAGAATGCAAGATTCCATTATTACTTCAGTATTTTGGTATGCCAGAGGAAGAGATTGATAGTAATTCACAACAAGTAATTATTCAAGAGAAGGAAGAGGTAGAAAGAGTAGAGGATGCCACTCCGCATAGTGAAGTTTATAAATTTTACGAACAAAACATTAGTAGTCTATCTCCATATATCGCGAAGGAATTAAAGGAATGGATGCAAAGAGTTTCAGGAGATAAAGTACTAGAGGCACTTAAAATTGCGTTTGAACATAATAAGCGAACGCTCGCTTATGTGAAGGGGATTTTGAGGAATTGGTGTAAGAAAGGACGAGTAAGCTTCAATAAAGGAAAGGAAATAGTGCGTAAGAGAGAAGTATTCAGTTTGTATGATCCATAGCATGAGCAAGTAATGATTTCTTCTTTTCTAAAAGGTTCTTTCACAATAGAAGCGAATAGATTGAGAGAGGAGGGATTGTATGGAAGTCGTCATAAAAAAGAAACGAAATAGGGGAAAAAGAATTTTTATTTGGTCTAGTAGTATCGTTCTTTTTTTGTTTATTTGCGCTATGATTTTTTTGAACATATATACGCTTAGTTCTGTGCCAAAGATAGATGGAACGATAAAACTTGAGGATTTACAACATGCTGTTGCGGTGAAACGAGATAGTAAAGGTGTACCACATATTAAAGCGGAAAATGCGCATGATTTATATTTCTCGCAAGGGTATGTACAAGCGCAAGATCGTTTGTTTCAAATGGATTTAAGTAGAAGGCAAGCTTCTGGTATGTTAAGTGAAGTTGTAGGGGAAGCAGCTGTTGATCGAGATAAGTTGTTTCGAACGCTCGGTTTACGGCGAGCAGCCGAAGCGTCTGTTAGTCAATATGATGGGGAAGCGAAATATGCCCTGCAGTCATTTGCTGATGGGGTGAATACTTTTATACGTGAGGCAAAAGAGGAAAAAAAATTGCCGGTTGAGTTTACTATATTAGGCTATGAGCCTGCTGAATGGTCAATCGTGGATTCTTTAACGATTGGAAAGTATATGGCGTTTGATTTAGGAGGACATTGGCACGGACAAGCATTTCGATATTGGGCGCTGAAAAATTTACCGAAAGAGCAAGCAAATGAGCTATTTCCTACATATCCGAAAGATGCGCCTAGATTGCTAGCTGAATTGAAAAATACAAATGTGGATGTAGCACAAAGTTTTTCAAAGACAGTTATTCCACCAGAGTTTAACGGTAGTAATAACTGGGTTGTGAGTGGTGAAAAGAGTGTATCTGGTAAGCCGATTTTAGCGGATGATCCTCATTTATCTCTTGCGACACCTTCTATTTGGTATCAATCGCAACTTGAAATGAAAGATTTACATGTGAGTGGCGTTATTTTCGCAGGAGTACCAGGCGTTATATTAGGACACAATGACAAAATAGCATGGGGCGTTACGAATACAGGTCCTGATGTGCAAGATTTATATATTGAGAAGCGAAATCCTAATAATGAAAATGAATTTTTGTATAACGATAAATGGGAAAAGGCTACGGTTGTTGATGAATCTATTAAAGTAAAAGGCGGGAAAACAATTCCGTATAACGTTACGGTTACGAGGCATGGTCCAGTCATTTCAGAGTTTGCGGATAAGGGGAAAGAGAAAACGAAAACAGTATTCGCTTTGAAATGGACTGCTTTGGAGCCTTCCGCTGAATTAAAGGCTGTATTAAATATGAATAAGGCGAAAGATTGGAATGAGTTTGAAACGGCTCTTCAAGATTTTCATACACCAACTCAAAACTTTGTGTTTGCATCAAACGATGGCACAATTGCTTATAAAGCGAATGGAAATATACCAGTGCGTAAAAAAGGTGATGGTAGTTTGCCTGTGCCAGGATGGACAGATGAATATGAATGGGAAGGGTATATTCCGTTTGATCAACTTCCAAAAGTAATAAATCCAAAACAAGGGTTTATTTCAACTGCAAATAATAAAATCGTTGATGATAATTACCCGTACCATATTAGTAATACGTGGGCGCAGCCATATAGGCAAATGCGTATTCAAGAGTTTTTACAAGAGAAGGAAAAGTATACGGTGAAAGATTTAGAAGATTTACAGATGGATCAAAAAAATTTATATGGGAAAGAGTTTACTCCTATATTGTTAAAAGAGTTAAATAAAGCATCTTTAAATGAAGTAGAGAAAGAAGGCGTAAAACAATTAACAAAGTGGAATTTTTACGATAGTAAAGATGAAGCGGCACCATTAATATTCCATTTGTTAATGAAAGAGATTTCGAATACGCTATTTTCAAAAGAAATACCGAAAGATGTGATGGAGTTATTTGAAGGGAAGTCACAAGTAGTTGATGAATTGATTCGAAAAGAAGTAGAAGGAGAAAATAGCGCTTGGTTTACGAAGTACGGAGGCTTCACGAAAGTTGTGCATACATCGTACGAGAAAGTAATGAAGAAATTACAGAAGGAATATGGACCAGATGTTGCGGAGTGGAAGTGGGGCGATTACCATCAACTTGCTTTTACACATCCAATTTCGAGATCATCTAGTATATTAGCATTACTCGCATTTAATCGTGAGAAACCAGTTCCAATAGGCGGAAGTCAAGTTACCGTTCAAGCAGCGAGTTACCGAGATAACGGTATTGTAAATCATGGGGCATCTTGGAGATTTGTTATTGATACGAAAGATATGTCAAACGGTTATCATATCGTAGGGCCAGGACAATCAGGAAACTTTAGAAGCGATTGGTATCATGATCAAATAGATGATTGGGTGAACGGTGATTATCATACGACTACACTTAATACAGATGGGATAGAAGGGAAAGTGTTAAATTTAGTCCCTAAATAATGTGTAGATATTTTGAGATGGAATGGTTTGTAAAGGAGCGGGAGAACCGCTCTTTTTTTGAATTATTTTTCTTGTGGAATATATGTGAAACATTGTATAGAATAAGCAAGAATGCCAAAAAATATAGGGGGAAACTTGTGAAGAAAAGTAAGAGTTTAGTAAGTATTTTAGGAGTGTGTATCATGTTGTTTTCTTTTTGTTTCCAGGGAAATATACAGGCGGATGTAAATACTGTTCAATCTGGAAAAATAAAATCAGGAAACGTAACGGTATGGGAAGTAGGCAATGTAGCGAAAGTGTTAGCAGATGTAGAGCGCTTGAATTTAAATACGGTGAATGTACCGATTCAAGTGGATATTCCGAATGTGAATTCGACTAATATGGTAATTAATCAGGCGCAAAAGCAACAAGCTATTATTTTAATTCAAGAATTATTAAAGCGTAATATTCAAGTTATAGTGGAACCGTTCCCGTTTATTCAGCAAGGAAATATTGGAGAGACGGAATGGAACCCGAGTAATATTAACGATTTCTTCTGGAATTGGAAAACGGTTGTTTTACAAGATATTTTTAATTCCATTACAAGTAAGTACAATATTTATGGGCTGAAAATCGCTTCTAATTTCGTGAATATGGAATATGCAGAAGGATATTGGAATGATACGATTAATTTTGTTCGCCAGCAGTATAAAGGAAATGTTTTGTATCAAATGAATTGGTGGTTAACTGCAAGTTGGGATCCTTCTTTTGAGGCGAAATTTAAAGAGAAAATAAATCGCCCGTATTTAAAAAAGGTGGACATTGTAAGTATTGATAGTTGGTTTGAAGTTTCAGGAAAAAGAAATCCATCATACGAAGAAGTAAAACAAAGCTTATTTGCGACGACAGTATACAATCGTGGCCAAAATGTCGTTCAGCAACTTGAGACATTACATAAAACAACTGGAAAGCCAGTTTATTTTGGTGGATTTAATGTGCCAGCACGTGAGCTTGGACTACAAAGCCCGTGGAACCCAGATGTTACGAATGTGTTTTCAAAAGATGTACAACTTAACGGGTGGCGTGCTTACCGAGATGTATTAGAAGCGAAGCCATATTTTAAAGGTTTTTCAATTTGGTTTATCGGATCTAATGATAGTAATCATTCATATCAAATACATAGTAAAGAAGCAGAGACAGTTATTAATGGCTGGTATCGAAAATAAATTTTATAAAATAGGTAAGTTTTAGAATCCATTACATATATTTTAGTGAAAGGCCTTTCACCATCTTATCACCTAGGGGGCAATCATAATGAAATTTTTGTCATACCTTACAGTAATTTTGGTGATTCTTGGCGGTTTGAATTGGTTGTTTGTGGCGTTAGATTATAATGTAGTTGAGAAATGGTTTGGTTCTATGCCGGCGCTTGTGGATACTATTTATTGGCTCTTTGGTCTTTCAGCTATTTATCAAATTTTCGATCGGTTCTTTACGAGTAAGTAGCTATTATACTTAATTACTAGAGTGTTAAGTACGATTATGTACTTAACACTTTTTTGTATGTTTATAAAAAGCAGGGTGCACATGCAAGCGATTCCATTGCGTCTTGCACCGTAATAATGGAAAACAAATTGACCGTGTATTGTATATAGGTTATAATTCAGAAAGTTTAAAAAATAATAAAAATGAGAAATAGGGAGGTTATCTGGGTGATGGAGAGAGTGTATAATTTTTCAGCAGGACCATCTATACTCCCTTTGCCAGTTTTAGAGAAAGTGCAAAAGGAGCTTGTAAATTATAACGGGACAGGCATGTCTGTTATGGAAATGAGCCATAGATCTTCTTATTTCCAAAATATTATTGATGAAGCAAGTAGCTTACTTCGTGAATTAATGAACATTCCTGATGAGTATGAAGTTTTATTTTTACAGGGCGGTGCGTCATTACAATTTTCTATGATACCGTTAAATTTAATGGATACGTATAAAAAAGCCGGGTACGTACTGACAGGTTCATGGTCTAAAAAGGCGCTGCAAGAAGCCGGAAAAGTAGGAGAAGTACAAGTGATTGCTTCTTCTGAAAAAGAGAAGTTTACTACGATTCCTAAAATGGATGATTTACCAAATGATGAAGAACTAGATTATGTACATATTACAACGAACAATACAATTGAGGGGACAAAATATGTGGATATTCCACATTTAGAAAGAGTGCCGCTCGTTGCGGATATGTCCTCAAATATTTTATCAGAACAATATGATGTTACGAAGTTTGGTCTCATATATGCGGGTGCGCAAAAGAATTTAGGGCCAGCGGGTTTAACGATTGTAATTATAAAAAGAGATTTAATTGGCAGTGCAAATAGTGCTTGTCCTACGATGTTAAACTATGAAACTTACAGTAAAAATAACTCCCTATATAATACACCGCCATCCTTTAGTATTTATGTAGCAAAACTTGTACTAGAGTGGTTGAAAGAACAAGGCGGGGTATCTGCGATTGAAGAACAAAATAGAATGAAATCTTCACTTCTTTACAATTTTTTAGATGAATCTAAATTGTTTACTTCACCAGTTGATCCCACGTATCGGTCACTTATGAATATTCCGTTTACAACACCGTCAGAAGAGCTTAACAATCAGTTTTTACAAAAATCGAAAGAGCGCGGTTTCGTTACGCTAAAGGGACATCGTTCAGTCGGCGGTATGCGCGCTAGTGTTTACAATGCGATGCCAACCCAAGGTGTACAAGAATTAGTAGACTATATGAAGGAATTTGAGCTTGAAAATAGATAGGGAGATGGGGATATGTTTCGTGTTCAGACGTTAAATCAAATTGCCGAAAAGGGTTTGCAAATTTTTGATGGGAATCGCTATGAAATTGGAGACAAAGTAGGTCATCCAGATGGTATTTTACTTCGCAGCTATTCTTTACATCAAGAAGGGTTTTCAGAAGATTTAAAGGCAATTGCAAGAGCTGGTGCCGGTGTAAATAATATTCCTGTTGAGCGTTGTACGGAAAAGGGTATTGTAGTATTTAATACGCCAGGGGCTAATGCGAATGCAGTGAAGGAACTTATTATCGCAAGCCTTATTATGTCTTCCCGTAATATTATAAACGGAGTGAGCTGGACGAAAGAGTTGGATGGAGAAGAAGTACCACAGCTTGTTGAAGCTGGGAAGAAGCAATTCGTTGGATCAGAGATTGCAGGGAAACGTTTAGGTGTTATCGGTCTTGGTGCAATTGGTGCTTTAGTTGCGAACGATGCGTTATCTTTAGGGATGGACGTTGTTGGATATGATCCGTATATATCAGTTGAAACAGCATGGCGTCTTTCTACGCAAGTACAAAGAGCGTTTAGCCTAGATGAAATCTTTGCAACGTGTGATTATATTACACTTCATATTCCTCTTACGAACCAAACGAAGGGGATTATTGGTGAACACGCTATAGAGACGATGAAAAAAGGAATGCGTCTATTCAATTTCTCTAGAGGAGAACTTGTAGATGAAAGAGCTCTTCAAAAAGCGTTAGAAGAAGATATTATTACACATTACGTAACTGATTTCCCGAATGAAAATGTGATAAAGATGAAAAATGTAACAGCAACTCCTCATCTCGGTGCATCTACGTCTGAATCTGAAGAAAATTGTGCAGTAATGGCTGCACGTCAATTACGTGAATATTTAGAGACAGGTAATATTCGTAATTCAGTAAACTATCCAAACGTAGAGCTTCCGTACATTGGAAAAAAACGAATTACAATTATGCATCAAAATGTACCAAACATGGTAGGACAAATTACAGGATGCTTAGCAGAACATCATATTAATATTGCGGATATGATTAATCGTAGTAAACATTCTTGGGCGTACACAATGATTGATATTGATAACGGAATTGATGATATAATGAAAGAGAATATTGTGGAAAATATAAGCAAAATCACAGGTGTTGTAGCCGTTCGAATGATTGTGTAAAGGAGAGAGAAACTTGGCAAAAATCCGACCGTTTCGTGCCATTCGTCCAGTAGAGGGAAAAGCAGCACAAGTAGCAGCTTTACCGTATGACGTATTAAATAGTGAAGAGGCAAGAGAAGTTGTAAAAGGGAATCCATATTCTTTCTTACACGTTGATAAAGCAGAAATTGATTTAGACCCGGCACTTTCACCGTACGATGATCGCGTATATGAAAAAGCGGGTGAAAATTTAAAGCAATTTATACAAGAAGAAGTGTTCGTTCAAGATGAAGAGCCAGCGCTTTACATTTATCAGCTGACGATGCAAGGTAGAACGCAGTCTGGGCTTGTCGTTTGTACATCGATTGACGAGTATGAGGATGATATAATTAAAAAACATGAAAGAACGCGTCATGAAAAAGAACTTGATCGCATTCGCCACGTTGATGTGTGCGATGCAAATACGGGTCCTATCTTTTTAACGTATCGTACAAAAGAAGAAGTGAAACGTTTAATTGCAAGCTGGAAAGAAGAACATACGCCAATCTATACATTTACAGCAGAAGATGGTGTGGAGCATGTTGCGTGGAAGATTGCAGATGAAGAAGTAATTGCAAATTTAGTAAACGCATTTGAAGATATTCCTAGTCTTTACATTGCAGATGGACATCACCGCTCTGCATCAGCTGCAAAAGTAGGACTAATGCGAAGAGAGCAATATCCGAATTACACAGGAGAAGAGGAATTCAATTTCTTCCTATCTGTTTTATTCCCTCATGATGAATTATCAATTTGGGACTATAACCGGGTTGTGAAAGATTTAAATGGTTTATCAGTCGAGCAGTTTTTAAAGCAAATTACGCAGTACTTTTATGTAGAAGAAGCAAATGGTTCTCCGTATAAACCAAATGAACCAAAATCATTTGGCATGTATGTAAACGAGAAGTGGTATAAGCTCACTGTGAAAGAGGAAACGTTTGATGCGAATGATCTCGTTAAAGGTTTAGATGTATCTATTCTGCAAGATCATTTATTAAGCCAAGTACTTGAAATACATGATCCACGATCTGATTCATGCATTGATTTTGTCGGAGGAATCCGCGGATTAGAAGAACTAGAACGCCTTGTAAATAGCGGTGAATATAAAGCAGCGTTTTCATTATATCCGACATCAATGGAAGCTTTATTATCAATCGCAGACGCTGGAGAAATTATGCCACCAAAATCAACGTGGTTTGAACCAAAACTGCGCAGTGGGTTGTTTGTTCATTCGTTAAAATAAATATAGACTTCTTTAGATTGAAAAACCGAAATGATTATAGTTTCGGTTTTTCTTATGTTAAAAGTGTTTTTGAGGAGGGGTATCGATGAAATTGCAAGTAGGCGAAAAAATCACCTTTGAACGAACGTTTACAAAAGAAGATGTTGTTTTATTTACAGAAGTATCTAAAGATGAAGGTGTTCATCATGTTACACCAGATGAGCAGGGGAGATTTGTTGTACAAGGGCTGTTAACATCAACGCTGCCTACAAAAATTGGCGGTGACTATAACGTACTAGCTCGCAAAATGGATTTTGAATTTGTACGTCCTGTCTTTAGCGGTGATACCATTCGTTGTGATGTAACTATTGAACAATTTGAACCCGATGAAAAACATCGCACAAAAATTATTGCGATGTTTATATGTAGAAATCAACTTGAAAAAGAAGTTATGAAGGGGAGTTTTTCGGGGATTATTCTTTAGTTAGTAGGAAAAGTAATGAATAGGTGGGGGGCACATGCCTCTCGGGCTTAGATTTTTAATTCCACCATAACGAAAATTTTATGCATTGCTGAATACTGATAATAAGACGTTATGTAACATACTCTGTTCTTTTCTTAACTAATAAAAGAATAGTTGAATAAGCTCGTCAACAAAAAGGACATTCCCAGTATTACAAGAAATGTCCTTTCCACTAATTTATAGGATACTTTGCTAAAATTCAAACTCTAAAATCAGTTTACTAGTTTGACCTGTAAACTGATAATTATAGGACCCTCTCAGATTTTCTAAGTTACCGGTAGCTTTAATAATTGTTCCTGGGGAATCTAAATTTCCTTTATCAAATATTCCTTGCTCTATAGCTGTAAATGTCCCTTGTTGCCCCTTATAAATTCCTTCAAAGTGTAAAAATCTAGAAATTTTAGCAGTAGCCAAGTGACCATCATTTATATTTGAGTCTAAATAATATAATAAGTATTCAACAAAAGCTTTTCCTTTTAATTCACCATCAATATCATATTCAACATGGGCAATATTAATAGGGAAATCTTTTCTAGTATCATCGATTAGTTTTTCATCCCATTTACTTACTGTTAATGTTACTTCCATAAACGTAATCCCCCTTTATCATTAGATAAGTAATCTCCATATCATTTAAAAAGTATCAATTCACAGTCATATCTCATAAGAGTGATTTTATTTATTGGGGTCCTTTCATGTCGCTATCAAGCTAACCAAAATAAAATACTCTCTAAAATGAAAAAACACGCTATTTTTTCTGTAGGATCAGGAAAATGGCTATACTTATTTAAAGTTTTCCTTTATTCCACGCCACTCTCTAAAATAGAGAAAGACCCATTTTCACAATCAATTTCTGCCATCGCACCGTAAGGTAAAATAAACTTAGGCTCGGTATGGCCAAAATTTAAATTATAAAGAATCGGTAAATCTTCTAAATTATGTTCTTTCATTACTTGCAGTATTTCGTGTTTATATTCTTCATAATACATTTCGTCTTTTGGTTTACCAAAAATGATGCCCCTTGCTTTTTGCAGAATGCCTTGTGCTGCATAATTTCGTAACCAATACTTTATATAGCTTGGTTCTGGATGGTCTTCAGAAGTTTCAAAGAAAAGGATACGATTCTCCCAATATTTTTTCTCAGGCCAAAGCTCCGTTCCTTTTGCAAATTCCAATACTTCTATACAACCACCAATTAAGCGTCCTTGTACGGTA
The DNA here is from genome assembly GCF_046534555.1 of Bacillus sp. SIMBA_074. Taxonomy (NCBI): domain Bacteria; kingdom Bacillati; phylum Bacillota; class Bacilli; order Caryophanales; family Bacillaceae; genus Bacillus; species Bacillus sp. SIMBA_074. Next base: position 76,574 of record NZ_JAWRYM010000014.1, on the reverse strand, counting down.
GTAGAGCCTTGAAGTAGTTCATAGCCATTGTTTTGTTGCATCGTACGCCTTGTATCTTTATTTACCTCTATCCATTCTAAACGCTCACTCGTCCATTCATGAGCTGGTTGAATCTCGCCAATCGTTTCATTGGAAAAGAGAGTTCGATTTACCATTTCAACTGTATATCGATCCATCTCTACATTTTCGGCAAAGTCGGTCAAAATTGCTGGACCGTATAAAGAGGAAAGCCCTGCTTTATGGCAAAATAAATGTGAAATAGTAACGTCAGAGTATCCCATAAAAATTTTCGGGTTTTCACGTATCACATTAAAATCTATATAGGGAAGTAAGCGAATGCTATCTTCACCGCCAATATTTGCAATAATTGCTTTCACGCGCGTATCTTTAAAAGCTGTCATTAAATCTTCCGCACGAGCCTGTGGGTTGTTATAAATGAATTCGCTACCTTTTAAACTATTTGGCATTGGGATAACCGTAAGACCGAAAACTTCTTCTAATCTCTTTACTCCTTGCTCATATCGCCATCTTATGTCAGAATCACCTGCGCCTCCCCATGAAGGACTTACTGTTGCCACAATATCTCCTGCCTGTAATCTCTTTGGTTTTATTAACATTTTAACTCCGCTCCTACATAATGTAATGGACTACGATTATACAAACTGTAGCATTGAAAAAATATGATGCATCACATTAATTTCTTCGTTATCAATCCGTTTACCTGCTGGTATTCAAGAATTTAGCACTCGTGTTGAATATAGGAATAATCGATTTATATTTGAAAATTACAGTATGCAACATTGCATGAGAAAGATGGTTGCTATTTTTTATAACCTGTAACTATAATGGTTACAGGTCGGTCGTATCCAATCAAAAAATATAATCATCATGAATGGAGAGGTTACATATGGGTATGAAAAAATTAATTTTAGCAGGTGCTTTAGGGATCGCAGTATTATCAGGAACGAATTTACCAGGATTAGAACTATCAAAAGCGAGTGCCGCTTCTATTGAATCAAATTTCTCGACGTTAGAAGGGCGAGTAGTAGAAGTGGATAACGGTGTAATTGTTGTAAAATCTAAGCAATATGAGGAACCTGTTAGTGTGTATATTGATTCATTTTCAAATGTGAAAGTAGGGGATGAAGTAACAGCTACTGGATCTATGATGCGTAATTTTACGGAATATATGATTGCAAATACAGTTGAAAATACGTCAAATAAATTAGGTATGCACATGAAAGAAGACGGTTCTCCTGATTATGTAATTGGGGAAGTATCAAAAATAGGAACGATGGAAGATGAGGGAGATAGTTCTACTAAATATGTCGTAGTTGAGTATCCATCGCTAAACGGGAAAAAAGATATTATTGATGTTTTCTTAACGAAGGGACAAGTATTTAATACAGGTGAGAAAGTAAAAATTGATATGAAGTATGTAGGCTGGGGCGGAATTTCTATTAACTACAACACAACGGATCATATCGAAAAAGTTCATGAAGTAAAGAGCAATACTCAAAATAATGATGATGTATGGATCTGGTCTTAATTAGGCGAGTATAAGTCGTTATTTGCAATTTACTCAAAACAATAAATGTAAAAACTAAATGTATCACGCAGTACCCATCAAATTATCATGTGTATGAAAATTTGATGGGTATTTTTTATTTTGTAAATTTTTGAGAATAAGGGATTTTCGATTAGAATATGATGTTTAAATCGGAGCGAGTTTAAAAAATACAATAATGAAAGAGGTGTTTAAGGGTGGAGCGAGATGAGGTTTATTTACGAGCTAAAAAAAGGATGGAGAATTTAAAAGCGTTTTACATTCATTTAACGGTCTATATACTAGTTAATTTGATGCTTTTTTTTATAAATGTAAGCTCTGATTCAAGTAAATTATGGTTTTTATATCCACTTGGAGGTTGGGGAATCGGTATCGTTATACACGGTTTGACAACTTTTCCATTTGGGATATTCGGAAAAGAGTGGGAAGAACGAAAGATTAAAGAATATATGGAGAAAGATAAGTAAATCTTTTTCTGCAATGTATGAATATAAAATACAATAGCAAGTATCTTTTAGAACATAGCATGTTTATAAAAACTAAACTTAAATTTGCTGGAGAAGAATCCATTTTGATGAAACTTTCTTTCGAAGCTACATTAATAAGTGTGGGGAGACGGAAGGTAGAATCCACTTAGGAGGATATCAGTTGGAATTAGTGATGATAGTAATAGAAATCTACAAATTGAAATAGTAATCAATGCCGAGGTATAAGCGGGGATAAAATGACATATAAATCTCTGTGATCACATGCTTGATGCGAAGTTTATTCTATAGCTTCGCCTATTTGCTTTGTATTCGAAGTTTGTGCGAGGGAGTATTCATATTCATTTTTAAGCGTCAATTGCATGTGAAATCAAAACTTTATTTGTAGTACATAGTCAACTACCCCCACTGAGATGAAGCGTTTCAGTGGGGGCTTGAGTTAGAACACTAGGTCTTTTCATCTATCGCTAGATAGTTTGACGCTCTAGCACTCATGCCACCTTATGGTAACACCCCAAGTATGTTTTTGGTTGGTACTGGCAACCATTTATTTGTCGTTCTCGTTTATGCCAAAGTGCGGCCATTTTGTTCGTTACAACACGTTTTGAAAGTCCGTTTTCCACATTTTTTTGCTTCAGATTACCTATCATTTTGTTGAAGTACTGGTTAATGGATTTTAGTTTTTTTCCATCAATTAAAAATGCATCACCTGTATTTGTTACGCAACTTAATAATCTGTCTACCCCTAAATCGCAACTCAAAGCGTTACTAGTAGTCGTGGATTGTTTCTTCATTTGAGAAAGGTGCATTTCATATGTGTAATGCACCTCAAAGAACCGACCTTTTTGCTTCGGTACAATTTCAATGTAGGAGATTTGTTTATTTATTAAATTTTTAGGCATACGTATTTTTATGGAACCGAATTTTTTTCTGAATGCAACGTTCATCGGAATGATCCAATACCCGTTATCATCCACTTTTGGAACTTGATAGATTTCAATAATTCGTTTGTCAGTTGAACGAGAATAATTCGGAAACTTTGGACGACCTGTGAAGGTGTCAGGTTTTTTCTTCCACTGTTCCAATGCTTTAAAAAAGCTCTTCACTTCTGTAAATAAGGCTCTACGAATCGCTTGAACAGAGTTGGATTGAATGCCCCAGTAGTTCCTATCGGTTTGCATGGCAGTGTCCACTTCTTTTACAGTAGCCATTTTATTATGGTTCAAATAACTTTGTTTAATCGTGTACAATCCAACATTTCGCAACGCTTTTGAACTATGTGACATGCGTTGCAGTAAGCGGAATTCTTTAGCCGTAAGGCAAGCTCGTCCGATATTCTGTTTCTGCGTGAATCGTTGCATGTTTTCTCTTTTCTTTTGTTTACGTAATACTTTCACTGCTTTCTTTTTAACCATCGTTTTCACCACCTTTCTTAGAGAGTTCATTAAAATTATTTTTGACAAATCAATATTTGGAACGAAACGGAACAAAATATGAACATGTTCTTCATCGTAATTCCATTCTTCTACAGTAATTCCTTTTGGCTCAAGTGACCGAATGATTATTATCCAATTTCGTTGTCTTACGATATATTCCCTCCTTATCTAAGGGCAGATTATATCGTAAAACAAAAAACAAATGTTCGTAACCAAAAATTGTTATGAACGAAACAAAAGAGTTCAGTCTACCTTCTGACGGCAATTCATCCCCACCTGAATTGTTGGGTTTCACCCCTAACACAATTCAGATGGAGTCTTCTTGCCGAAAAGGATAAATAAAGTTGTTACCCTTTTTAAATTACATGTGGATATAGGATGAAGTTGATTTATTACCCTATATTAAAATAAAAATAAACCACTGTTCGATTTGAATATTCCACGATATAATGGTGAGAGTTTATGGCAGAATAAATATTTACATAAGAAGTGAGGTACTGTATGAAAAAAAGAACGACAGACATTATTTTTATTATTATTGGTGCATTTCTTTTTGCGTTAGGTGTCAATTTGTTTGTTATCCCGAACGAGTTTGGTGAGGGTGGGGTAACGGGTATCACGATTATTACGTACTATTTATTTGAGTGGTCACCGGGCTTAGTTAACTTAATTTTAAATGCGATTTTGTTAATAGCCGGTTATAAATTTTTAAATAAGATTACAACAATTTATACAATCATTGCTGTAGTTACAAACTCACTATTTCTTCATTTGACAGAAGGCTGGACGATCGCTTCGGATGAAATGCTCGTAAATGCCATTTTCGGAGGAATATTTATTGGATGCGGGATTGGTCTTATTATTCGCGTTGGCGGAACAACAGCAGGTACTACCATCTTAGCAAGGATGACGCATAAATATTTAGGCTGGAGCATTAGCTATGGTCTACTGTTCTTCGATTTAATCGTTGCGTTTTCATCTTATTTCATCATTGGTGCAGAAAAACTGATGATAACAATTATTATGCTATATGTAGCAACGAAAGTGATGGAATTTGTAATTGAAGGTTTAAATCCGAAGAAGGCTATTACGATTATTTCTGATAACCCGAATGAAATTGCTGGGAAGGTGACTACCTTAATGGGCAGAGGGGTTACGGTGTACTCAGGTCATGGTTATTACACGAAAACGCCGAAGGAAATTCTTTATGTTGTTATTAATAAGCAAGAAGTAGTGAAGCTAAAGAGGATTGTTCAAACTACAGATCCGGCTGCGTTCATCGCTATACACGATGTTCGTGATGTGTTCGGAGAAGGATTTGTTGATATTTCTAAGGCTTAAAAATTGTTTTTCATTAAAATAATCTAAATACTAAAACGTAAGAATCTATTTTGAATAGTCTTTTTTCAAAATAGATTCTTTTTCTTTTTCTTGCAAAAAATCCAATTGTTTCTTAATGTAAGGATGTAGAAGGATGAACAAGAGAGGGTTTAATGAAGATGATACATATTTTATTAGCTGATGATGATAAGCATATTAGAGAGTTATTACATTACCATTTACAAAAAGAGGGGTTTAAAGTTTTTGAGGCTGAAGATGGAAAAGTAGCTCAAGGCATATTAGAGAAAGAAAATATTCACCTTGCGATAGTGGATATTATGATGCCGTTTGTTGATGGCTATACGTTATGTGAAGAAATTCGGAAGTATCATGATATACCTGTTATTTTATTAACTGCAAAAGATCAGTTAGTGGATAAAGAAAAAGGATTTATTTCTGGTACGGACGATTATATTGTAAAACCGTTTGAGCCAGCTGAAGTGATATTCCGTATGAAAGCTTTATTGCGCCGTTATCAAATGCTTAGCGCTGACATAATTACGCTACACGGAACAACAATTGATCGTAAAGGCGTTGAAGTAAAGTGTAACGGTCAGACGATTTTGCTTCCATTAAAGGAATTTGAATTATTATCACAACTTGCTAGTTATCCTGGAAGAACATTTTCAAGAGAAGAATTAATTGAGTTAGTGTGGGGAATGGACTTTGAAGGGGATGAACGAACAGTTGACGTTCATGTGAAGCGACTTAGAGATCGTTTCTCAAAACGAACAGATGATTTTCAAATTACAACAGTGCGCGGACTCGGTTATAAGTTGGAGTTGAAGTAAGATGAAATCATTGTATTCTAGATTTGTTTTTATGACGATTGGTATTATGCTACTGAGTAGTATTATCGGTTTTTTATTAACGAATGTGTACTACCAGGTGAAGTTAAAACCGTACAATAGTGAAAAGATTTTGATGTATGCTGAGGAAGTAAAATCATTATATGAAAAGCAAAGTGAAGAGAATAAAGAGGCATACTTACAGTCTATTGCAAAATTAGGATATGAAATTTATATTGTAGATGACCAAAAGAATGGAAAGCGTATCGGGAATGCGTTTCGTAAGATAACAATTAGTGATGCTACAGTTCATAAAGTACTGCAAGGTGAAACGTATAATGGTGTTTCCACATATCCAACCCGCCTGTTTATTACAGGATTTTTCGATAATGAATTAATTAATAGTGTAGGTGTCCCGTTAAAACATGGTGATACACAATACGCTTTATTTATTCGTCCTGACATTCAGCAACAATTTGGTGAGATGAGGATTTTTCTAGCGGTGTTACTTGGTTTCATCGTTGTATTAAGTATTATTTTTATAGCGATTGCAGCAGGTTATATCGTTCGTCCTATTCGAACATTTACGAAAGCGACTCAAAAAATTGCAAGTGGTGAATATGATATCGAATTAGATGAAAATCGAAAAGATGAAATCGGTACACTAGCGACTAATTTTCAAAAGATGACAAAGAGCATTAAAGAATTAGACCAAATGAGACAAGAGTTCGTTTCTAACGTTTCTCATGAATTTCAATCGCCACTTTCTTCGATACAAGGGTTTTCGAAAACATTACAATCGGAGAATATGAGCGAAGAGGAAAGAAAACGTTACTTGAAAATTATTGAGGGCGAAAGTAAGCGAATGTCTAGTTTATGTAAACAGTTACTAACGCTCGCTTCATTAGATAAAGAAGAGAAAGTGTTGCAAATAAAAGAATTTAATCTGCAGAAGCAAATTAAAGACGTCATTTTTATGCTCGAATGGAAATGGCGTGAAAAAGATATCGCCGTTGAATTTGATGTGCCGGACATTACAATACAAGGTGATGAAAACTTACTTCATCAAGTATGGAGCAATATTTTTACGAATAGTATTAAGTTTTCAAACGATGCTGGAACGATTGAATTTGTTGTAGAAGAATTAGAGTCGAGCATTATGATCTCTATATCAGACAATGGAATTGGTATGGAAAAAGAAGAAATGGATCGTATATTTGATCGTTTCTACAAAGTAGATACGGCAAGGGCAAGAAACGTAGAAGGTAGCGGTTTAGGATTATCGATTGTGCAAAAGATTGTGGAACTGCATAAAGGAAACGTTTCAGTGTATAGTACGAAAGGGGAAGGGACTACTGTTCAGGTGGAGCTTCCGAAATAGATGGAAGAGGTTGTTTTTGAAACTGCCTCTTCTTTTTTGTCATTTTGTTTCGGGAGATCGCTGATATATTTTCGCTCATGTGTAAAGTGACAAAAAGTTGTTTGAAAAAATGCGAGTCATTCTATTCCACAATTGGGCCATATTCTTGAATAACAATTTGTGATTAATTTGGATATCCATGTGAATAAATAGGGGTTGTGAAGGAATGTACTTATGGTAACAAGTCAGATTAGTTTAGGAAGGAATATTATAAATAAAATGGAATAATAAATAAATTGAACAACAGAATTTATAGATAAATTATTTATCTAGGCATCAATTGTTTCAATACGAAAAAACTATTAGAAATGAGGGACTTTAAGATGACACACCCCGCATTAATAATGTACAAATACCACGTATGGGCAAATGGAGTGATAATTGATCGTTTAAAAGAACTACCACAGGACATTTATCATAAGGAAATTCAGAGTGGTTTTTCTTCGGTATCAAAGGTGTTGTCGCACATTTATCTTACAGATTACGCATGGTTTGACATTATCTTAGGTAAAAGTATGAATGAAGCAATGGTGTCTACAAACCAATTGAGAGAACAGGTGGAAACGAAAAATATTGAGGAAATGAAAAAAATATTTCAAGACTTATCCGAACGAAACAAAGCCCTTTTAAACAGTCAAGAAGATATTGATAAGGTGATAGTGGTGAATAACCCATATGCTGGGGTGCTTGAAACTTCTATTTCTGAATCAGTACTTCACGTTGTCACCCATGGTTCTTATCACCGTGGCAATATAGCTACCATGTTGCGGCAAATGGGGCAAACCTCCGTTATGCAAGATTTTGGACTTTACCTATATTCAAAATAAAACAGAGTTACTCAAGTGTCAATCTTCTTTAAATGGTTTTGTTTTCAAACTAGTACGTTAGTCAAAAAGAAAAGGAAACAGTCAAAATCATCATCTTGATTTTCCACAATTGGGCGCTATTGTTGAATAAAACTTAGATTTTCAAACAACTTTATTGTTATATTTTTTAGTGAAGTGAAGTATCTTACATACAAAATGAAATAACTATATTTTTAACCCCGTCCTATATTTAGAACGGGGTTATACTTGTTTGAACTTATAAAATCAAATAACTTTATTATCTTTAAACATTAAGGATTAGATAATGTTTTCTTTCTGCTATAAAGCCGCACCTTTCCCGCGCTCTACTTTAAACCGAGCTCCAAAAGTATCCGCTGTAATTTCATCAGCTTTCGATAATGACCGTAATTTCGGGTGAAGTATTCATTCGAGAGAACTGAATAAAACCTCGATGTTTCGTAAATGAAAAAATTATTTAAAAAATGTGAGTCCTACTATGCCATAATGGGACCAATTTGTGGCATAAGATTAGCAGGGAGTTTATTTGAAAATGTAGAATCTCTACAGAGTTATAAGGATTGTATTAAAACTTGAACCGTGTAGGGAGGAATTTACTTTGAAACGAATTGACTTGTTATTAAACGTACTAGATTCAACATTCGATAAAGAGAGTTGGTATGCACCGTTTAAACATGCTATAGAAGGACTTACAGCCGAACAGGCTATCTGGAAACCATATGGAGAGGCAACTAAAACCATTTGGGAGAACGTTAATCATCTCATTTATTACAAAGAGAGACTTGCTGCAAACTTGGAAGACCGTGAATGGATACATAATCTCGACGGTGATGAAACCTTTTATCTTACCGAGCAATCAAATGGTGATAAGGAATGGAAGGAGGTCGTTGAACGTTCTGAAAATGCTCAACGTAATTTAAGACAGGTATTGAGTGCAATTTCCGAAAAAGAACTTGAGCAAAGTTCACTTGAGGGTAAATTACTAGACATTATGCTTCATGATGCTTATCATACAGGTCAAATTATTCAATTAAGGAAAATGCAGGGGGCATGGCCATCAAATCGATAATTGAACGTTTTAGTTGGTGCTATTGTTATATTTTTAGTGAGGTATTTTACATTCAAAATTAAATAACTATAATTATAACCCCGTCCCAAATTTAGAACGGGGTTAAATTTGTTCCTGCTATAAAGTCGCACCTTTCCCGCGCTCTACTTTAAACCGAACTTCAAAAGTATCCGCTGTAATTTCATCAGCTTTCGGCAAAGCCCGTAATTTCGGATGAAGTAGCCATACGAGAGAAATAAATAAAATACCGATGCTAGCGAGCGCGAAAATGAGTTGGCTACTAAATACATTTGCGGTGTATCCACCAATTAAAGAACCGAACGGCATAGCAATTGTGCCCATACTTCGCATGACTGAATTGATGCGTCCAATATATTGATTTGGAATTACAATTTGACTAATTGTCGCAAATAATATGTTGGTGGCACCAATTGGAATCCAAGCTAGGCCGAATAAGAAAATAGATAGCCATTGAAACGGTACAATCGTAGAAAGAAACCAAAAGAAAGCGCCAGCCGCAAAGCTAATAATGGAGACACGGCCAACATTACGTTTACCAACCCATGAACTGAATAATGCTCCAATTAAACTACCGGCTGATATAGCGGCTAAAAAGAAGCCATATAATTTCACCCCTCCTAAAGAATCAGCGAAAGAAGGGAGTATTGCCATCGTCATACCGATAGAAAAATTAGCGACAACTGAACCGATTAAGAATACGCCCATTAATGAACGAAAGACGATGGAAAAACCTTCTTTTAAATCAGAGAAATATTGTTTAGTTGAAAGTGATGTATTGGTTTCTGCTTGCTGTGGCATTTTCAATGAAAAGAACAAAAGGGCAGTAATCGCGAATGTAAAGGAGTCGATTACATATAAAGTGATTGCGCCAAGTAGTGCTACTAATATGCCAGAAAGAGTCGTACAAATTAAATCGATGCCTTGATACGCAACTGAGAAGAGTGAGTTTCCTTTTAATAATTGTGTTTTATTCAGTAGAAGTGGTAAAGCTTTCGATTGTGCGGGATAGGCGAATTGTTCGATAAAGGCTACGATGGGCATGATGATGAGTAGTAGTTGGACTGTTAGTAGGTCGAAGTAGTGTGTAATGGGAATGATTAAAATAAGAATGCATTGCAAAATTTGTGTAATGACGAGGGTGTTTTTGATTGACCATCTATCCACGAATGGACCAGTAAGAAATTGTAATGCAGAAGGTAATAATGTAAGGAAACCAGCCAATCCAGAATAAAAAGGATTACCACTAAGTTCATATACGAGCCACATCGCTGCTACATAATACAAACTATCTCCTATGTTTGTAAAAATTCTCCCTAAAAATAATAAGAGGAAATTCCGGTTTTTTAATATGTCCATTTAATCTACTCCTTTATAATAAATTTATTCGGTAAAATAAATTTGCCCGTTTATCCCGCATTAACGGGCAGTAAGACCCCCATCTCAAAATTCAGCGGAAGCAAAGAAGTTAGGTGGGGGATCAACTGCCCGTAAAAGCCCGATTGGTTCAACTAATAATCAGTGGGGGATGAACAAAACCCCCCCACTGATTAAAGTTTCACTTTATGTAAAAAAAATCGAATTACGATTTTTTTTCTTTTTTAACAAAGCGCTGCATTGCTCGCTCGTCTTTAACAAAGCGCTGCATTGCTCGCTCGTCTTTAACAAAGCGCTGCATTGCTCGCTCGTCGATTTGTAGTGCAGTAGTAGAAATGTAATAAGATTTACTATTTGGATCTTTATCCGCATCTTTTGCGATATCATTTAATTCAGCCATTAATTCATGAAACTTTTTCACCCACACTTGAAATTGTTCTGGCGTAGCATCAAACTCCCAGCAAGATGAAACGTAATTCCACTCAGCTGGGTTTTCGCTTACTTTTCGTAATGTAAAAGCTTCTTCTGGTGCAGCGAGAATATGGCTTTTCGTTCTTTCCGTCATTTGTAAAAATATTTGGCGACCTGATTCGCTTAATATTTCTAAATGAGGTAATAGATCTGCGGCAGGGGTGAAGCCTTTAGCGACAGATTGATAAAACTTTTGAATGATGCCATTCTTTTCTTCTGTATAAACAATTTCTATAAAACCATTCTTTTCTAATTCTTTTAAATGATAATGAATTTTAGCCCTTGGAATGCCGAATTTCTCAGATAGTAGTTGTCCTGTATAAGGACGTTCGCATAGACGCATCATCATTTCGACACGTAGTGGATCGCTTATTGCTTTTAATTGGCTATAAGTAGTGAGTGTTAACATGGGCTTCAAGATAATCAACTCCTTAAATGAAATTACTCGGTCAAGAATATTTGACTGAATTGTATCAAGGATTTTAATTATTTTCAATACTTTCTGAAAATTTAATTTTTCTTCTGTAATCTTCTGTTCATATTCCGTTCATATTTCTTTTTTATGATAAGTGCATAGAAAGAAAGAGGAAGGAGCGAGCGAAATGTTTTTAGCTCTGCGTGAATTAAAACAATCAAAATTAAGATACGGATTAATCGGACTTATTATGGTGTTATTATCATTTTTAGTCCTTGTCATTTCAGGATTAGCAAATGGATTATCATATGATAATGCTTCATCGATTCAAAATATGGAGGCAAATAAGTTCGTTTTAGCCGATGATGCGGAAAATAAATTACTTCGTTCACAAATTAAGAAAGAAGATGCAGATAACGTAGTAAATCAAGCAGGCGAGAAAGAGGCCGTTCCGTTTCGTGTGAAAATTTCAACTTATGAAAAGAAAGATAGTTCGAAAAAAGTTGATATCGCTATTTTCTCAAGTGAACGTGATTCATTTTTAGAACCGAAAATTGTAGAAGGTGAGAAATTAGGTACAGCAAACAATGAAATGGTTGCTGACGAATCAATTAAAGAAAAAGGAGTCGATATTGGGGATACAATTATCGATCCTGTTTCAAAGAAAGAATTTAAAATCGTTGGATTTACGAAAGACCAAATGTTTAGCCATACACCAGTCGTTTATGTAAATGAAGACGTATGGGGCGCTATTTCACAACCAAACCAAAAAGATTATAGTGCAATTGCACTTAATACAGATAAAGAAATTAAAAATGCACATGTTATCGACAAAAAAGAAGTATTACAAAGTATTCCAGGATTTAAAGAAGAGCAAGGAACATTAACGATGATCATTGCGTTCTTACTTGTTATCGCTGCGTTACTAATCGGTGTATTCTTCTACGTAATTACATTACAAAAAACACAGCAATTAGGTGTATTAAAAGCAATCGGTACGAAAAATTCTTATTTAGCAAATAGCTTAGTCGTGCAGGCGTTATTCTTATCAGTCGTGGCGATGATAATCAGTATTGTTCTTGTACAAGGATTAGAACAGATTTTACCAGCGGGTATGCCGTTCTTATTAACTACACCGATGATTGCACAATATGCCGCAATCTTTATCGTAATTAGTATTTTAGGAACACTTATTTCGTTATATCAAGTATTAAAAGTTGATGCATTAGAAGCAATTGGAGGCGGGATGTAATGACTTCATTATTAAAATTAGACAAAGTAAGTAAAGTGTACGGAGAAGGGAATACAGAAGTAACAGCCCTTCATCCGATGTCGCTTGATGTGAAAGCCGGAGAATTTATTGGAATCGTTGGTCCTTCTGGATCAGGGAAAAGTACGTTATTATCAATCGCGGGTGCTTTACTATCACCGTCAAAAGGGGATATTTACATTCGTGAACAAAATATTACGAAGTTATCAGAAAAGGAAATGACAGACATTCGTTTGAAAAAAATCGGTTTCATTTTCCAATTCGCAAATCTTGTTCCATACTTAAATGTAAAAGAACAATTGCTTTACATTGCAAAGCTAAAAAAAGAAAACAAACAAGAATCTGAAAAGCGTGCGGATCACTTATTAGCAGCATTTGGATTAGGAGAAAGAAAAAATCATTATCCAAATCAACTATCTGGTGGGGAAAAACAAAGGGTGGCAATCACGCGTGCTTTCATGAACAACCCAGATTTAATATTAGCTGATGAACCAACTGCAAGCTTGGACTCAAAGCGTGCTCGTGAAGTCGTTGAAATGATGAAACGTGAAGTGAAAGAAAGTCAAAAAGCAGCAATTATGATTACACATGATGAAAGAATGCTTGATGTATGTGATCGTATATTGACGCTTAGAGATGGGAAGTTAATATAAAGAAAAAAGACAACCGTACATATATGTGCGGTTGTCCTTTTTATAGAATATATTAAGATAGTTATAATAGCATTATTTTGAGAAAAGCATTTTAATTTTGTTGCGCGATAATAATAAAAGTCCACCTATAATTGATAACATTCCGAGTGGCACGTTACTTGACTGCTCACTACCAGCGTTAGGAAGTTCTCTGGCATTGTTTTTCGCTGGAACAGTAGTATTGTTATTATCCACTGTCGTTTGTTTAGGTTGTGATACTTCATTGATTTTGTTATCTACATTTTGCTTCGTTGTATGCAACTCAGCTAATTTGTCGTCAATTTTTTTCTCAGTATGTTTAAAATCGTTTATTTTAATATCTAAGTCTTGTTTTTTCTTTGTTAAATCGTCTGAAACAGTTTGTTTCGCTTGTTTGATTTCGTTCAATTTATTTATTAAGTCCTGTCTAGCTTCTTGTAACTCAGCAAGTTTGTTTTTCACATCTTGTTTAGCTAGTTCTAAGTTAGAGGAAAGACTATCTAAATTTTGTTTAATTTTCTTAAGTTCCTCTAACGTGTTACCAGTATTAGGCTTATTTTCTTTAATTTCAGCAAGTTTGTCCTCAGCAGTTTGTTTCGCTTTCTTTAACTCAGCTAATTTTTCATCTACTTGTTTTTTAACTTCCTTAAGTTCATTAACCTTTGCATCGATGTTTTCTTTATGCTGCTTAATTTCATTCACTTTTTCATCGACAGTTTGTTTATGATCTTTAATCTCATTAACCTTTTCATCAACAGTTTTCTTATGCTCTTTAATTTCAGCAACTTTCTCATCTACTTGTTTTTTATGCTCTTTAATTTCAGCGATTTTCTCTTCGGCGATTTGTTTGTCTTGCTGAAGTTTTGCATCTAACTCTTGTTTATGTTGTTTAATTTCAGCGATTTTTTCATCAGCAACTTGTTTATGCTGTTGAATTTCATTTGCTTTCTCATCGACAGTTTGCTTAACTTGGTTAAGTTCATTCAACTTTTGATCCACATTTTCTTTGTGCTGCTGCAACTTCGCATCTAACTCTTGTTTATGTTGCTTAATTTCAGCTAATCGATCTCCTGTACTTTGCTGGGAAGTAGCCTCATTTACTTCTGCTTGGGCCGAATTTGCACCAGCAATCATTGCTAAAGCTAGTGTAGACGCAGCGATTGTTTGTTTTGTTTTCATATTTTTGTACCTCTTTTCTTTCATATGCATGAGCTGTTTTGTGTAGTCTTGAGCATATAGAAGTAGATTATTTTATTATTATATACCATGTTCGGCGCTTAGAGGAAGTATTTGCATAATAATCTATGATTATGTAATTCTTATTTTTTGATAGGGGACAAATCTTCAGCAAGATGAACAATAGCTTCTATAGTAGAGTTCACATCCTTACTATCGTGAATAACAAACAAATAATCAGCTTCATTTTCTACAGGATCTACTACATCTTCATGCAGTGATTCAGCTTGTTGCCGAACGAGTACTTCCTCAAAATTGGAATAGTCACCTCTAAATATATTTGTACTGCGTTTACTATGAGCCACTCTTTCATAAAGAACATGATCTGGAATGTTAAAATGGACTAATACACGTACATATTCCTCTTTCTTAAACAATTCATTCAGCAAATACATTCGTCCATTTCGGCTTCTATTTGAGTTGCAAATGATAAGGTGTAGATTTGTGTATTCTGTAGCGTAATCGACAATGAATTTTGAAAGGCCATGCTTCAGTGTATTCCGTCCTTCTGTCGGCTGCAATTTTTCATAATACGTGTTAATAAATTCAGCGTGGTTGTCTTGATCCATAATAAAAGAGTTAGGTAACTCTTTTTCTAGCGTTCTTGCAAATATAGTTTTTCCGCTGTGCGTTTTTCCTACTGTAATAATGACTAATCTTTTCATGAGGGAAGCCTCCATTACCATTTTTAAATAGGAATATTCTGTGTGAAGTGAAATCTTCCTTCTAGAAAACAAACAAATTGTTGAAATGACAGGGAATGTATCGATATAAATCGTTTAAAAGGTAAGCGTCAAATATTCCCCACCTACAATTTGTAAATACACCATGAGATAATCTCCTTACATACTACATGTGGAGGTTTTTTATGAAAAAGCAGCCCTATATTCAATTGCAGAGCTAATGTTCGAGTGATAAAAATGTAAAATATAGCGAAACGAAAAATCTACGTCTTTTTATATCTTTTTTAATTATTTGCACCAGAACCCAATAACCTCTTAAATAAAGTCAACTAAATTGACTTTATTTAAGAGGTTATTGTACTATGCATAATATAGTCAACCAAGTTGAGACGTGGTTGCAGTATAAAGGGGGTTTTTAAATGAAAGTAGAAGTGTGGTCAGACATTGCTTGTCCATTCTGTTATATTGGGAAACGTCGCATCGAAGCAGGGCTTGAGAAATTTGCTCATAAAGATCAAGTGCAAATTGTTTACAAAAGCTTTCAATTGAATGAAAACGCGAAGAAAGATACGGAGTATGATGCTTACGATGTGCTTTCCGCCAGATCCGGAATGAGCCGGGAAGCGGCAAAGGAGATACACGAGAATCTTGCCAAACAGGCTGAAGTAGATGGATTGGACCTAAGATTTGATACGCTTCAGCTGACAAATACGTTAGATGCTCACCGCCTGCTTCACTTTGCGGCGCAGCATGGCAAAAACAATAAGGTAGCCGAGCTGTTGTTCAAAGTTTATTTTACCGAATGTAAGCATGTTGGCCGTCATGAAACGTTGATTGCGATTGCCGCTGAAGCAGGGATTGATCCGAAAGCTACAGAGGAGATGCTGGCAAGTGATCAGTTCACCGATGAAGTGCGGGCGGATCATCTCGAGGGCGTTCGTTTGGGTGTAAGTGGCGTACCATTTTACGTCATCGATCGCAAATATGTTGTTTCCGGCGCGCAGCCGGCGAATGTATTTCTCGAAGCGCTTGAGAAAACATGGGCCGAATCACAGTCACTGGCCGTGCTGAATACTACTTCAGCCGAAGCCGATCCAGTTTGCAAGAATGGCGTTTGCAAGAACGAGTAGTTTCGATTTTGAGCGATTAGAAAGACGTATAACTTGACAAAAAAACTTATTTGTGCTATAATTTACCAATTAAAAAATAAGTTGTATAATAGGGTTCTCCTGGCCAGGGGAACCCTATTTTTGTTGTGAAAATGAAGGAGTGTATGTGCGTGAAACAAGGTGAAGCAAGTGTAACGTCGTTAGTATCAGCTTTCGGGAGGGCGTATCATAGTGAGTTTGATAGTCCTAAAATCTTTGATGATTATGTAGCTAAAGATTTAATTTCACAAAAAGAGCGTAACAATATTGAAATGAACATGGTTCAAGGGATACATTTTTTTAATAAAGATATTGCAGTGCAGTTTCAAGATAATCCAAAAGAAATATTAAAATGGATTACGCAAGTTCAGTTATCACCAACACCTTTAGCACGTGCGGCATATTGTGAAAGAGTATTACTACATGAAATTACACTAGGCGCAAAACAATACGTCATACTCGGTGCAGGCTTAGACACGTTTAGTTTTAGAAACCGAAAATTAGAAAATAAAATAGAAATATTTGAAGTTGATCATCCTTCTACGCAACAGTTTAAGAAGATAAGAGTAAAAGAAGCAGAACTTGAAATTCCAAATAACCTTCATTTTGTTTCCATGGATTTTACGAAAGACTTTTCCTATGAACAGTTACGCAATGAAGGATTTGAAAATAAAAAGACTTTCTTTAGCCTTTTAGGTGTTACGTACTATTTAACGAAAGAGGAACTTTCCAGTTTAATAGAATGTGTATTCGAAATGGTTCCAGCAGGAAGTTCTATCGTTTTCGATTATCCTGATGAAAACTTATTTACTGAAAAAGGATTATCCAATCGAGTTGAAAATATGGTAAAAATGGCTGCGGTAGGCGGAGAACCGATGAAATCATGTTTTTCTTATACGGAAATGGAAGCACTGTTAGAGAAGTCCGGTTTACTCATTTATGAGCACTTATCACCAGAGGACATTCATAAATTATATTTTGAGGGACGAAACGATTATTTAGAAGCTTTTGAGACGGTGCATTATGTTCATGCGGTGAAGAAGTAGAGAATTAGTGGGCATGGGGAGAAATCTCTGTGTCTCTTTTTTTATGAAAAACAAGGGAATCAGATGTAGTGATGGAAAGTATAATGATGTGTGTATATTGCTACATGGTTTAAATCTATATTTCATCTAAATGTATTAGTCATTTGTATCACCACTTAAAGCTCCAATAATTCAATTATATATTAAGCACTGTTTTCTAGAAAATAAAGGAAGGGGAATTAGAAGATGTTGAAATTACAAGGGAAATACAATGAAGCGAAAGTGTTTACTACTAATGTAGAAGAAACTGCAGCAGGTCAAATTATTGATCTTTGTAATCAAGAGTTCGTAAAGGATAGTAAGATTCGTATTATGCCAGATACACATGCGGGCGCAGGTTGTACTATTGGGACAACAATGACAATTCAAGATAAAATTGTTCCTAATTTAGTCGGGGTTAACTAATCGGCTCAGACTTTAAACTACTCACTCAATTGACTGGGAACCCTAACGATAAAAGACGAGGGCAATCAGCAGCCAGTGGTTATGGTGACATAATCGAATGGTTCAGAGACTTGTATCAGGTTAGCAGACTAAGATACAGAATTATTCCTCATCCATTTTGGATTGAAGAGGAATAATTAATACGGTGAGCCTACGGTAGAGACTGCATATTTCGATGACCGTAGAGAAGGTATAGTCCACTCTTTCAGGAAACTGGGAGGTAAGTACGATATTGGTTGTGGCATGGAAGTTGTTATGATTAATAAGAAGAAAGAAGAAATCAACTTCGATCACTTAGATGAAACGATACGTAAATTTGTCCCAAGTGGTTTTAGTATTCGAGATAAGGAACATCGATTTTCAAAAATGATTGATTTTGCTAGTGTAAGAGCTCTATTCACATTACAACGTGCTCAAAAGAGTATTGGTACGCTTGGTGGTGGAAATCATTTTGTCGAACTGAATGAGGATGATAAAGGGAATGTATTCATTGTCATTCATAGTGGTTCTCGTAATTTAGGTAAACAAATAGCAGAGTATTATCAAAACCTTGCTTATGAGCAACTTATAAACGTTAAATCTATTAAAGAGGAGATTATTGAGCGTTTAACAAGAGAAGGTAGACAACAAGAAATACATGAAGCTATACGTGGGATTAAGAAACCGACGATTCGCAAAGAGTTAGCTTATTTAGAAGGTCAAGGTTTTAAAGATTACATGAATGATATGAAAATCGCTCAAAAATATGCGGAGTTAAATCGTAAAGCAATGATGGATGAAATCATCACTAGAATGGATTGGGAAGTAAAAGATCAATTCACTACAATTCATAACTACATCGATATGGAAAACATGATTTTACGAAAAGGGGCTATTTCAGCTCAGAAAGATGAACGAGTAATCATTCCAATTAATATGAGAGACGGTTCAATCATTGCATTTGGTAAAGGAAATCCAGATTGGAACTTTTCTGGACCGCATGGAGCGGGGCGCATTATGAGCCGTAAGAAGGCTAAAGAATTACTTAACTTAGAGGATTTTCAAAATACAATGAAATCAGTTTGGACTACATCTGTTGCAGAAAGCACTTTAGATGAAGCTCCAATGGTATATAAGCCAATAGATGAAATTGTTGAGAATACAAAAGAAACAATCGATATCAAACATATTATTAAGCCAATTTACAATTTTAAGGCTAATTAAAAGATGAGTAACCTGTATTGTAATGAAATATAGTATTGGAAAGTGGTCAGTATATTACTATTGGGAGTAGAGTAGGAGGATTATGAAAAATAATGTAAAAGCATTTTAATCCTTTCTATAATTTTCCTTTATTTTAATCCTTACAGTAATCAAATCACTGTGAATTTTCTGCGTGAAGTATAAAAAACAGCCATTCCTTAGTGAAACGGCTGTTTTCGTAATTCAATAAAAGCTCCCAGATTGCGGTAGATATTTTTAAATATTATTTTGTTTTTTTTGACTTGATTATAATAAAAGATGGACTTCGCGATTCGTTTATTAAATCTGGCATTTTCTCTATCCCTGCCAAAGTTGATTGTGGTTCGATTATTTTATCCAGCGAAAGCCCGTGTTCAATCAAAGTATTTATTAATGTGGCAACAGTTCTATGATAAATAACCACACTATCGTCAACAAACCAGTTGTGTACTCGGATTCCTTCTTCTTGATAATTATCTAATGCCCAGTGTGATGTATTACCATCCTCAGTTTTTATCCAATGGTTGCTTCCTTTGCGAGCTGTTGCTATTGGATGTTCGGTTGAAAAGATAAATTCACCACTGCTTTTTAATAGTTCATTAATCTTTTGAATCATTGCCGAGTAATCTTCAATGTAATGTATAGAGAGGGAACTTATAATCAGGTCGAACTTTTGATTGGTTAGTCCCATATCCTCCATAGGAAGACACATAAATTCTATGTTATCATCCTGATTTAACTTTTTAGCACGTTCAATCATATTTTTGGATATGTCTACACCTATTACGTTTTTTGCACCATTTTCTATACAATACTTTGAAAAATGACCATCACCGCAACCCAAGTCTAATACCGATTTTCCTTTCAAACACAGAATTAATGATTTGATTGCTGGCTGTTCTATGAAGTCATTAGCGTTTATTCCACTTTCACGCAATGCTGTGTAGTTTTTGAAGAAATTCGGATTATCGTAAATATTTTGTTTCACTTACATCACTCCTCAGATAAGGTTTTCATAGATTAAGCTGACTTCTGTTTCCAAATTATCATACTAACCATAAAAATTTTGTCATCCTTTTATTATAGTAATGGTTTTTAGGAAGATATCTCGAACTCAATACTTTCACAATCCTGCCCGTTTGCTGAATAATCTGCTGTAAATACTATACCGTATTAAGAAAATTAACCTTTATTTTAATTATAAGCAACAACCTTTACGAAAAGAGCCTTTTATTTTTTATTAAGTTATTGAAACGATAGTGAAGGGACGAGAGCGTAATGAAGCGAGAACTATCGAAATTAGCGGATGTACTAGTCAATCATTCAACTAAAGTACAACATGGTGATCAAGTATTAATTCAAAGTGTTACTGAAATAGATCCTATAGTAGTTCGTGAAATTATTAAATCAGTGGAAAAAGCAGGAGGATATGCGCATGTATCAATGCGTGATGTTTCTGTTACAAGGCAATTAATTCTATCAGGATCTGAAGAACAATTTAAGCTATTTGCAGATTGGGAATGTTATCGCCTAAGTAAGATGCAAGTATATATTAA
This sequence comes from Bacillus sp. SIMBA_074, assembly GCF_046534555.1. NCBI lineage: Bacteria > Bacillati > Bacillota > Bacilli > Caryophanales > Bacillaceae > Bacillus > Bacillus sp. SIMBA_074. Next base: position 55,989 of record NZ_JAWRYM010000014.1, on the reverse strand, counting down.
TCTCCGTAGCCCTAGAAATGCATATGAATTAGCAGATGTACCAGCAGAAAAAATGAAATTATATCAAAAGATATTTGGAAAAGCGCATAGTGAAGCAGTGTATAAAACAAGATGGGTGACAACAAGAATCCCGAACGAAGCCTCTGCGCAAGAAGCGAATATGAGTACTGAGGCTTATGAAAAATTTTATTATGATGTTTGTACGTTAGATTACAGAAAAATGTCGATAGCGATGGATCCGTTAAAAGAATTAATGGAAAAGACAAAGGAAGTAAGGATTATTGGGGAAGATACGGATTTGAAATTTTCAATTGAAGGAATTGGTGTATTAAAAGGAGATGGTATAGATAATATACCTGATGGTGAAATATATACAGCGCCCGTTAAAAATTCAGTGAATGGAATAGTAACATTCAATACAGTATCTGTTCAACAAGGTTATGCGTTTCAAAATATAAAGTTACATATTAAGCATGGGAAAATAATAGAGGCATATGCAAATGATACAGAGCGAATAAATCAAATTCTTGATACGGATGAGGGAGCACGATATATTGGAGAATTTGCACTAGCTTTTAATCCTTATATATTACACCCGATGAACAATACGTTATTTGATGAAAAAATAAATGGTAATTATCATCTAGCGATTGGAGATTCGTTACAAGGTGCAGACAACGGGAATACATCAGCGATACATTGGGATTTAGTAAGTATTCAAAGACCAGAGTATGGCGGGGGTGAAATTTGGTTTGATGACGTACTGATTAGAAAAGATGGACGCTTTGTTTTACCAACGTTGTTTGGATTAAATGAAGAGAATTTAAAAAGGTAAATAGCTTTATTTAGAGTGTGTAAAGTAGATTAAAATACAACATATCAAACTAAGTGATTTATCGTATCACTTTCCTCCAAAATTTATAGAATTCTACTTTCACTAATGTTGTAGTGATCAGACTAAGCTTGTATGTATATATTTTATGTATTCTTAAAGAGTGGGTTCTATTCACTTGAAATAGCTTTGCTCATCTAAATTTGATATTATGTTCAAGCGTAAGTTTCTGTTCTTAAGTTGATAGGCATCTGGCGGGACCCCATACTATAAAATTAGTTACTATTAATATTAATGTGTATTTAAACGTTTGAGGAGGGTTAATTATAGAGTACTCAAGGATCTAAACTTTAAGAAATGGCCGAGAAAAAACAATGAAAGTAGAGTTCTGACGTTCATTTAGAGAAGAAATGAATGTTTTAGGTAATAAGGATTTGGATGTGTTTCAAATTCAATTAGTGGAATATAATAAGGAGAAACAAGTTGTCCCTAAAAATACTAGAAGAAAATATTTATCTCATGTATAAATATTATAATTAAGCACATGTTATATACAAATATAATGGAGGTGCAATTATGCATATTCAAAGACATGAAAATAATACAAATGAAGTTCTTATTTCTGCCGCTGCAAGTGCTATTGAACAAATGAAGTATGAAATTGCTCGTGAATTAGGAGTCACACTTGGACCAGATACATCAGCACGTGCAAATGGTTCTGTCGGTGGAGAAATTACAAAACGCTTAGTTCGAATGGCTGAGGAGCAGTTAACAGGACAATATAGATTACACTAAGTTATAGAAGTAATAAAAAAGAATCCATGTAAATAAAATGGATTCTTTTCCCTTTTATTTACATGGAATTCAAATGAATGATTATGAATTTGAAAATCAACCTCTCAGATTCCTTTATAATCTTTTTGAATCTTCAACTTAATGCCATACGTATCGATCGAAATATAATCCCGTAATAGGGATATAAAGGCGGTTAAACGTCCTTTTGTTTTCGTTCGTAATTTAAAGTGTATAATACTTAAACCAATTTGATATAATACACTTTCTATAGGTAATCTGATTATCAATTAAAAATAAAGTGAAAAATTCAAGTAGCCATATATATTTATCAATAAAAAGTGGCATACAAAGAATGCCTAATACAAAAATGGATATAAAGCAATAATCCCTAAGTGACATTTCTTTTGTTATAGAATAAACAAATCCAGGTATTGCAGTAACTACTGTTTTGAGGTCAATTTACTGTGCACTAAGTGTCTAATGTCTACTTTTAATTTGGATTTATATTGCAGCACCTCTTAATTAGAGGTTTTTTTGCTAATTAACAACCATTGTACTCGGAAAATTTAAAATATATTATGTGATGCGGTAATAAAGCTATGCAGCATAGAAAATATTAATACAAAGATTAACAAAATACTAAAGATTTTTTTCATATGCCTTGTCTCTCTTGCAATTTCTATTAATTTTGAAATCTATTATTTTTTTCCTCTTTTGCGGAAAAATAAAACTAATGTTGCGACCATTAATATAGTGCCAATAAGATAAAAAATAGTTGCCACTATACCGCCAGTATTGGGAATATTCCATTCATTTTTAGTGTTTTCTACTTTTATTTTTTGTACTGATGATGAAGCCTCTACCTCAAATAGATCTCTCAATAACATATATCCATTTGGTGCTTGAATTTCTTTCACTGTGTATTTTCTGAAGTGTAGTGGTTGAGAAGTAGCCTTGCCATTCTCATCTGTTGTTAATTTCCCAACATCTTTACCATCTTTGTCTAAAATTTGGAACACAGTATTTTTTCAGTTTTGCATTTGCATCAGCAGCAATCACTTTCTCAATCTCAATTTGCCTAAGTGATTGAATTGAAATTTTGGCTGTTGGTCTTGCGGTGGTACAGTATCTCCTTTGACTTTCGCTGTATTTTGAATCTTTTTTCCAGCTTGGCCCTCGCATGGAATACGACTGTATGCCACTCTGTATTTGTCACATCTCCAAAATTTTCGTTTACTTTTCCTACGTCAAATTCACCCTTGTCTGTGTCGACTGCATATGCCACTGTTTGGTCAGCTACTTGTAATGTGCCTGGGACATATTACAATCCTTCTGGCAATGTATCAGAAATGGATAATTTTTCCGCGAGACTAGCAAGAAGCGTATTTCTTGTTCGAATCGTATACTCCAGTTCATCCCCTATTTCTGTATTTGTATTTTGTAGGTTCTTCACTGTTTTCATCTCTACTTCGATATTTAGATGCTAATTACATATAAATAATATATGATTTGCATAAAAAAAATATAGTAATATTTTGTCGTGAATTGTACTATTTTGATATTTTATAGTAATATTTTGTCGTGAGTTATACCTGGCGGAAAAAAATTGAATTTATAAAAAATGTAAAAATTTATCATTTAATCTAATTAAAAGGAGAAGGTAATGAATAATTCCATCGATATACAACACTTGTGTGATCTCGCACATAAAGTCTTTCATGTACCTGTTCACATTTTATCTACAGACAAAAAAATCTTATATCATTCTACTTCTGATGATGTTTGTAGTCCTTTCTATTCTTCTAAAGAAGAACATCTTAGTGACATTTATCAAGAAAATGATCCCTATAACTTGCCAATTTTCAGAGGTAACAGTTATCTTGAAAATTTCGTCCTAATTCATATAGCAAATCATGATTATATAAAAGGGACTATTATAATCGGTCCCACTATACATCCAAAGGGCTCAGATGATATAACCTTTAAACTTCGAAAAGAATGTAACTCAAATAATACTATTCAAGAAAGACTAGCCTATTATCAGAGCCTACCTGAGATTAAAAAAACTACTTTAATTGATATGGGAATTTTATTACATTACATGATTTTCAATGAAAAGTTAGATGTAGGTATTGTTTTAGAAAAAAATAGAGTGCTAGAGAAAGTTCCCGATAAAATTGTGAAACCTGATTTATATATTTTAAAACGCCGACAAAATAAACCTAAGACTCACAACATGGCATTAGTACATGATTATTTTTCAGCAATCAAAGAAGGAAATAAAAAAAAGTTAATACAATATATGTATGCAGTTTCACAAGAAGATGTTGAACCTATTTTAATAGCGGATCCACTCAGAAACCAAAAAATTCTTGGAATTATTGCGATTACTTTAGCTACTCGATATGCGATAGAAGGTAACCTCCCACCAGACATTGCTTTTGCTCTTAGTATTTTGTATATCCAAACCATGGAACAACTAGATAACGTGGACTCTGTAAGGCGATTGTCAGGAGACGCTTTACGTACTTTTGCAGATCGGGTGAAAGAATTCAATGCGCAAAAATTTTCAAATGCGGTTACTACATGTATGAATCATATTAGTAAAAATGTTTACGATGGAATATCTCTCAATGAACTCGCTAATCATTTGGGTATTACTCCTACTTATTTATCTAAATTATTTAAAAAAGAAGTGGGGATTCCTTTAAGTGAATATATTCAAAGGGAACGAGTGGAAGAAGCAAAAAAATTATTAACACTCACTACATATCCATTATCAGATATTTGTGCTTGGCTTAATTTTAACGACCAAAGTTATTTTACAAGGGTTTTCAAAAAATCAACTTACATGACTCCTAGACAGTATCGTGAAAAACATACCGTAATATAATCTTGGTATCTGTTTCTGGTGCAAAAACTTTAATATACATGTAAGTAGTCTCTAAAACTTGGACATACTGAACCTATTACTCTACAAAGAGTGCGTGATTGGTCTGGAAAAGGAACATGTATTCAAATTGACGCATGATCAGCCTAATATTATTATGTTAACCGAACAACCTCATTTTTCGTGATTTGGTGAAAATAATGGAGAAACGGGGCTTATCCATTTCTCCTACAACGATTATGCGTTGGATTCATCAGTATGGTTCTGAATTGGACAAACGAATCTGACGTCACCTCAAATAAATAGCTCTTGAAGAGTCCATGAAACATATATCAAAGTAAAAGGGCAATGGATATATTTATATCATGGTGTTCATTTGAAAGGAAACACAAACCATTTTTTCTAAGCAAAACAAAAAAACAGAAGGCTACAAAGCGCTTTTTCAAGAAAGCTTTGCGGCCTTTTCATGTTTCAAAACTTCTTGTTATAGCGATCGATAAGAATCCAGTTTATTATCTTCATGTTAAGTATTGAGGTGGTTGGAAGGAAATGAATTGTATTTCAGAGGTTTTTAATGACTATATAAAGATTTTTTTGAAGAATAGGGTAAATTAAAGAGCATGATAAATTAAGTATGTATTAATAGTAATATCGGGAATTATTCCATAAAATTTAATAATATAACATAGATTACTTGATATATCTATATTATATGTAATTATACATGTCCAAATAAAGGGAAAAAAGTATAAGTAATCCTATTAAATTATTCTATAAGTATTTTTTCTAAAATAAAACTAGCTCGCTAAAAATAAAATAGTTATTTTTTAACCATATATATATTAATTTGTAATCAGTATAATTACAAAGATAAAATTTAATATATATTTATATTAGTATAATATTTTTCGCTCGTGTAAGCACATAAAAATTTAATTATCGAGTACAATCGACAAAATTTTGCTATTTACGCATTGGAAGTTTAATGTTTTAATGAACAACATAACTGGTATGACCACACAGAAAGGAGAAGATTACGCTAATAGGAGTTTAGTAAAGTTGCAAGTAACAATATGTCGAAAATAATTATCTTAATACTCAGTTTATTTTTAAAGGGTTTAGCATCTCAAAAGTATCACATTTGTAAAAAAGTGTTTTAAGTTTCTACATAGCAAAAGTGATTTTAGTCCGCAATAAAAGTATAAGCAATGTACATTATAATTTCATCTTTTGTAATCTTGTAAGGCCCTTGCGACAAAACTAGGAGAGATATTATGAAATTATTATCAAAAAGTCATGGCAGGGTTAGCTGTAGGAGCAATGGGCTTATCTATCTGGACTCTTGTAAGGCAAACAGGAAATCTAGTGAAAAATAAATATTTTACTATTCATTGGGCAGCTAATTCAAATATAGCTGATGAAACTTTATTGTTTACTTGTGAAAAACATACTATTTAAATGAGGAAGAAGTAAAATTCTTACATTCTATGAGAAGTAAATAATAACGAGGGTTTAACACTCTATCCGAAAGACTTCTCCTTCCTCAAGCGTGTGCAAGGAGAGAACCTAGCGCTAGGTTGTACAAGTTGTCATGAATAAAGTTGTAAAAAAAACAATAGTGAAGGGGTGTACGGAATGAAAAATAAAATAATTACAGGATTTTTAATGACATCAATTGTAACTGGATCGACTATTCCTATCAATACTCTCGCAACACCAATCGTTCAAGCAGAAACTCAACAGGGAAGCATAGATATTTCCTCATCATTACGAAAATTAGGTGCACAATCTAAATTAATCCAAACATATATTGATCAAGCTTTAATGAGTCCTAATGTACAGTTAGAGGAAGTCCCAGCTTTAAATACAAATCAATCCCTAATCAAGCAAGATATGAAGGAATGGTCAGCAGAACTTTATCCACATTTAATTCTAGTAAATTCAAAAAGTAAAGGGTTTGTAACGAAATTTAATAGCTATTATTCAACATTAAAAGCGTTTGTAGACAATAAAGAAGATAAAGAAGGTTTTGTGGATAGACTTGAAGTTCTTCAAGAAATGGCTATGACGAACCAAGACAATGTACAACGTCAGATTAATGAATTAACAGATCTTAAATTACAGCTTGATAAAAAACTTAAAGATCTCGATACTGATGTGACAAAAGCGCAGGATGTACTAAGTTCAGATGGAACAGGGAAAATAGACCAGCTAAAAAATGAATTACTAAATACAAAAAATGCAATTCAAAATGATTTACAACAAATAGCATTAGTACCAGGAGCTTTAAATGAACAAGGATTTGTTATATTCAAAGAAGTCTATAGTCTTTCAAAAGAAATCATTGAACCGGCTGCTCAAGCAGGGTTGGCAGCGTATAACAAAGGAAAAGAAATTAACAACTCTATTTTAGAAGCAGAGACAAAAGCAGCGCAAGAAGCGAAAGAAAAGGGTAAAACTGCTTTAGAGATTGAATCGGCAAAAAAAGCAGCTCGTGAAGCAATTGAGAAAAGCAAACAAGGTGAAATAGCTGCAGCTGCGGCCGCAAAAACGCAAGAGTATGACTTGATGAAAGCCATTGACACTGAAAAAATTAAGAAAACATTTGGTGCTTTCGCTGAAGTAAATAAACTAACAGCAGAGCAAAAAGCACATTTAGATGATCTAGAGAAACAAAACCAAAAAATATATGATTTAACAACGAAACTATCAATAGCAGATTTACAAAAATCAATGCTTCTTATTATGCAAAATGATTTACATACGTTTGCAAATCAAGTGGATGTAGAACTTGACCTAATGAAACGCTATAAAGAAGATTTGAATCTAATAAAAAATAGTATTACAACTTTATCTACTAATGTTGATACTACTAATCAGGGGTCTCAAAAAGATACATTAAGACAATTAAAAAATGTAACAAGTTACCTTGAAGAACAAGTTTATAAATTTTAATATAAGGAATTTATAAAAAATGGATATTATAAGAATTTATCGAAAAATAGGGAGGAAAATATATATGAAGAAATTTCCATTTAAAGTGTTAACTTTAGCTACGCTGGCAACGATTATAACTTCTACTACCGGTAACACTATTCATGCATTTGCACAAGAACAGACCGCTCAAGAACAGAAAATAGGGAATTATGCATTAGGACCTGAAGGACTGAAGAAAGCATTAGCTGAAACAGGGTCTCATATTCTTGTAATGGATTTGTACGCAAAAACAATGATTAAACAACCGAATGTTAATTTATCTGATATCGATTTAGGTTCAGGAGGTGGAGAGTTACTCAAAAATATTCACCTTAATCAAGAGCTGTCGCGAATCAATGCGAATTATTGGTTAGATACAGCAAAGCCACAGATTCAAAAAACAGCACGTAATATTGTAAATTACGATGAACAATTTCAAAATTATTACGACACATTAGTAGATACTGTACAAAAGAGAGATAAGGCAGGCCTAAAAGAGGGCATAAATGATTTAGTCACTACAATTAATACAAATTCAAAAGAAGTTACAGATGTAATTAAGATGTTACAAGACTTCAAATCAAAACTGTATACAAATTCAACAGATTTTAAAAATAATGTTGGTGGCCCGGATGGGAAAGGTGGATTAACGGCAATATTAGCGGGACAACAAGCACTGATTCCACAACTTCAAGCTGAAGTTGAGCAACTAAGTGCTACTCAGAAAAAACATTTTGATGATGTATTAGCCTGGTCAATTGGTGGTGGATTAGGAGCAGCCATTTTAGTTATTGCGACTATTGCCGGAGCGGTAGTAATTGTTGTGACTGGCGGTACAGCAACACCAGCTGTTGTTGGTGGCCTTACTGCTCTCGGTGCAGCTGGTATCGGTTTAGGAACAGCAGCTGGTGTCACGGCGTCTAATCATATGAACTCCTATAACGAAATATCTAAAAAAATCGGAGAATTAGGTACGAAAGCTGATCGTGCTAACCAAGCAGTTATTTCGCTTACTAATGCGAAAGACACATTGGCATATCTGTATCAGACAGTGGATCAAGCGATACTGTCTTTAACAAATATTCAAAAGCAATGGAATACAATGGGGGCCAACTATACAGATTTACTTGATAATATCGACTCTATGCAAGAACATAAATTCTCTTTAATACCGGATGATTTAAAAGCTGCTAAACAAAGTTGGAATGATATTCATAAAGATGCAGAATTCATTTCAAAAGACATTGCTTTCAAACAAGAATAGAATTTCAAATTAAAACCTATATTGGAGGAATATGAAATGATGAATAAAATCCCTTATAAACTACTCGCTGTATCGACGTTTTTAACGTTGACGACAACATCTGTCGTTTCACCAGTAACAACTTTTGCAAGTGGAATTGAACAAACTAACAATGGAGATATGTCTCTTTCAGCAAATGAAGTGAAGATGAAAGAAACTTTGCAAAAGGCTGGGTTATTTGCAAAATCTATGAATATCTATTCTTATATGTTAATTAAGAATCCAGATGTGAACTTTGAAGGAATTACTATTAATGGGTATGCAGATTTACCTGGTAAAATTGTACAAGATCAAAAGAATGCAAGAGCACATGCTCTTACATGGGATACGCAAGTAAAAAAGCAACTTTTAGATACATTGACAGGCATTGTTGAATACGACACAACATTTGACAATTATTATGAAACAATGGTAGATGCGATTAATACAGGGGATGGAGATACTTTAAAAGAAGGCATTACAGATTTACGAGGTGAGATTCAACAAAACCAAAAGCAAGCACAACAATTAATACAAGAACTAACTAAATTAAGAGACGCTATTGGACAAGATGTTAGAGCATTTGGAGGCAATAAAGATCTCTTGCAGTCGATTTTAAAAAACCAAGGCGCAGATGTTGAGGCCGATCAAAAGCGTCTAGATGAAGTTTTAGGATCAGTAAACTATTATAAACAATTAGAATCTGATGGGTTTAATGTAATGAAGGGTGCCATTTTGGGCCTACCGATAATCGGCGGTATCATAGTGGGTGTAGCAAGAGATAATTTAGGTCAGTTAGAGCCTTTATTAGCACAATTACGTCAGACCGTAGATTATAAAGTAACATTAAATCGTGTAGTTGGAGTTGCTTACAATAATATTAGTGAAATGCATAAGGCGCTTGATGATGCTATTAATGCTCTTACTTATATGTCCACGCAGTGGCATGATTTAGATTCTCAATATTCGGGAGTACTGGGGCATATTGAGAATGTAGCTCAAAAAGCGGATCAAAATAAATTTAAATTCTTAAAACCTAACTTGAATGCAGCTAAAGACAGTTGGAAAACATTACGAACAGATGCAGTCACATTAAAAGAAGGGATAAAAGAATTAAAAGTGGAAACTGTTACTCCACAAAAATAGGGGAATATTAGTTTTGTTGCAAAGTGAACCAAAACATAGAGAGTCTATGATTATACTGCTAAACAGTAATACGACAATTAATAAATCCTTATATATCAGAAAGGCGGAGTCCCATTAAAGACTTCGCCTTTCTGATATATATATAAGTTTCATCCAAATAAAAAGGTAACCGTGCCGTTTTACTCGTTTTTTAAAACTTTGAAACAGAACCGATTAATTGGGGACAGATTATAAAGATTTGCTTGATAATATCGACTCTATGAAACAACATAGATTCTCTTTAATACTGGATGATTTAAAGGCTGCTAAAGAAAGTTAGAATGATACTCATAAAAGATGTAGAACTCATTTCGAAAGACATCGCTTTTAAAGAAGAATAGAACTTGAAATCAAACCCTATAGGAGGAATATGAAATGATGAAAAAAATTCCTTACAAAATACTCGCTGTATCAACATTTTTAACTATGACAACTACTTATGCAGTCACACCAGTGGCAACTTTTGCAATTGAAAGTGAAATTGAACAAACTAACAATGGAGAAATGTCTTTTTCAGCAAATGAAGAACAGATGAAAAAAGCTTTGCAAGATGCTGGTTTATTTGTAAGAGCTATGAATGAATATTCTTATTTGCTAATTAATAATCCAGATGTGAGTTTTGAAGGAATTACTATTAATGGGTATGCAGATTTACCTAGTAAAATTGTACAAGATCAAAAGAATGCAAGAGCACATGCTGTTACATGGAATACGCAAGTAAAAAAACAGCTTTTAGATACATTGACAGGCATTATTGAATACGATACAAAATTTGAAGATCATTATGAAACATTAGTAGAGGCAATCAATACTGGGAATGGGGATACTTTAAAAAAAGGGATTACAGATTTACGGGGGGAAATTCAACAAAACCAAAAGTCTGCAAAAGCATTAATAGAAGAACTAACTAAATTAAAAAACGCTATTGGAGAAGATGTTAGAGCATTTGGAAGCCATAAAGAGACCTTGCAATTGATTTTAAAAAACCAAGGTGCTGATGTGGAGACTGACCAAAAGCGTTTAGATGAAGTTTTAGGGCAAGTAAACTATCAGAAAGGCATAGAATCTAAGGGATTAGACATGGTAAAGATCCCATTTATTCCCACGTTGATTGCTGGTGGTATAATGATAGGTGATGCAAGAGGTAAGTTAGCTTGGCTAGAGCCGGAATTAGCAAAATTACGTCAGAATGTAGATTATAAAATAACATTAAATCGTGTAGTTGGAGTTGCGTTTCATAATATTAGTGATATGCATAGTACGATTGATAATGCTATTACTGCTCTTACTTATATGTCCACGCAATGGGATGATCTAGACTCTCAATATTCGGGCGTACTGGGACATATTGATAAAGCTGATCAAAAAGTTGATCAAAATAGATATAAATTCTTAAACCCTAACTTGAATTCAGCTAAAAAAAGTTGGAAAACATTAAGAACAGATGTTGTCACATTACAAGAAGGGATAAAAATTGCAGAGAAAAAAGAACAGGATCTTATGAATCAGCTTCGTCCATCAAACGTTTTCTACTTTTATAAAAAAATTCATAATGCATACACATTTGAAATAAAGACTGGAACAAATGCACCAAATGCGTCTTATAAAGTGATGAATTTAACTAAAAACACTGTTCATAATATGTGGAGTGGAGGACCAAATACAAACATGTGGGCTGACTGGCTTTCATTCAATCCAAAAGATGAATTTGCGGTCGTAGCAGTAGTGGATGGGAAAGAATATGTTGTATATAAAGATAAAGTAGAAAATATAATGAACTGAACCCGAAAAGTGACGCAGCAATTGGAGATGGTACACTAAACTGGACACTAAGTTAAGTGAAAAAGATGATTCAGAGAGTTCTGTTGCAAAGTTTTTTAACAGATAAAAAGTTGGTATGATTGCAGATGGATTTTATGCAATTCTTAGTAAATGATGAGAAGTAATTATGCTATGGGGCTGGTCAGTTGTAATTTTATAAAGGAGTTGTGAGAAGTTGAAATATCGTAAAGCAAATATCGATGATATTGATAAATTGGTCGAGTTAAGAAAAAAGCAATTAGTTGATGAGGGGATAGAACCTAATATAGATATTGATAGAGAACTATATGTTTTCTTTAAAAACAAACTAAGTGATGGTACTTTAATTCAATGGCTAGTGGAAGATAATGAAAAAATTATAGTTTGTGGTGCAGTAATTTTTTATGAATTTCCACCTTGTTACACCAATAAGACTGGAAAAAAGGCTTATATCACAAATATGTATACTAATGAAAATCATCGTGGGCAAGGAATCGCAACAAAGCTGTTAACTAAATTAGTTGATGAAGTTAAGATTTCAGGTATTTCACAAATATGGCTTGGGGCTTCAAAAATGGGTAGACTAGTGTATAAGAAGTTTGGTTTTATGGAAACTGATGAATTTCTAGAATTAAATATTTTTTAATAATTTGTGAAGTATAACACTTAAACTAACGGGTGCGTTAGTTCTTTAAGATTAAGATTTTTAACACCGTTCCCATTATGCGAACGGTGTTTTTTGCTTTTATAAATACGGCCATACTCCTTGTAAAAAGGAGTGCTGCCACATTTGGCGTCTGTCAACGGGAAGCGGACCGAAGGGAGCATTAAGGAGTTGATAGACTCACTTTGCCAAGAGGGACCCCTAGTAGGTGTTGTAAAAGTTGGACGGCCGCCTTATTAAATCGTTGATTCAGTCCCTCAGGACTGATAATTACTGCTGTTGATGCTTCTAAACAGCTAGATAACTGAGTTAAAGAAGTCATAGCTACATTTTGGCTCACCCATACACATAAAGCGACCAAATCTTTTGCTTGGTACTTACTGGTTCGTTGTACAAAACCAACATCTCTAGCAAGATCCCGTAAGGTATTTGGAGATAAAAAACTTTGAATCTCTTGAGCAAATAGTTGTAATTCGTCAGACACAGAAACAGACATAAAAAACGCCATCCTTTCCTATGATTCTACAGAAAGAATAGCGTATTTTTTCATTTTAGGGGGCATTCCTTTTTATTAGCTTGATAGCAATGGGGACGAGCCTTTAAAATACAATTCCGCTAGAAATTTTTGCGCTATATTCTCTTTTATTTATGATAGTTGATTAACAACACTTTCTAAAAATTTGTCTACCTTTTCTTTTGATGTATCCGGTGTATGATAACCAATCGTAAATGTAAGTCTTCCATTATAAAAGCTTGCACCCATTGAAAAGAATGGCGCATACATAATGGGTGATGTCATATACCCGTCCTCAGCTTGAACTTCACCAAACTGAATAGGTTCATCAGCGATCACCCCGAAATTTGTCAGTAATGGCAACGCCATCCCCATCTGTAAAGCCTGTTCGTATTGCTGATTATACATTTCCTTCACCACAGATAGCTTCATACCTGCCAGTAGCTCCATACCTGCTGCTGAAGACAGACCTGGATTTTGAGACTTTATTTTATCCATTGATTGTTTAATTCGAACGAGAGTCTGATTAAATGATTCATTATCCTCCATTTTAATCACTGGCATTTCCATGCCGGATAAGTTGCAAATAGCACCAGTTGTATAATTAGGCAGATATCGACGTAAATCAATTGTTAAACCGATCATTTTTTCTGCGGTGCGAGGTTCTGCATACACAGTGAAATGTGATAAAGCTCGGAAGTAGGCAGTCATGATTACATCATTCAAGGTAGCCTGTTGTGCTTTTGTCCATTGGGTTAGACGTAGAGATTGCTCATGGCTCAACCGCCGTACGGACATTTGAGGGGATTTATTTTTGTTGGGTTGAGATGGAAAAGACCATAACGATGCCTGTTGTTCTTGGTTAGGATGATACGCGCTTTTTATGTCCGATATTCCAGCATATTTGAATACATGTGATTGATCACGAAAACTCTCATTCCCCGTACCAAATTCCTTTATAATTTGATCCTTAGATTTTCCGAGGGAAAGTTGAGTATAAATTGCTCCAAGTAAATTAATATATTCCTTGACCCCTGCACCATCTGAACATAGATGAGATAATTTCACAACTAACATATCTGTTGTAGTGCCTCGTAATAATTTTGTTTGAACCATAGGCCCCTGAATACGATCACCAGGTTCCTTAATAAAATCTATTGCCATTATTTCAAGTTCTTGATTATTTCCTTCTGCAAAAAGGCAAATAGGTGAGTTAGTGGCAGATGAATGTTCCTCCCAGTAAGGAATATCATTTTCTACAAACCGGCTGTTCAAAACCGGCTGCAATTGTAACGTTATCCTTACTGATTGTTCAAGTATTTCCTTTGATATACCTACAGGAAAATAAAGAACTGCATTAATTTGTTGATCTGCAGAATAAAGACCTAATAAATAATTCATTCGATCTTGAGGTGTTACTGAAAACTTTCTTTGTTCCATAATTTTGTCCCCCTTTTAAGACTTTTTTTGGTATAACCTTATTCTCCATATAGTTGTAACTTTTCTAGTCAATTTTATTCAAGAATGAATAATTATTATTTTTTGAATTTTTTTATGAAAGTATCTTTTCCGTACTGGTTCCATTCTTTTTGCGGCTCTTTGTAGATGATATACCCATTATTTTATTGTTATTAATACTTCCTATCTCTTTCGAGAAAATCAAACGCAAATTAATTTAGTTTATATATATACAAACATTTTATAATAATGTTTGTGAATTATCAATAAAACAAATAAATCATTTTTATGTCTGTTAATAAAAAACAATAATATAATACGTTCAGGTGTTACTTCATAATAAAAGGGTGATGGGCATAGGGTACTATCCCTAAAAGAATGCAAAACTTGATAATCTATTTGCGTAAAAGATCCTTTTTTTATGAAATATATAATAGTCCATCAATCTGTAATTTTAATAATTTTTAATAAAAGTTTAATATTATTAAAGAGAGAAAATGGTTTTTTATGGAAAGATAAGAAATTCCTTCATGGATTCTCGCGTTAGATAAAAAATCTGTAGAATTTATTAGAAAATTTATATTGAATTCTGGTTCTTTAAAAAATATGTCTAACTTATATGATGTTTCTTATCCAACAGTACGTGCCAAATTACATAGATTAATAAAAAAGATCGAAGTACATAGTAAAGAAGATGATGTAGAGTTTGTAAATATGATTAAAGGATTTGTTATTGACGAACGAATTAGTCTAGACGTCGCTAAAATCATCATAGAAAAATATAAAAAAGAAAGGGATGTTTAATTATGAAACCTGTAGTTGGAATATTAGTTATTGTTGTTATAATAGTTACTCAAATCTTTTTATCATCTCGAAAACCCCCTTATTTAGGTGGAATTCTCCCTGTAGCATACATAGGTTTTATTAGCTTCTTTTTTAATAAACTTTTATAGCTAATGGTGATTATTTTTCTACATGGATAATGATAATGGCTGGTTTATGCGGATTTGTAAGTATATGGGCTTCAGGTAGAAAACGTTTTAAAAAAAAGAGACAAAAAGAATTAGATCTAAAATTAGAATTAGGTCTAATGGAGTTACAGAATCTCTAATTTTAAGAGATCTTTGTATTGTTAAGGTCTCTTTTTCATTTTATAAAGCAGCATGAGATACTATCACATCATCAGAAAGACTAATGTAAATTAGTATCCATACAACAAAAAAACGTTATCCTTTTTGTAAAAATATACAGAAGGGATGGCGTTTTTAGTATGAATTTATCGATTTCTGATGAACTAGAATTGTTTTCTAAAGAATTGCAACGATATATGTCACCACATGCCCTAGAACATTTAGCTAGGGATATCGGATTTGTTCAACGAAGAAGTAAATATCAAGCACAAGATTTAGTAGCTCTGTGCGTTTAGTTAAGCTAAAATGTAGCTCATTCTTCATTGACACAATTATGTAGTCGATTAGAAGCAATGCATATGATTAAAAAAGAACAGATTGCTTTACGGAACCAGTCTGTCCAAAACCAAAAAGAATTCATCCATCAATTGTTTGGACTTGCAACATAAGATACGATTTCGTTAGGAATATATGTGCTGTATTTTCTTTCGTTTTATTTTTGCACCAGAACGAGTATGCGCTTTGAAAGGTGGATTTCTATGCGTAGAGGGTCTCCATACAATAACATATGCTTGTCCGGTTTAATTGTGAAAACAAATTTAAATAAAAAGAGCACATATATAAATGTGCGCTCAAATTAATATATGTATTTTCTCATAAAGAGTGAAAGAAGAATGTCTAACAAAAAAGCTATTTGATACTAAAATTATCCACTTTAAAAGAGCACTATAAAAAGTGCTCTTTTGAAAATTTGTATTGTTATATATTTAACTTCAATAACAACTAACAAAAAGAAATTGGAGTTTGCTTACTGTTATATAAGTTAAGGAAAATTTATTACGGCTGGGATTACTAAGAATATTCCTAGTGAAATTGTTGTTGATTTTGTTGGTTACCCATTTGTTGATCTTGTTGGTTACCCATTTGTTGACCTTGTTGGTTACCCATCTGTTGACCTTGTTGGTTACCCATCTGTTGACCTTGTTGGTTACCCATTTGTTGACCTTGTTGGTTACCCATTTGTTGACCTTGTTGGTTACCCATTTGTTGACCTTGTTGGTTACCCATTTGCTGGCCTTGTTGGTTACCCATTTGTTGACTTTGTTGGCCACCCATTTGTTGGCTCACTTGATCAACTTGTGATTGAGCCTGAGAAATAGCTTGATTTATTTGGCTTAACGTTTGATTAGATTGTAGATACTGTAATCCTTGGTTTAATGTTTGAATAGCTTGTTGAATTGTTTGCTGTAATTGTTGATCAGCTTGTTGCATTTGTTGTTGAGATTGGTTACTAAATTGTTGAAGTTGTTGCATTAATTGATTAGCTTGTTGTAATCCTTGTTGGCCACCCATTTGTTGATTTTGTTGTAATCCTTGCTGTTGACCTTGAGATGCTTGAGATAAAGATTGATGTAACTGTTGAATTTGACTTTTAAGACTAGTTAATTCTTGTGAAACTTCTAAATCAGCAGCTTTACGTGCCACAGCTTCAACTTTCTTCTCAGTACGTTTGTCCATTTTTAACTCCTCCTTATGTAACCACATAATAGTGTGGAACATTTTTATAATGTACAAATTCTTATTTTTAATACTAAAAAATAAATTTAGAGACTAGGGAAGAGAGGTATATAAATAGTAATTTAATGGAAAATAGGACAAGCAAAATTGCTTGTCCTAGAAGAAGGGGATGCTTCAAAACACCAAAATGACTCGTATTGGTAAACAGGTTCCTGGATAGTATGCTTCAAATTAAGAAAGTTATACAAAAATAGCAGGCAAAGTTTCTTTGCCTGCTTGTGGGTTGAATGAGTTAGACAATTGCGATAAATCGTCTTCCCATTCTTTTACAAGAAGAGTGAAGCCACTAGTTCGAATGGCTTATAAGTATCGTGTGCAGTTTAGCTAAAAAATATGTAAAAGAAGATAAAGAATTTATTTTATACAAAAAAGAGCGCTATTTGTAAGTGCTCTTGAAAGACGAGCTTCAATAATAACAAGAGATCGACTCAATAGAATTGATGATTTTCTTATTTTAAGGTAAAAATTAAACGTAAAATAGGAGAACAGATACATAGGCTGTTCTCCTAAGGAGCGGGAATACTGAATTTGAAGTGCATCTCAAATGACAATCAATCAAGCATTTCATAAATAGAATGTACTTATGTTGAAATTCAATACAATAAATCTGCTAGCATAGCTAACTGTTTTGTCTTAGGAAGAATTCAAGAAAATTTGAGATTCATTATGGAATAGCTGTTACCAACTTATTTATATTATGTGGATGCTTTTTGAATATTATGCATGTGTTGAGAAGTTAATAAAAATTTCATTTTGTAGAAAAGGGTATGGATAGGAAGGCACAGGATATTAAAGAAGATAAATCACTTTGGGAGAAGAAGCATCTTGAAGGTGTAGGAAAGGTGCTTCTTGTTGAAGAGAGTTATTACGACGGCATTGTTGAATTGGTAAATAGGTTAGAACTGGAAAATGAAAGAGAAGCCAGCAAAAGCTAACTGCTCGGTTAATGGAGAAATGGTTATTTGTATTTCTTAGCTTGATGGCGATGGGGTAGTACCAGCTGTATGTATTTTTGTGCTTTCGAGTGTTTGGAATTTATATATTGTTTTTCTAATTGTTTATTTTGTATCAACTGTTCGGATTAAATGAAGAGAATTTAAAAAGGTAAAGCACTTTGTTGAAATTGTGTAAAATAGATTAAAACACAACGTATCAAACCAAGTGATTTAACGTATAAATTTACATGTATTTAATGTTAATGGGTAGATAGCTAGATTGGTACCAATTGTTAATTTTGAAGTGTGAAAAAGACAAAATCTCTTAAAAAACACTTAAATTTTTACGTGATCAAATTTTACAATGCATCCCTATAATATGCCTTGGACAAGCATCTAAGAAAAAACAGAACATGTCAGTTTGTACATCATATTATTAGGGGGAGATTGTATGAAAAAGACAGTTATTTCACTAGCTGTTATGGCAGCAGTATTACCGATGTTTTCAGTGCATGCGGAAGAGCAAGAGCGAGTAAGAAAAACAGCTACGATGTTTAATGTTATTAGTGACATTCAAGGGGATTTAGGGGATTTTGATCACGTATTAAAAGATATGAATAAAGTGACGCCACTTTCTAGAGCGCTTATTATGAATGGGGATATAACGCCAACTGGACAGCAGTCACAATATGATGATGTGAAGCGTGTGTTAAACAAAAATAAGCATCCGGAAAATGTATGGTCAACTGTTGGGAATCATGAGTTTTATGCAGGTAAATGGACAGCTGATGGGAAACTCTCTCAAAATACATGGCCAAATGGTGTAACGGAAGAAACATTGTTTAATCGATATTTAAAATTTAGTGGACAAGAAAAGGTATATCATAAAAAAGAGTTAGACGGTTATCCGCTTTTGTTTTTAGGAACTGAAAAATATATGAAATACCATGATTCAAAAATGTGGGACGAGGTATATATGGGTGATGAACAATTAGGCTGGTTAAAACAAAATTTAGAAGAGTACAGTCAAAAAGATAAAAATAAGCCGATTTTCATTTTCTCTCATCACGTTTTACCTGATACAGTATCTGGATCAAGACAAAATCCGTATTTACAAGACTATTTAAATGTTGATAAATTGTACGATATATTAAAAGATTATCCGCAAGTTGTCTTCTTCACGAGTCATACGCATTGGGATTTAAACTTACCAGATTGGGCTGGTAAAAAGAAAATTGAAGGCGGAGATGAAAAAGGATTTACGGTTGTAAATACGGGCGGAATTGAAACAGGCTGGATGTCAGCTGGACCAAATGGTGGCGAGAAGAATGCTCCAGATGGATATTCATTTAAACAAGGACTGCAAGTGAAAGCATACGGTAACGATGTAATCGTGACGGCTTACGATTATAAACGGGATAAGGGCATAAAGAATTTATTAATTAGTGATGCGAAAATCGCACAAATGGCACCAGATGTAACAGCTGATGATAGTAAAAATGTAATCGTCGGTGCAACAGAATATATGGAGTACTCTATAGAAGGAACGAACGAGTGGAATACGTATAATCCATCAAAACCCCAAAAGTTTGATGGCGACAAAATTGTATATGTACGTCACAAAGGAGAAATGAATTTAGAGGCAGGATTAACACAGCTTCTTCGTTTTTCGGCAAATAAGTGATTGAAGAGAGCCCGCATTTAAATACGTGGGCTCTTTTTTGCTTGATGAGAAATGGGTTTTATATGTCGTTTCTTGTTGGTAAGTCGATATTCTATGTCGAATCGCCGATATAATTTCATTTACCAAATTTCGATACATTTTTAATCAGGAAAGGTGACTTCATCATTTTTACATGTAATAATAGTATGGTTACATTTACTGTGAAAGAGTATAAAAGGAGCGTTATTGATGAACTTAGCTAAATTCCCGAGAAAAAAATATACAGAATCATATACACCAATTGAAAAGTTAAACAATTTTTCTGAAGCACTTGGTGGGCCAACTATTTATTTTAAACGAGATGATTTACTTGGTTTAACAGCTGGTGGTAATAAGACGAGAAAGTTAGAGTTTCTAGTTGCGGATGCACAGGCAAAAGGTGCAGATACGTTAATTACAGCTGGTGGTATTCAGTCAAACCATTGTCGTCTAACACTTGCAGCTGCGGTAAAAGAAAAAATGAAATGTATTCTTGTGTTAGAAGAAGGGCTTGAGCCAGAAGCAAAGCCAGACTTTAATGGAAACTATTTCTTATATCATTTATTAGGTGCTGAAAATGTAATTGTTGTGCCGAACGGAACAGACCTTATGGAAGAAATGCATAAAGTAGCGAAAGAAGTAAGTGAAAAAAGAAATACACCATATGTCATTCCAGTTGGTGGATCGAACCCTACTGGCGCGATGGGTTACATTGCTTGTGCACAAGAAATTATGGCTCAATCATTCGAGCAAGGAATTGATTTCAGTTCAGTTGTTTGTGTAAGTGGTAGCGCTGGTATGCATGCTGGTTTAATTACTGGTTTTTCCGGAACGCAAAGCAAAATTCCTGTAATCGGAATAAATGTAAGTAGAGGAAAAGCAGAGCAAGAAGAGAAAGTAGCAAAACTTGTAGAGGAAACTTCAGCGCATGTTGGTATCCCAAACTCTATTTCACGCGACAATGTTACATGCTTTGATGAATATGTAGGACCAGGATACGCTTTACCAACACCAGAAATGGTTGAAGCAGTTCAGTTACTTGCGAAAACTGAAGGTATTTTACTTGACCCAGTTTATACAGGTAAAGCAGTAGCGGGACTAATCGATTTAATTAGAAAAGGTAAATTTAATAAAGAGGACAACATTTTATTCGTACATTCAGGTGGCTCGCCAGCTTTATATGCGAATACGTCTCTGTTTGCGTAAGTGTGAAAAAGCATTGGGTATCCAATGCTTTTTGTTTTTAATTAATGTTGAAATTTGATACAATTTCGTGAATATGCGATGATTTTCCAACAATCAACGGTAAACAACGATATATATAAAGGAGATTGATGTATGACAGAATTTTGGGAAGCAAGTTTTATAGAAAATCAAATGATGTGGGGATTTGAACCTTCAGACTCCGCAATCTTGACGAAGGACTTTTTCCTTGAAAATAAAGTGAAGGATATATTGATTCCTGGTATTGGATATGGCAGAAATGCAAAGGTTTTTATTGATAACGGAATACATGTAACAGGTATTGAAATTTCAAAAACGGCGATTGAATTGGCGAGGGCAAATGAACTTAATGCTGATTTCTTCCATGGTTCAGTAACGGATATGCCTTTTGATAACAAACTGTATGACGGTATATTTTGTTATGCACTTATTCATTTATTGAATAAGGATGAGAGAGAGAAGTTTATTAAAGATTGTTATAGTCAGCTAAAACCAAACGGGTATATGATTTTTACTACTATTTCTAAAGATGCCCCAATGTTTGGGAAGGGTAAACAACTGGGTAAAGACTACTTTGAAATAATGGAAGGGGTAAAAATGTATTTCTATGATGTTGACTCGGTAAAACAAGACTTTGGAAAATATGGACTGATCGAATCTACGGGAATTGTTGAGCCACATAAAAACATGGAAAATAAACCTCCATTTAAATTTATAATGATCAAATGTCAAAAAAAACTATAATTACATAATAGAAACACCGAAATAGAAGCGAAAGCTGTGTTGTATCAAATTTGGATAAGTCCTAATAAGGATAAAGTAGAAGTAATGGCCGGGGATAATCGGTATGCTCAATTAGAAGGAAAAATGCAGCCACTTTGTTGTGGATTGTTACGGGAGAGAAGTTATCTGAATAAAAGTATATGATTGATTTTGCTCTTTTTATTGGTGTTCCATCACTTACAGGCCTATTCATTTTATCAGCAACAGCATTTATTTTAGCTGGCATTGTACTTTTTATTATGTTTTGCCCAGATCCATTAGATATTTCAAAAAAGATATTAGTTTATAAAAAGAAATTTGAGAAGATTAAATCAATGGAAAAGGAAATGTTTTTTTTAGTCTGGGCTACGGACCTATCCTCCCGTTCTAATTAACTAAAAGAAGAACTTTCCCATACCGATTAGACTACTAATCATTCCTATTCCATTCATGGTGCCTTTTCCTACTGTAAGTAAGTTTCCAAACATTCCCGGCTGGCCGTTACCTCCGTTATTCCCCCATCCCATGGGATTTACCTGTCCTCCCCATCCTGGAGGATTTCCAAAAACACCCCAATTATTGGTACTAAAGTTAAAAGCCTTGGCTGGCGGCGATAGTAAAGCGGCAAGATGCCCTTGTGCGAACATCCCCGTATGATTGAATGGTTGGGCCCAGGGGAAGGGGGGTTTTTGAAAATTGAAACCTGCATAGCCTGGTAATGGAGCCCAATTAGCAGGATGTCCTTGGGGCATCATCCCTGCATAATTGCTTGGCTGGCCCAAAGAGAAGGGAGGGGGATTTGGATTGAAACCCGTATAATTGGCTGATGAATCCCAACCAACTGGATAGACTCGATCACTCCAATTCTCAGGAATCTTCGGACCATTCATTCCCTCAGCTTTGGTTATTTGGGGCTGTGAATATAATGATGCCATTGAAATTTGGTTATTATATTGTTCCCAGTTTCCCTTTGAATTCAAATACCAATATTGTTGCATACGCTTATTCCCCTCACCTTAAAAATGTAATGTTAGACTTAGCCTATGCAATATTCCTTTTTATGGATGGTTACATAACTAGATCTACAAGCCCGAATTTAAAGGAATGGGTGCGTGGTCTTGTTGATTTATCCCGCTATTTGTGGGCAGTAAGACCCTTGCCTCAAAACAAAGAAGTTAGATGGGGGCTGGGCTGCCTATAAAAGCCCCACTGATTAAAGTTTCACTTTATAAAGGATTTAGTCAATAAAAAAGATTTAAAATGTTATGTTGAGCAAGTGGAATTACTAAAAAGAGAATATCCATTCGAAGAGTTTGGCAAAATACTGCAAGGGTAATGTATTTTTGTGCAGATATGAAAACGATTTAAACTAATCAATGCAATTTATAATGAAGGAGCAAACAAATATATGAGTGAAACATTACATAAAAGAAAACCACCATATTTAATGCTTGTAATTCTTTTTATTGGGGCATTTGTTTCATTTTTAAATAACTCGCTTTTAAATGTAGCTTTGCCATCAATAATGAAAGATTTAGACATTAAAGATTATTCAACGATTCAGTGGCTTTCTACAGGGTATATGCTTGTTAGTGGTATATTAATCCCAGCATCAGCATTTTTAATAACCCGCTTCTCAAATAGGAGTTTATTTATTATATCCATGGTGATTTTTATTCTTGGTACTGCCTTAGCGGCTTTAGCGCCGAACTTTGGTTTATTACTTACTGGCCGGATGGTTCAAGCAGCAGGTTCTTCAGTCATGGGGCCTTTGTTAATGAATATTATGCTAGTAAGCTTCCCAAGAGAAAAACGGGGAACAGCAATGGGGATTTTTGGATTAGTTATGATTACAGCTCCAGCAATTGGACCGACACTATCAGGTTATATTGTAGAGTATTATGATTGGCGTTTGCTTTTTGAAATGATTTTACCGTTAGCGATTATTAGCTTACTGTTAGGGATTTGGAAATCTGAGAATGTCATGAAACAAAATAAAAATGCAAAACTTGATTATCTCTCATTACTATTATCTTCTATCGGTTTTGGCGGTTTGTTATATGGGTTCAGTTCTGCAAGCTCAGATGGTTGGACGGATAAAGTTGTCTTAACAACCTTAATTATAGGCGCTATTGCCCTAATTACTTTCATTGTCCGTCAATTAAAAATGAATGAGCCGTTATTGGATTTACGTGTTTACAAGTACCCAATGTTTGCACTTGCGTCTGTAATTGCAATTGTCAACGCGGTGGCCATGTTTTCAGGTATGATTTTAACACCAGCTTATGTACAAAACGTCCGTGGCATTTCGCCGCTGAACTCTGGGCTGATGATGCTTCCGGGTGCGGTAATAATGGGGGTTATGTCACCAATTACAGGTAAACTATTTGATAAATATGGCCCTCGGATTCTTGGCATAGTAGGACTTTCCATTACAGCTGTTTCAACTTATATGTTGGCAAACCTGCAAATTGACTCTAGTCACACACATATTATTCTTATTTACACACTGCGGATGTTTGGGATGGCAATGGTGATGATGCCACTTATGACAAATGGCCTTAATCAATTGCCAACTCGCTTAAATCCGCACGGTACGGCTGTTAATAATACAGCTCAACAAGTGTCCGGTTCGATTGGTACTGCTATTCTTGTTACGATTATGAATTCTGTAACAACAACAAAAGCTGAAAGTCTAATGTCTGATGTAGATCCAACAACCTTCACAGAAGCTACGAAGGCAATAGTAACTCAGAAGGCTTTATTATCCGGAATTCAATATTCATTCTATGTAGCGCTTGGCATGAATGTTGTTGCACTACTATTAGTTTTTTTCGTTAAACGTGTAGATACAAGTGCGGAAGCTGTCGAGAGGTTAAATCGTTAGAGAAAAATAAAACTCGAGATAATGATTCCTACAAGTTTTTTTGCTGATTAGTTAGACTATGAAGAAATGCAATTATTTGCCGCTAAGGCGCCGGTATTTAAAACTGGAAAAGAACCAGTGAAATAATTACACATAGTAAAA
This sequence comes from Bacillus sp. SIMBA_074, assembly GCF_046534555.1. Taxonomy (NCBI): domain Bacteria; kingdom Bacillati; phylum Bacillota; class Bacilli; order Caryophanales; family Bacillaceae; genus Bacillus; species Bacillus sp. SIMBA_074. Next base: position 31,234 of record NZ_JAWRYM010000014.1, on the reverse strand, counting down.
AGGATCTGATATTCATATCAGATCCTTTTTACTAGTAACACAATTACTTGCTTATCGTATTTGTTTGACTGGACATTAGAAACTATGGGCTTTCCAAATACTATAATCTTATGCTCGTCAACTTCTTTGTTTTGGGTATTCGCTTTTCTTAGCTTGACGGGTATTTAGTGCAACTGCAACTGTAGCTTTAAAATAAAGTTTGATCAAAATATGTGGGGAGTTTTTAGTGTGGAATTTGATTTATAAACAAATACAAGAGATGACATCTGCTTTCAATTTCTGATAAACATTATAATGCTCCAATTATAATAATTCGCTTCATTTTAAGTTAGTATTTTTTCTGCAAGTTATAAATCTAATGCCAACAAACAACTTAGATTACCAACTTTATAAGCAATATCATAATCATGAATAGTTAGGGAAAAGATAAAATAAGGTAATCAATTACATATCTTTATCCCAGGCGATTAATTGCTATCTCCTCTTTATTGAATGGGATATTTTATTTCATGCTTTTTTGAAAGGGTGTTTTTAATGGAAAAAAAAGTATCTGCCATTCCTCAGCCGAAAACATATGGACCACTGGGGAATCTCCCATTAATCGATAAAAATAAACCGACTCTATCGTTTATCAAGCTGGCGGAAGAGTATGGTCCCATTTTTCGAATTCAAACTCTAAGTGATGCCATCATTGTCGTTTCTGGACATGAACTGGTAGCAGAAGTCTGTGACGAAACACGGTTCGATAAAAGTATAGAGGGTGCTTTAGCAAAGGTTCGTGCCTTTGCTGGGGACGGATTATTTACAAGTGAGACTCACGAGCCTAACTGGAAAAAAGCTCATAATATTTTGATGCCTACATTCAGCCAACGGGCAATGAAAGATTACCATGCTATGATGGTTGATATTGCCGTACAACTCGTTCAAAAATGGGCACGACTTAATCCGAATGAAAACGTGGATGTTCCGGAGGATATGACTCGCCTTACATTAGATACAATTGGTCTATGTGGATTTAATTACCGATTCAATAGCTTTTATCGTGAGACCTCTCATCCTTTTATCACTAGCATGAGCCGTGCTCTAGATGAGGCGATGCACCAATTACAGCGACTGGATATAGAAGACAAACTCATGTGGAGAACGAAACGTCAATTTCAGCATGATATCCAATCCATGTTTTCTTTAGTAGACAATATTATTGCTGAACGTAAAAGTAATGGAAATCAGGAAGAAAATGATTTACTTTCCCGTATGTTAAATGTGCAGGATCCGGAAACCGGTGAAAAATTAGATGATGAAAATATTCGTTTTCAAATTATCACTTTTTTAATAGCTGGGCATGAAACAACAAGTGGATTATTATCTTTTGCAATCTATTTTTTATTAAAGAATCCGGATAAGTTGAAAAAAGCCTATGAAGAAGTAGATCGGGTATTGACAGATCCTACTCCAACATATCAACAAGTTATGAAACTTAAGTACATACGGATGATTTTAAATGAATCGCTACGTCTATGGCCTACTGCTCCAGCATTCAGTCTCTATGCAAAAGAAGATACAGTGATTGGTGGGAAATACCCAATTAAGAAAGGGGAAGATCGTATTTCTGTTCTTATTCCACAGCTACATAGGGATAAAGACGCATGGGGAGACAATGTGGAAGAATTTCAACCTGAACGATTTGAAGAGCCGGATAAGGTTCCTCATCATGCTTATAAGCCATTTGGAAATGGTCAACGAGCGTGTATCGGTATGCAGTTTGCACTTCATGAAGCCACTCTCGTAATGGGAATGCTTCTTCAACATTTTGAATTAATCGATTATCAAAACTATCAGCTGGACGTAAAACAAACATTAACGCTAAAGCCCGGTGATTTTAAGATTAGAATTCTACCCCGAAATCAAACGATCAGCCATCCTACTGTCCTTGCACCTATAGAGGAGAAGCTGAAAGAACATGAAATCAAGCAGCAAGTTCAGAAGATTCCTTCTATTATTGGAGCCGATAATCTTTCGCTTCTTGTTCTGTATGGCTCGGATACAGGGGTAGCAGAAGGTATTGCAAGAGAACTAGCAGATACAGCTAGTTTAGAAGGTGTTCAAACGGAAGTGGTAGCTCTTAACGATCGAATTGGAAGTCTGCCAAAAGAAGGAGCAGTTCTTATTGTAACTTCTTCTTATAATGGAAAGCCGCCAAGTAATGCAGGGCAGTTTGTGCAGTGGCTAGAGGAACTAAAACCGGATGAGCTAAAAGGTGTTCAATACGCAGTTTTTGGTTGTGGAGATCATAATTGGGCTAGTACCTATCAGCGGATTCCAAGATACATTGATGAGCAAATGGCTCAAAAAGGAGCAACAAGATTTTCTAAACGCGGAGAAGCGGATGCAAGTGGTGATTTCGAGGAACAGCTCGAGCAATGGAAACAAAGCATGTGGTCTGATGCGATGAAGGCATTTGGATTGGAACTCAACAAAAATATGGAAAAGGAGCGTAGTACTTTGAGTCTGCAATTTGTCAGTCGTCTTGGAGGATCTCCTCTTGCGCGAACATATGAAGCAGTTTATGCATCTATACTAGAAAATCGTGAACTCCAATCATCCAGCAGTGATAGAAGCACTCGACATATTGAGATATCCTTGCCAGAAGGTGCTACGTATCAAGAAGGAGACCACCTTGGAGTGCTGCCAATTAATAGCCAGAGAAATGTCAACCGAATTTTAAAACGCTTTGGATTAAATGGGAAGGATCAAGTCATACTGAGTGCAAGTGGACGAAGTGTAAATCACATACCTTTAGACAGTCCTGTTAGTTTATTTGACCTTCTTAGTTATAGTGTCGAAGTTCAAGAAGCAGCCACTCGAGCACAAATACGAGAAATGGTGACATTCACAGCATGCCCTCCTCATAAAAAGGAACTGGAATCATTATTGGGAGAAGGAGTTTATCATGAACAAATATTAAATAAACGTATTTCAATGTTGGATCTTCTTGAAAAGTATGAAGCTTGTGAAATCCGATTTGAACGCTTTTTAGAACTTCTTCCTGCGCTCAAACCGCGTTACTATTCTATTTCAAGCTCTCCACTCGTTGCACAGGATCGTCTGAGCATTACGGTTGGTGTTGTTAATGCACCTGCATGGAGTGGGGAAGGGACATATGAAGGAGTCGCTTCTAATTATTTAGCTCAGCGTCATAATAAAGATGAGATTATCTGTTTCATTCGAACACCACAATCAAACTTTCAATTACCTGAAAATCCAGAAATACCAATTATCATGGTTGGGCCAGGTACTGGAATTGCACCATTCCGTGGATTCTTACAAGCGCGTCGTGTTCAAAAGCAAAAAGGTATTAACTTAGGACAAGCGCATTTATATTTTGGTTGCCGTCATCCTGAAAAGGATTATCTCTATCGTACAGAACTAGAAAATGATGAAAGAGATGGATTGATTTCTTTACACACAGCTTTTTCTCGCCTAGAAGGAAATCCGAAAACATATGTACAGCACTTAATAAAACAAGATAGAATCAATTTAATTTCATTATTAGATAATGGAGCTCATCTTTATATATGTGGTGATGGAAGTAAAATGGCTCCGGATGTAGAAGATACCCTTTGTCAAGCATATCAAGAAATTCATGAAGTTAGTGAACAAGAAGCAAGGAATTGGTTGGATCGTGTGCAAGATGAAGGGCGATATGGAAAAGATGTTTGGGCTGGTATCTGAATTTTCCTTAATTAGATAAGTAATATGTAACGAATGAACTTCTTTCGAATAAGTGTTAATTAAAAAATAAACTTATTTATCCCGCTATTTGTGGACAGTAAGACCCCCACCTCAAAATTCAGCGGAAGCAAAGAAGTTAGGTGGGGGATCAACTGCCCGTAAAAGCCCGATTGGTTCAACTAATAATCAGTGGGCGCTGAACAAAACCCCCACTGATTAAAGTTTCACTTTATAAAAATCCCGTATTTTTATTGAATGCGGGATTTTCTTATTTTTAAATGAGCGGGACTGATATTGTAGAGAAATAAAAAATCTTATATGAAACCAAAGCTATATAATCTTAGCTTGAAGGGTAAGGTGTTAACCAATTTCTTGACACGATTTGAAATTTATAATATAAAACTTTGCGCACTGGCTAAACAGTTTTTAGCACAGTGTCAAATCGCTGGGGGAATTTATCAAATTAGGTATACCTTCTATAGCCTATGGAATGAATTTTGCCGTCGAAAAATAATAGGTAATTCATTTGACAATTAGATGGAACAAACTTGTTACTTAGGTTGTCTATTAAGTATACGTATAAAATAGGTGTTCATGATAGTTTGCTCATTTTATGAAAAGTGAGATGCAAGAAGAGTGATATCTTATAAACTCTTTAATTGTATCGATATGTATAACACCTAGAAAAACCATATATTCTTGAAAGAGGTTGAAAATGTATGATAGTCTTAAACAAGTTTTTTAACATTTTACATTACAAAAAGATGGTACCTGTAGTATTTCTTTCATGTGCAACGCTTATAGGCTGTTCCGATAGTAATACTCAATCTGAATCACTTAAACAAACGAAACAAACAAATCAAATCAAACAAGAAACTACTGGTAATGATTCTTTTGCTAAACTTGAAAAAGAATTTGATGCTAAACTCGGTATTTATGCATTGGACACTGATACGAATCAAACCGTTACGTATCAATCAGATAAACGGTTTGCATACGCATCGACCCACAAAGCTTTAGCTGTGGGAGTACTTTTACAAAAGAAATCAATAGAAGATCTAAATCAAAGAGTTTTGTATACTCGTCAAGATCTTGTTAATTACAATCCAATTACAGAAAAGTATGTTGATACAGGTATGACTCTGAAAGAGCTTGCAGATGCTTCCCTTCGATATAGTGATAATACTGCACAAAATCTTATTCTTAAACAATTAGGTGGACCTAGTGAATTCAAAAAATCGCTGAGAGAAATAGGAGATACCGTTACAAATCCTGAACGTTTTGAACCAGAGTTAAACGAAGTGCATCCAGGAGACGCCCATGATACTAGTACCCCAAAGGCATTAGCTACTAGTCTTCAGGCTTTTACGTTAGGAGATGTACTTTCAACTGAGAAACGGGATTTATTAATAGATTGGATGAAAAGGAATACTACGGGAGACAACTTAATTCGTGCTGGAGTTCCAGGAGGATGGGAAGTAGCTGATAAGACGGGTTCGGGATCTTATGGAACCAGAAATGATATCGCAATTATTTGGCCACCAAATAAAAAGCCAATTGTTCTTGCGATACTTTCTAATCATGATAAAGAGGATGCTAAATATGATGATAAGCTTATTGCAGAAGCAACCAAAATAGCGTTAGATGCTTTAAAAGCGACAAATAAATAATAATAGTAATTAGTTATTAAAATTTCCCCGTTTTTCCGTCACAAAACTGTGACGGTCTTTTTGTGTATTTTACAAAGAATCGTATTAAGTAAAGAAAAAAGATAGAAACCATCCCTATTGAATTTATTAATTAAGTAACAGTAAATATACGCTTTATTGGATACTTATTGCATTTGAGAGGGTAGGTAAGATATCATCTTTTTTACATAAGTAAAATATTAAATAGCAAATGAACTTTAAAAATTGCGCCTAAATTAAAGGAGAGTACGTTATGAATACAATCATGATTGTAGAAGATGATATGAAAATTGCTGAATTACTGGGAACTCATATAAAAAAATATGGATACCAAAGTGTTATTATAGAGGATTTTGAAAATATCTTAGAAATATTTCAAGAGATAAAACCAGATTTGGTGCTATTAGATGTAAATTTACCGAATTTTGATGGTTATTATTGGTGTCACCAAATACGAGCTATTTCTACTTGTCCAATTGTATTTTTGTCTGCAAGGAGTGGAGAGATGGATCAAGTTATGGCTTTAGAAAATGGTGGTGATGATTACATTACAAAACCTTTTTATTATGAAGTTGTAATGTCTAAAATCCGTAGTCAACTCAGAAGAGCATACGGTGAATATGCTCCTAAAGTAAAAGAACGAATAGTTGAGCAATCGGGATTATTCCTGTTCCCAGAAAGAATGGAACTTCAATTAAATGATAAGACAATTTTACTTACTAGAAAAGAAACAACTTTATTAGAAATATTGATAACAAAGTCTCCGCTCCTTGTAAAACGTGAAGTGATTTTAGAACAATTATGGGATAGTTCATATATAGACGAAAATACATTGAGTGTAAATATAGGTAGAATTAGAAGGAAACTGCAAGATTTAGGTATCGAAAACGCACTGGAAACAGTTCGTGGTGCTGGATATCGTTTGCATACTACTTGGGAGAAGGAAGGAAAGGAATAATGAAATTATTTTTACAAGAACATATTCCACTTATTTGTTATACATTTGCCCAATTGCTTATCATTCTTTTTATATATTGGTTTGATGGTTATCCACATATTTTGACAGCATTATATTCTGTATTTTTGGGTGTTTTTTTATTAATGGGTTATTTAATATATCGCTATTATAGTCATCGTTCATTCTACAAGCGTCTATCAACACCAATGGAAGCTTTAAATGAATCAATAAAAGATAGTGATTTGACTCCCTTATCAATGGCCTTAGAAACATTACTACAAACTCAATATCAATATTATCAAAACCAATTAAAAAAATGGGAACGAAAACAACAAGAACAAATGACTTTTATGAATCAATGGGTTCATCAAATGAAAACACCTCTTTCTGTTATTGAGTTAATTACACAAGATGCAGATGACTCTCGATTTGACAGTATTAATGAAGAAACGGAAAGAATCAAAAAAGGATTAGAAATGGTCTTATATGTTGCTCGTTTAGAAACATTTGAACAGGATTTTCATGTGGACAGATTGCAGTTATTGGAAATGATTGATTCTGCTATTCATGAAAATAAACGTCTATTTATACGTAGTTATGTGTATCCAGAGGTAAAAGTAGATCCGAATCTTATTGTAGAAACAGATAAGAAATGGTTTCGATTTATACTCAATCAAGTACTGTCAAATTCAATTAAATATTCATCAAGTAAGCAAGAAAAAGTAATAGTATCGGCGTGTTCAAAAGGACGAGCAATTATTTTGGAAGTAAAAGATCATGGGGTTGGTATTCCTACTGCTGATTTACCACGTGTTTTCAATCCATTTTATACTGGAGAAAATGGTAGGAAATTTAAAGAGTCTACGGGAATGGGATTATATCTTGTTAAAGAAGTATGTGAAAAATTAAATCATAAGATTGAGCTAGAATCTGAGGTAGGTAAGGGAACAAAAGTTAGAATCATATTCCCGTATGCATCTCTTTAACCGATGAAAGGTATACTTTTCATCGGTTTTTCTTTTGAATCTTACAAACTTGTTAGATAACTGTTAGGGAAATCGATATGAGACATACTATATATAGGTTACACTTCATGTATCGAAAAGAGAAATGGAAGGTGAAATACTTGTGGAGATACTACATGTTTCAGATTTAGGGAAGGTTTATCCTGGGAAAATTTCTTATACAGCATTATCCCATATTGATTTAAAAATAAACAAAGGTGAATTTGTAGGAATTATGGGACCATCTGGGAGTGGTAAAACAACGCTATTAAATATGGTGTCTACTATAGATGCTCCAACATCAGGAGAAGTATTAATTCATGGAGAAAATCCGTATCTGTTATCTCCAAATCAGCTGTCTTTATTTCGAAGACGTGAATTAGGGTTTGTTTTTCAATCATTTAATCTCCTTAATACATTGACAGTGAAAGAAAATATTGTTCTTCCACTTACGCTTGATGGTGTCAGTCCTAGAGAAATGGAAGGGAAAGTAGAAGCTATTGCTAAAAAACTAGGGATAACTGAAATATTAGATAAACGTACGTATGAAATTTCTGGTGGGCAGGCACAAAGAACTGCAATCGCACGTGCTACTATTCATAATCCGAAATTATTACTTGCGGATGAGCCTACAGGAAATCTGGATTCAAAATCTGCTAGTGATGTGATGGAATTATTGACAAAGCTTAATAAAGAAAATAGCACAACGATGATGTTAGTGACACATGATGCAATGGCTGCAAGTTATTGTGATCGAATTGTGTTTATCAAAGATGGACAGTTATACAATGAGATTTATTGTGGAGATAATCGCAAAGTATTCTATCAAAAAATTCTAGAGGTTTTAGCATTATTAGGAGGAAATGCAAATGACTTTTCGACAGTTCGCATTTAATAACGTTATTCGTAGTAAAAGAACATATTTGGCTCATTTTTTAAGTAGTACGTTTGCTATTATGATTTTCTTTACCTATGCATTACTTGCATTTCATCCTAATTTACAAGGCGATCTTGCTACCAGTGTAACAATCAATACATTTGCAAAGTCAGGATTACAGATATCGCAGGGGTTAATATTTTTCTTCTCATTCTTCTTTATCCTATATTCTGTAAGTGCATTTTTAAAAACAAGAAAAAAAGATTTTGGAATTCTAATGCTACATGGGATGTCACGTTCACAGTTGAACAAATTAGTATTTATTGAAAATATAATAATTGGTATCGCTTCTATTTTAACAGGAATTACAATTGGAATGGCGTTCTCTAAGTTTATCTTAATTATGAGCAACAATCTGTTAATGATTGATAAAGGACTCCCATTTTACATGCCCTTTAAAGCAATTGGGATAACATTTGGAGCGTTCTTCTTATTGTTTTTATTTATTTCACTTTTCACTTCTCGACTAGTAAATGTAGAGCAATTAGTAGAATTAATAAAAGCAGAAGAAAAGCCAAAGCCTGAACCAAAAGCATCCCTTTGGTTATCTTTGTTCGCACTAACTTGTATTGGATTAGGATATACGGCTGTTTTCCATAATGTTAACGCAATTCAATACAAGGATATGAAATATGTATTATTCATGATGGCGATAGGGGTGAGTTTTGTTGTACTTGGAACGTACTTCTTATTTACACAGCTCAGTGTGTATGTGTTACGTGTATTAAAGAAAAGAGAAAATATTTTCTTTAATAAAACAAACATACTCACCATTTCAGATTTAGTGTATCAATTAAAAGATAATGCAAAAATGTTTTTTATGGTCACTATTATATCTGCTGTTGCCTTCACCGCAGTGGGAACTTGTATGGGATTAGGTAACTCATCCATGGCTGAATCGGATAGCCCTTTTGCATTTTCTTATCAGTCTTATAAGAATAACCAGTTAGTAAAAGAACATCTAAAAACAATTGAAAGCGAACTGAATAATGGTGGGTTTAAATTCAAACAAGTAGCTTATTCAAAAAAACAAATTCCAGATACTCTTTATAACAGTAATGTATTATTAAGCGTTATAATAGTAGCTGGTATTTCGATTACCGTGTTAGGAGCATGTTCATTATTTAGTACAAAAGACTCTCCAGCAAATGGAATTTCAATAGAAGTAGGAGCGATAAACGAACAAACAAGAAGCTCTATAATTGACTCATACAAAGATATAACAAGCTCACAAGACCTATATCAATTAAAAGAAGGGACGATAGATAATAACAAGCTCGACATAAAGCTACCGACTAATTTTGGGGATTCTATGGATACTGCTACTAGTAATTTACTATTTATTAGTAGAACAACTGCTGAAAAAATGAATAAAAAGGGACTTATACGTGAAAGGGATAATAACGAGGGGCTCCTATCTTCAGACTCTCTTGATTCGTTACCAAAAATAGAAAAAGATGAAACTATCATATTTGCAAATAAAGAATATAAAGACTTGAAAGAACTAACATTTGATAAGAAAAAAATGAATGTTCAATATAAAGGGGATGCATGGCTATCTCCATATCGTGGTGGATCCAACGAAATCCTATTAATTGTAGATGATACATTATTTAAAGAAATAAATGGGAAAGAAAAAACTAGACAGATTCTATCTTTTAATAAATCTTTTGGGAATCTTAATTTAGTCAATCAAGGGAAAGCAACAGAATTAAGTAAAGAAATAGATAAAGTGAGTACGGCTTTAGGTACTGAGGAAAAAAGAGCCGTCAATTTTGTAAATATTAAAGAAAAGTAAAAAATCACGTCTATATGGGTAGAAATGGGCCACCATCAAGTTAAGAAAAATAAATACACCAAAACGAAAAAACTCACTTCTTATCCGAAAAAAGATAAAAAGTGAGTTTTTTTGCTTAGCATGGTAATGTTCCAAAAATGCTGATGGTATTACATGTCTATCAAGCTAAGGTTAGATTTTCTATCAAATTCCATTTTTCGTTACTATACCAACTCAAATTTCTTCCTCATCTTACAGTGGAACAAATTTATTACTTAAATTGTCTATTAAATGTAATCCAAAAACTTAGTGCTCAAACTTGATACATTGAATCTTACATTGTAAAATATGGGCCAAGTACAGGTGCATTCATAGAAAAATTAATTAAAAGAAGCAATCTCAAGACTATTATTTTATTAGCGGAAAATAACAAGGAATTTTATTTATTATTTAAAGCAAAATTTAAAGAAGAAGGAAACTTGTTATTTGTATATAGATTAGTAGTGAAAATCGAACAGTATATTAAGATAATAATATCAATTATGTTTATTCTTGTCTTCCGTTTGCAAGTTTACAATAAAGAGAAGTTAGAAATGTTTCACCTGTTTATGCTTTTAGTTGTTCAATACGAGAAAAATGTGGAGGAATAAAATGGAGTCAAAAATTCTTATTGTTGATGATGATAAAGAGATTAGAAATCTTATCTCTGTATACCTGGAAAATGAAGGCCTAAAAACTCAAAAGGCAGAAGATGCTATACAAGCTTTACAACTGTTAGAAGAAAAGGAATTTGATCTTATTATTTTAGATATTATGATGCCAAATATGGATGGTATTGAAGCTTGTATGAAGATTAGGGAAAATCGTAATATGCCTATCATTATGCTATCTGCAAAATCCGAGGATATAGACAAAATTCAGGGGTTAGCCTCTGGCGCAGACGATTATTTATCAAAGCCGTTTAACCCATTGGAATTAATCGCTAGGGTAAAATCTCAATTAAGAAGGTTTAAAAAATACAATTCATCAATAGAACATAATAAAAGCATTCTAGAAATTGGTGACTTAACCGTGAATACAGATACACGTCAAGTATGGGTAAGAGGAAAAGAAACAAGGTTAACTCCAAAAGAGTTTGCTATTCTCGAACTACTTGCCCGCAACAAAGGGATTGTCCTGAGTGTAGCAAAAATATATGAAGCAGTTTGGAAAGAGGTTTTTTATAAATCAGATAATACCGTCATGGTGCATATTACAAAAATAAGAGACAAAATTGAAGAGGATTCTAAACATCCTATTTATATTAAAACTGTTTGGGGAATTGGGTATAAAATATGAAGAATGTTAGTTTTAGAAATAAGATCATTATAAAACTTCTTGCTGCTGTTGCAGTTAGTTTTTTTATTTCATTTGGTTTAACAATCCTCATTTTGGCATACGTCATAGATCCATTATTTAAAAAACACGAAGAATTTGGTATGTTTGAATTCAATTTGGCATTGTTGTTCTTATTCGCGTTCGCAATCTTTAACTTTATAATAATTTTTTTATTATTGGTTCGAAAGAAAATAGTTTTTTTGAAGCTTATTTCGGATAGTGTGAATGATATTGCCAATGGAAAACTGGGTTTGACCATTGGGATTAAGGGGAATGACGAATTGACCCAACTTGCTCAAAATATCAACTATATGTCCAAGGAATTGGAAAATACATTTGAACAAGAAAGACGATTAGAACGTACAAAAAATGAACTTATAACTAATGTATCTCATGACTTACGCACACCGTTAACATCTATTATTGGCTATATAGATTTATTAAAAAGAGGGCAATACAACAGTAAAACACAATTACAGGAATACCTTGAAACCACTTATTCAAAGTCACAGAGACTGAAATATTTAATTGATGAGCTGTTTGAATATACTCGTTTATCAGGCATAGATGCTAAGTTAAATCTTAATGAAGTTGATTTATCAGGTTTGTTGGAGCAAATAGTTGGAGAATACATTCCTATATTTGAAAAGGAAAGCTTAATCGTTCAAAAATCAATCACACAAGAAACAATACCTATCTTCATAGATGCAGAAAAAATGGTACGTGTATATGAAAATCTCTTTATGAATGCGATAAAGTACAGCATAAAACCATCTGAATTATCCGTATGTCTTGAATTAATGGATAACAAAGCAATTTTGAAAGTGTCAAATAAAGTCGAGAGGCCGCCTGTTAGCGATCCAAATAAATTGTTTGAAAGATTTTTCAGGGGGGACAAGGCAAGAAAAGATGACCAGGGAAATGGTCTGGGGCTTGCTATCTCAAAAAGAATTGTTGAACTTCATCATGGTAATATACATGCAGAATATAAAGATGGCTGGATGTCCTTTATTGTTGAACATCCAATCAAATAGACTGGCTTATGGAATTACAGGTTCCATAAGCTTTTTTTTATAAAACTTAAGAATTCTTAAGGATTTTACAGGGTGTTTCCTAATTTTCATAGTTTATCATGGATGTATTCAAAGTGATGAGGTGAGTGAAGAAGATAGAAGGAAAGATTTCATTGTAGCTTAAGGGTGGATGCAACATGACTATTTTGTTAGTAGTAAACAAACATAATAGCTTATTGTAATGAAATAAAAAAACGTAGGAGGATATATATGATAAAACCAGTTGTAAATGTAAAAAATATTCAAAAATTGTACGGTAAAAAAGGTGAGAATCAATCACACGCATTAAAAGGTGTATCATTCTCAATTCAAGAGGGGGAGTTTGTCGGTGTTATGGGGCCATCTGGTTCTGGTAAAACAACATTATTAAATGTAATTTCAACGTTAGATAAAGCGACAGGCGGCGTTGTTGAAATTGCAGGAACGGATATTACGAAAATGAAGCAAGGTGAACTTTCTGATTTCCGTTCACAAAAGTTAGGGTTCATTTTCCAAGACTTTAATTTATTAGAGAACTTATCTATTTATGAGAACATTGCACTTCCACTTTCACTTCAAGGTGTTTCATCACATAATATTGGGCCGAGAGTAGAAAAGGTAGCTGATATGTTAGGAATTTCAGCAATACTTCAAAAGTATCCATCTGAAGTATCTGGTGGACAAAAGCAACGTTCCGCAGCAGCACGTGCGTTAGTTCATGAACCTGCAATTATTTTAGGAGACGAGCCGACTGGAGCTCTAGATTCTAAAAATGCAACGAGTTTACTTAATGCCATGACAACCTTAAATAAAGAGCAAGGTGTATCCATCATGATGGTTACGCATGATCCTTACAGCGCAAGTTACTGTCAGCGTATTTTATTCATTCAAGATGGTGAGTTATATAAAGAAATTCATCGCGGTGGTACCCGTGAAGAATTCTATAAAGAAATTTTAGAAGTGCTTGCAAACTTAGGCACACAAAAAGCGTAAGGAAGGAAGTTCAATCATGTTATTTAAGCTTTCTATGTCAGGCCTAAAAAGTAAGTTGCAAGATTACATTGTTTTACTTGTTGGTCTTATTGTCTCTATTTCAACTTTTTATATGTTTCAAACGCTAGCATCCAATAAAACGTTCCTTGAATCTAACTCTTCTATTAGGGATATTGTGTCTGTATTTAAAATTGGTTCCTTTTTGTTAGCGGTTATCACATTTTTCTATATTTTATATGCAAACTCTTTCTTATCAGCTCTTCGTCAAAAAGAATTTGGTATGTATATGATGTTAGGAGCAAAAAAGCATAAAGTTACCTTACTTATGTTTATCGAAACAATCATATTAGGTGCCACATCTCTTTTGATTGGAATTACAATTGGTGTAGGACTTGCAGAAGGTATCGGTCAGCTGTTAATGAAACAACTCGAGTTTGTTGGCGAAGGTTATAAAGCATTTTATCTGCCATCTATAGCTATTACTTGTGTCTTCTTCTTTGCACTATTTGTTTTATCGGCAATTATGAATAGTATTAAATTATCTCGTATTTCTGTACTGCAACTTGTACATGCAGATGAACAAACAGAACGTGTTGCCATAAAAGGAAAAATGACAGTTGTAATTGCATTCCTTGGTATTCTTTTATTAGGTATTGGTTATGCATCACTGATTTATATGTCATATGCAAATTCGCTAATTGTTTTGGGATTAATGGCCGTTGGATTAATCTCATCAACCGTTGGTACTTACCTTATATTTGGATCACTTCTCCCAGTTATGATTAACAAGCTAAAGAGTAATAAAAAACGTAGTGAAAAAGGCCTCAATGCTTTTACTTTTGCACAATTAAATTTCCGCATTAATGGTCTAACAAATGTGCTTGCAACAGTAGCAATCTTAGTGGCTCTTGGTGCTGGCGGAATTGCTTGTGGTATGGCATTTAAAAACAACATCGTAAACATGACAGATCAAATGCGAATTTACGATTCAGTCATTCATAATCCAACAGCGGAAGAAAAGACAATTTTGGGTAGTATCTTATTTCAAGAAAAGCTTGAATATCATTACAAAGTGGATGATAGGTATGTTTATTATCTTAAAGAAGATGTAGAGAAAAATCGCCCTTTCATACAAGGTATGAAAATAGAGAAAGTTTCAGAGGGAATACCAATTGATGCATTTTCAATAAAATGGGTTAAAGGAGAGACAGACACAAAACAATGGATCCAGGCTTTCAGAACGATCCAGCCAAATTATTTGTATCCTGATTATGAAATGAAAATTGTAGATCAAAACATATACGATGGGTTGAAGGGTAAAGAAAGTACTGTGTTTATGGGAAAAACAGATGATTTTGGATCATACATAAAAGAATGGAAAAAACTTGATGAATTACAGATAGCAAAATATAAAAATGTGAAAGCGGAAGAATTGGATAGTAAGTATCAAACATATATTATGAGTCGTGATTTTGCCAGCGGACTAATGTTTATGGGTTTTTTCGTTGGAGTTGCATTTTTAGCAATGATGGCAAGTTGCTTAATGTTTAAAGTTCTGTCGGGAGCATCAAAAGATGTAGCACGTTATCAAATGCTTCGTAAAATTGGTGTCCGCCGAGAATTATTAACAAAATCAATTTATAAAGAGTTATTCTTCATATTCTTATTCCCCGCAATTGTGGGGATTACTCATATATTAGTTGGTATGAACATGTTTAGCCCTCTTGTAATCGATCCGTACTTTCGTATTTGGTTACCACTTGTTATTTTTGTAGTAATTTACTCGATTTATTACTTGATTACTGTTCAATTATTTAAAGGAATTGTACTCCCGAAAAAAAATTAATGTAATGATGTTATTTATAAAAAGTATCAACATAATCAGACCCCGTTTTATTGATTATCCTGAATGGGTACAAGAAATTTAGAAATAATAGATGGACTAGCACTACGGTCCATCTATTATTTATTTTAGATTTTAAATTAAAAATTTATCTTTTATCTAAGAAGGGGCACTGTTTCTGCAGTACCAGAGGAAGCAACTGCTTATTTTTATCGAAAAGCTCTAATGAATATGGTGTTATTTTCCACGTGGGACAAACCTGAGGGAGCTGCACAAGGGATTCGTTGGGTAGAAGCTTTTCGTCACGCGTTGATTCCTTTTACAAAAGGTGTCTATGTTAACACACCTGATCTCTCAATGAAAGATTGGTCAGATTTGTATTATGGTGAAAACTTCAAACGATTGACTCAAGTGAAGGCTAAATACGACCCAGAAGATATTTTCAATTTTCCACAAAGCATTCCACCTGTTTATAAAAAATAGAAATCTTTTGTCGGCCTTAAATTTTGCAATTTATAAAGAATGATAGATAATCCTTTTTGGAAAGAACAATTAAAAGAGAGAGATAACATTGATTATCGACTATATCCAAAGTTAAATCACTTCTTTACAGAAGGAGATGGAGAATTAAGTCAATCGGATGAATATTATAGTCCTGCTAATATCCCTGAGTACGTTATAAATGATATTGCTACGTGGGTGCAAGGAAGATCAAACTGAAATTAGCAACCATATTTTTAAATAGCTATTTTCAGTCCTTAAGATAGAAATATATATAATTATATTATGATGTAAATAACTATAACGAACGGAGTAAAGTTTCTTATTCAAATACTTTAGATTCTCATACCTGGGGGCATCATCCATGCTAGCATCTTAATATTTGGAAGTATATACAAATACTCTAAACGAAAAAACGGTATTCTTTCTATCTAAGATGTAGAAGGATTATCGTTTATTTTTTTGAAATGTAAAAAAAAATTAACATTAATAACGGAATTATATAAACTAATAATGTAAAAGTTTTTGGCAAAATTAGGGGTGATGTTCATAAAAATGGAGAACATACTTCGTATTTTACGTAAAGAGAAAAAGCTTTCACAAGAGATTTAGCTAAATCCCTTGGTGTAACAGTTGATTAAAGTTTCACTTTATTACTTGTAAAGGGTTATTCAATGTATCGTACTATTGAAAAATCTGAATTTAATTAATTAAATGCGATAAAATCTTTTTAAAAATAATGAAATTTTAGGAAAAATAAGGTACACTAGTCAATGGTTTTAGTTTAAAATCGATTGACGTTAATGTATACGGGGGAAAGATTGATGAACAACAATCCAATAAATGAATCAGTTGAAGAAGTTGAGAGAAAACGAGTAAGATCAAGCAAACGTTTTACAAATTGGAAGCTTATTGCAGCGGGTGTTGGTGTAATTGTACTTCTCATTGGAGGAATGAGTTATTATCAGGCAACTCACTTCAATTCAAATGTTACGATTAATGACACAAAAGTCGGTGGTCTGAACGCTGATCAGGCAATACAGAAATTAAAAACATCTGGACTAGAAAACAAAGTCTATGTTGATCAACAACAAATTTTAGATGAAAAAGAGACAAAAACAGAACTTACGGAAAAAGATTTGCCTCAAGTTAAGAAACTATTAAAAAGCCAGTGGACATTTTTCCCTTCTTCAAAGGAAAAAAATTATTCAGTGCTACCAGAAAAGGCAGATCAGTATCGTAGTGAAACGATGAAAAAACTTGTAGAAGAAAAGCTTGTTTCTATGAATAAAGAATTAAAAGCACCTCAAGATGCTATGGCGAAGCTCGAACAAGGAAAAATTGTTATTTCGAAGAGTGTTGATGGCAAACAGTATGACGTTACTAGTCTATTGAAAGATTACGACAAGCAGAAATATAAAAGCGAAATTCATCTGAAGTCTACATACATACAGCCTATTAAAGAAGACGATCCGATTATCAAAAAAGAGGAGAAAGCACTACAGAATCTTCTTGGGCAGTCTGTTGAGTATAAAGTGCAGAATGAAGTGTATCCTTTAAAAGCGAAAGATTTAATTCAAAATGCCTCTATGTCAAAGGATATGAAAGTTACAATCGATGAGAGCGAGATTAAGAATAAGATTGCTGAAATTAATAATGCTAAATCAACATTAAATAAAAATTTCAGCTTTAAAACTCATTCCGGTTCGGTTATATCAGTAAAAGGACAAGGCTATGGCTGGGCACTAGATGTTGAAAAAGAAACAAAACAAGTTCAACAAGCCTTTGAGAAAGGCGAAAAATCACTTTCTGCTTCTAATATTCACGGAAATGGTTGGGAGAAGGAAGGTATCGGTTATGAAACAACATCGAATAATGGCATCGGAGACACGTATGCGGAAGTTTCAATTGCAGGGCAACAAATTTGGATTTATAAAGATGGAAAATTAGCAGTCACAACAAATGTAGTAACTGGTAAACATAGCACGAGTGAAGATACATCACCAGGTGTGTGGTACGTTCTATATAAACGAACACCATACACGCTGAAAGGAAGCGCAGTAGGTAAAGCTGATTATGCAGTTAAAGTAGATTACTGGGTTCCATTCACAAATAGCGGTCAAGGATTCCATGATGCTGGCTGGCGAACAAACTGGGCGAATAATGCCTATTTAACAGGGGGATCAGGTGGGTGTGTCAACCTTCTTCCTAATGTTGCAAAAACTGTATATGATAGTTTGAACACTAATGATCCAGTTATTGTGTACTAGAAAATAGCTACGTATCAAGAAATAAATAAAGCAGGAAATCTTATCTGATGGTACATGAAAAAACACCTCGTGAAATTGCATACTAAGTGTGCAATTTCAATGGAGGTGTTTTTTGTTTGAAAACAAGAGTTCATTGCCTATAAGAAACGAAGTAGAAAGAGATTGAGATGATAAATAGATATTCAAATAGTCAATAAAATTGACACTGAATATCATTTTCATTTATTATGAAATCGTCGCATGTAATTGGACATGATTTTTGTGAAAAAGTTTACTTTTTTATTAATATAATAGATTTCTATTAAGGTGTCCCATTTAAGAATTTAAGCGTAGGAAAGGGTAAAATAAAAATGAACTGGAAAAAAGGCGGATTATGGATTATTATTTTTTTCATTGTAAAAGGCACAATTTCTACACTTTTAATAGTTACAGGCGCTAAATATTTTGATTTATCATTTATGCAACTTTTCGTACTGATACTGATCTTATTACTGATTTCTCTCATAAGTCGAAAATTGCTTTATAGACATAAACAAAATAAAAAGCAAAAAGAGCTAAATATATAATGAAGCCCCAGAGATCTTTGGATTTCTGGGGTTTTACTTATTCAATAGTGAGTTTTGGGTCCGCAATACGAATGATACACTCCATCAGTTTTATCGGTTGTAAATCGAAAATTCACTAATTTTATTGAATAAATAGAAAACACTTTTCTTTTTCTTTTATTTCATTTAATATCAATAAGGGCGCCAAAAAAATAGATAGGGGTGCTAGAATGTACGGTATTATTAATTACGAAGTGTTTTTACTAACAGGGATTTTATTAAATCTAATTCCTGGTGCAGACACCATGTATATTGTGGGGAGAAGTATTTCACAAGGTAGAAAAGCAGGTGTGTATTCTGTTTTTGGTATTATTACTGGTTCTTTAGTTCATACATTATTGGTTGCTTTTGGTTTATCTATTATACTTACAAAATCCATTGTGTTATTTAACACCATTAAGGTTATAGGTGTTATCTATCTTGTATATTTAGGAATTAAAATGATACTTGATAAGACAAATGTAGCTTTTCAAGCCTCATCCAATAAATTGAACATTAGAAAGATATATTTACAAGGACTCTTAACAAGTCTTACGAATCCAAAAGTCTCTTTATTCTTTATTGCGTTTCTTCCGCAATTTATAGATACAAAGGCTTCAGCTCCTATGCCTTTTATCATTTTAGGAATTACTTTTACAGTAACTGGACTATTGTGGTGTTTATTTGTTGCTTTTTTCTCTTCATATGTCACAAAAAAATTAAGAGGAAATCAAAAGGTAGGAATGATTCTAAATAAAGTAACAGGACTGATTTTTATTGGTATGGGTTTAAAGTTGCTTCAAACGAAGGCTCCTCAATAAACTTGAATAATAAAAAAATGCCCCCTTTTAAGAGATGTTATCTTTAATTTAAGCTAATTTCTATATATTAAAAAGCCCCTTCAAATTTGAAGGGGCTTTTTGCTTGTTATTTTGGTTTATCTAAAAATTTATTTCATAGTGCAGGGTCTATTTTAATTAATTGTCATGAATATATGTGCCCTCCAATGACAAGGTTAAATCTTTTCCAGTATTACATTTAGAAAACTAGAATAGAGGAATCTAGTTATACCAACTAAATGCAGTCTAAGACATTTTTTAACTGAACATTTGGGAAAGAATGTGTTTCTTAACTTAATAGCGATGGAGTAGCACCCCATACCCATCAAGCTGAAAAGGAAAAACACCTTATAACAAAAAAATTCTGCACCATTTAAACTCTGGTAACAATTCATATGATCAAGAATAATTGAGCTAACAGATTTCGTTAAGTTATTATAATATAAAAAAATTAAATTCACCTTCTGCAATCCATTCAAATGGCTCAATTTCCGCATCTTTTGAATTCCCTGAAAGTGCTAAACCTAAGCAAAATAATTAACTATCCTATGCAAGAAAGTTAGGCTAGTTAATCGCATATGTTTTATTGAAGGGATGTGATTGAATTATGGAACGGCCGAATTGGGGAATTGGAGGATTAGTATTCGTTGGCTGCATGTTTCTTGGCGGAGGAGTGGGATCTATATTAGGTGATACTCATGCTGGATGGCTAATAGGGATGGGTGCTGGATTTATTGGGATGGCTTTAACGAGACTGATCAGAAAGTAATATAACGGGATTCTTCTTCGGGTAAATAAGGAAATATGTATGTAAGTAATTCATGGTATAAGAGCTCTATAAATTATAGTTAGAACCTTCTCTTTTGTATTTGTCTTTTCTAAATTTCTCCATACATAGATATGATTCTCAAGTCGGAGGATGGCACCTTAGGGTGTCTTTTTTATGCTCTCTAAAAATGTCTTAACATATATAGCCGAGTTAATTCAAATAATCAAGAATAATTGAGCTAATAGATTTCGTTAGATTGCCATCATCTTTTTTGTAATAGAATAGATTCATTACCGTTTCAGACCGATGTATTCATTCATAACCTAACAGTAAAAGGGGGGATGATTAAAGGCATGGCGATTAATGATGAATTAATTTGTCAACAGTTTGCAAGAATTATCGGTGGCCAAGAAGGATTCGCCGGTGGAAAATGCGTGGCAACAATAAATCGGGATGAAATACAAGCAACAATCTTGGGGAAACGTTTTAGAGTAACAACTTCCTTCTCATTCGAATCACGAGATAATAAAACTGGACGGGCATTATGTCTAGGGCGGGTAGCACTCTTACAAAAGGAAGTCACTGAATTTGTTGCTACAATTATTAAACAAGGAATAATCGTTTCGTCTATACACAATGAGTGGTTATGTGATGATCCAAATTTAATTTACGTTAATATCGAAGACGTTGATGATCCACTAATTTTCGCAAGGAAAGTCAGAAGAGCGTTATGCAATTAACCAATTTTTTTAGTTAAATGAGTGATTGTGTTGATTAGAATATTTCAGATTGTTGAATGGTATACTTGGAAAATAGATTTAAGTAGATGGTTTTATAAAATCTCATATATAGCTAAAAAGATTAACTCCATTTTGATCGCTTTTTTTCAAAATGGAGTTTTTGTATTTACTTTTAAATAAGGACTGAAGAGAGCTTTTTAATCAATCTTTATTCTAAAGCTAAAACCGAGCATACATTATGCTCGGTTTTCAATAGGTAGTTTAAATGTAAAAGTACTGCCTTCTCCTAATTCACTTTCAACGGTAATTTCTCCTCCGTGTAGTTCTATAATCCATTTTACCATCGACAATCCTAAACCTGTGTTTCCATTGTTTGAAGATGTTCGTGCTGCGTCAACTCGATAGAAGCGGTCCCATATTTTCGCAATATGTTGCTCGCTGATGCCTATGCCATTATCGGAGACTTTACCTATTATGTTGGTTTCATCCCGGAACAGTTGCATATTCACAGTGCCGTTCGCTTTGCTATAAGCAATCGCATTCGTTAGTAAATTCATTAATAAACGCATCATCAATGTTTGATCTGCTTTAATAAACAGGTCTTCCTCTATATTTGTTGTTATATTAATCGAAGCTTCTTGAACCATTAATGAAAGCTCTTCTACAACGATTTCCGTTAATTCACTCATATTGATACATTCAAATTGAAAAGTATTATGCTTTTCTTGGTCAACTCGTGCTAATAATAAGAGTTGCGAGATTAACGCGGACATTTTACGCGATTGCCTTAAAATTACTTCTAACGATTCTTCCATTTCTTTCGGATTATTCCTCTGCGATAAAGCGTATTCGCATTGCGAAATAATAACAGATGTTGGTGTTCTTAATTCATGAGATGCGTCAGATGTAAATTGTTTTTCACTTTCGAATGATGTCTCCAATCGCTCAAACATTTTGTCAAAGGTTTGTGCTAAATGATACATTTCGTCTTTCGATGAACCTTGTAAATTAATTCTCTTCGAAAGGTCTTTACCATCACCAATTTCACTGGCTGAATCACTCATTTGTTGCACAGGTCGAAACGCTCTTTGCGTAATAAAATATCCTCCCACTGCCGCAATGAGAATAAGCAATGGAAATGAGATGAGTGTTACCACAATAAGCGTATTCATGGTCGATGATAATTGATTCATGGTCATTATGCCACGAACCCAGACTTGCTCATCGCCGCCTACATTATGGAGAAAATCATATACTATCCATTCCTTATTACCGTCTTTAATGGTTTGTATTTCATCGGATTTAAGCGATACCTTTTTATTAAAGGTTGTTGGATTATGTCCTGCCAGCAGCTCACCTTGTTTACTATAAATGATGATATTTACTCCATCTTCTAAGGCTTCAAATTCATCGTCAATCTTTAACTGTCCATGCTTATATTCGATATCTTCAACACTTTCTTTTACTGTGCTCTTCAATTGATTTTTCATATTAAAGAGCACAACTTTATCTGAAGAAGTTAAAATAAAAGCTAACACGAGTGCCATAATAATTACAACTAGCCCCGTATACCATAGGGTCACTCTCATTTTTATTGATAGTCTTTTCATGATTCAACTCGCAATACGTAACCAGTGCCTCGTACAGTATGAATTAACTTCGTTTCAAACTGGCTATCAATTTTTTTACGAAGGTATCGGACGTAAACATCAATAATATTCGAGCCACCTTCATAGTCGTAATTCCACACATGTTGCTCAATTTTATCTCGTGTCAACACAACTTCTTTATTACGAATCATATATTCTAAAATAGCAAATTCTTTACTGGAAAGATTGATAACTTGATCTCCTCTTGTTACTTTATGCATATTGCAATCCACCAATAGGTCAGCGATTTCAAACACATTAGATGTATTTCCTGTTTTTCTTCGCATCAACACTCGAATTCTTGCTAACAGTTCATCAAAAGCAAACGGCTTTACTAAATAATCGTCCGCACCTAAGTCGAGTCCTGTTACGCGATCATCAATTGTATCTTTAGCTGTAAGAAGCAAGACAGGAGTGGTATTATTGTCCGCGCGTAATCTTTGTAATACTTGTAAACCATCTATTCCGGGAATCATAATGTCAAGCACAATCAAATCGTAGGTAGCCATGCTTATATAATCTAATGCATCTTCTCCATTCCCACATCCATCGACACTATAATATTCTGCATTTAATCGTTTTACTAATATATTTTGTAAGTCTTGTTCATCTTCGACAATAAGAACTCGCATTAACATTCTCCTTTTCTTCTTATTTATATGTATCACTATAATTTCAAAACATTAAAGAAAGATTAGAAACTATTTAATTATATCATTTTATCCCGTATTAACGGGCAGTAAGACTCCTACCTCAAAATTCGGCGAATGCGAGAGAGTTAGGTGGGAGCCCTGCTGCCCGTAAAAGCCCGATTGGTGAGGGCTGATTAAAGTTTCACTTTATTTTTTTGCACATTAATCTTCCTTTAATGTTTGTTCAGTAATATAAGGACATGGATAAGGTGCACATGTAAAGGGAGGAAAACATAATGGGAAAATGGATGATGATTGGAGCAATGTCTTGTTTATTCTTAACAGCTTGTTCGACTCAAGCTGATAACGATACAGAAGTACAACAACTGAAAGTAGAAAACGATAAATCACAAAAAGAAGGTGCTCAACTACAACAAGAACCACACAAAACAGGGCCTGCTATGAATGATACTAAGCAAACACAAGATTTCAAAAACGAAGTCACATCTATTGTAGAAAAGGCAAATAATACGAAACCAGTTGGAGCAAAAGAAGATAACTTAAATACGTACTTAGCAGCAAAAAAAGAAATTGACCAATTAGATGACAAGATAGATCTATCTGATGATCAGCTAGAAGCAGATTTTCACGCTGGAACGATAACTGTTGAACAATATCAAATACAAGAAAGAGAACAAGATATACTTGAAGATCAATTAGAGCAAGCAGAAAATGTACTTGAAGCAAGATTTGGAATAAATGATTAATCATTAAGGAGTGGATGAAAATGTTAAAACATAAAAAGAAAATAATTATAAGTGTAATTGCTATTTTAGTAAGTGGTATTGCTATTGTTGGTGGATATTATGGTATGGGTTACAATTATGCAAAAAAGAATGACAACTACACAGAGAAACAAGTTCGTGAAATTTCTTTAGCTCATACAAATGGAGAAATTATTAATGTAAAAAAAGAATTCGAATTAGAAGATGACAACTTAGCACAATCTCAATTCGAATATGAAGTGGAAATCAAGACACCTGAGAATCTATTAAATGTTTTAAAGGTTAGTGCTAGAACAGGCACAATAGAAATCAATAATGGAGATTAAAAAATATTGAACAATAAAATATCACGTATTTTAAAAACTCCTAACAAAATTTGTTAGGAGTTTTTTTCACGTTTATACTCTACTATTCTAAAAGGGGGCACGCTACATCGCTATCAAGTTAAGGAATACACTCATCTCCCAAACGAAAAAATGAGCTGAATTCTCATAAATAACTGTAGAGGTATAAAATTTTCGTTTTGGAGATATTTTAAAATCTTAGCTTGATGGTGATGTGACACTATCCCTTATATGGATGATAAGAAGATGAAACAAGTTGATGAGCTATATAACTCGCGCGACGAGATAGAAGAGAGAATGAGCAGGTAAAAAAGATTATATTGCATAAAGTTTACGAGAAAATGAGAGTATACTTTGGTATTGTGTAATAAAGAAAAGACACCCATATAAGAGTGTCTTTTCCGATAGTTTTTTTAGCAGAAGCAAGCAGCTCCAACAATGATTAATAAAATAAATAATACAACTAATAAAGCAAATCCTCCAGCAAAGCCGCCTCCGCCACAACTACCACCAAAGCCCATTTTAATCTCTCCTTTGAGTAGGAGGGGAAATTCAAGGTCACTCATGTATTTTAATGGATTCAATTTACTTTATGTTTTTAAGGATTAATTGAGCAGGTCCTTTTGAAAAAAACATAAGGATTCTAAGAATAGCAACATATTATATATTTCGCGAAAACAGACTATTTGATTATCGCGATAAAAAAATTAATATAATGTATTAATCCTAACAGAAGGGAGGATTAGCCATGCAATTAGTTTGTTTTAAAGTAGTAGATGGTCAATACTTCTTATTTGTAGAAGGTATCCAGATTCCTGTACCACAGCGGTTGCTACAGCTCTATTAATTGGTTTAGGAGTAATCCCACATCGCCATCAAGCTAAGGTTTTGAAGTACCACCCTAAATGAAAATTTTCTTTCTCTACAGTTAGTTATTTTGAGAAGTCAGCTCATTTTTTGTTTTGGGGGTGTTTACTTTTCTTAAGTTAATGGGCATGGGGTAGTGTCAGGAAAATGCGGATTTACAACGTTAAGGAAATGAACATATTAAAAAGCCCAATTTCTCAACATTTATATTTGAGAAATTAGGCTTTTTTCGTTGCTCCGTTAAAGCGCCCTTTTATTGAATAAGAATTTTCTTCAAATCGAGACGGATTGGCATATAATGTTTTCGCAGCGTGAATGCCGTGTTATATGACGTACCCGACTTCTTCGAGTTACTTTCACACCGCTTTTCTGTTTCAATTTTCACTTCAGTAATGTATATTTCAGTAAAGGCTTTTTATAAAACGTCACTTACTTATTTGTTACCAAGTTCTTCCGCCAAACCGATTAGAAGTCCTTCGATTCCACGAATGTAGCAGAGCCGATACGAGTTCTCGTACTGAACCACTTCGCCAACGAGCTGAGCACCATACTTAGTGAGTCTAGATACCATTTCGTCAATGTCTTCA
Source organism: Bacillus sp. SIMBA_074 (assembly GCF_046534555.1). Taxonomy (NCBI): domain Bacteria; kingdom Bacillati; phylum Bacillota; class Bacilli; order Caryophanales; family Bacillaceae; genus Bacillus; species Bacillus sp. SIMBA_074. Next base: position 5,306 of record NZ_JAWRYM010000014.1, on the reverse strand, counting down.
ACGGTGAACATGACGCGTAGATAACCGAGGGCATTTACAGGAGCAGTCCGGTGATCTGATATAGTAGGTGGGGTGAGAAATCGCGAAAGTTCAATTCGGCTGTGACCATCTGGGGTAACCATCATAGCAATCTCTACGCACTGAGAACCCAATCCGGTTACACGACCAGCCCATTCACCTTCGACAGTGGCCCGTCCTTCATCTCCTCGAAGAAAGAGATTGCGTCATCAAGGGATTCTACAGCGATGCCGACATTGTCCATTCTTAGTAATTTGTTTTTTTCATAGTTTTATCTCCTTATGTGTAAAAAATTATTATCTGATCATCTTCATATTTTATCTCTCCGTCTCAAAAAACTCAATCCATTCCCCATCAGGGCCAGCAAAGAATATGTAACGTGTTCCATCCGGTAATGTTTCAATTTCTTCACCTAGTAAAAACGTTACTTTGTGGGTTTCTAGTCTCTTGATTTCATCTTCTAATGAATCTACCTTAAAACAAATGTGATGTACTTTTCCTTCTGCCGGAAGGGAAGAGTTGTAACCTTCAATTAGTTCAAGTATCGTTTCTTTCGATTCTTCCACACCTAAAAAAGCGAGTTTTAAGTCTGGATTTGGATGTCCCATACGTTTAATGAGTTGTAAGCCGACTACTTCTTCATAAAATGAAATAGATGTTTCTAAGTTTGCAACCATAAGTCCAACGTGTTCGATTCTTCTAACTGGCATGTAGATTCCTTCCTTCTTTCTGAAAATTATATATAAAATAATATTGAAAATTAAGAAAATAAGCAAGATAAAAACCTTACAAATTTTAAAGTGTAATATGGTATAGTGAGAAAGTATGTTTGGGGAGAAGGAAGGAGATTATACTATGAATACAACTACTCAAACTCCTTCATTATCGGAAACGATGAAAGAGTGGCATTATGCATTAGCATATGAAATTAAACATTGGAAGACGATAGGTGGTAGTAAAATTTCTATCATTAACGGTCGTTTCTTATATACAGATTATGAAAGTACAGTATACGTATTTCAGCTTATTTCGGAAGTAAGCTTACCTGAAGGTTCACCAATTCGAATTGAGTTCGATGGTGAAGAAGTAACAGGGGAAGTATTATCTGTACATGGATTAGAAATAGAACTGAAATTAAATGATTATATACAAGGTGAAATACGAGAAGCTGTTTTATACAGTGAACCGTGGCAATTGCTAGAACAGCTGCAAGAGAGATTGAAAGAGGCACATAAAGATAAGCTGAAACGTAATCGTATAAAGCGTCTTGTTGATGGGACGAGCAGTCCGAAACATATTGAAAAGATGAAAAATACGAAAAATGAATTGGCGTATCGTTCTTTTTACAATCCAACAACGTACGTGTGGGGACCACCGGGAACAGGGAAGTCTTACAATTTATCGCGTATTATTTCTGCTCATTATCAAAAAGGAAAATCGGTACTTGTGTTAGCTCATAGTAATGCGGCAGTAGACGTATTAATGAGTGAAGTAACGAAGCAAATTGAGAAGAAGAAGAAATGGACGCCTGGAGAAATTGTTCGTTACGGTTATAGTCAACATGAACATATACGAAATCATGAAACGTTACTTGCGTCGAAGTTAGTTGAAACGACGAACGGATCTTGGGGAGAAGAAAGGCTCTACTTAGAAGAGACACGACAAGATCTTCGTGAAAAGATTTTATCATATAAAGCGACTTCTGCTGATAAGAAGCGTATACAAGAGATTGAAAGTGATCTTCGAAAGCAAAAAGCGAAAATTAAAGAAGTAGAAAAAGAATATATTGAAAATGCGAAAGTAATCGGTGCAACGCTATCAAAATGTGCAATTGATTCACTTATTTATGAACGTACATTTGATTTAGTTGTCGTAGATGAAGTAAGTATGGCTTATGTTCCGCAAATCGCATTAGCTGCTTCACTTGGGAAACGTATTGTCGTTTGTGGTGACTTTTTACAGTTACCTCCGATTGCGATGGCGAACCATGAACTCGTTCGAAAATGGCTCGGTGAAGATATGTTTTATCATGCAGGGATTGTTGATTCTGTAAATAAATCAGAAGCACATCCGAACCTTTTTATGCTGCAGGAGCAAAGACGTATGCATACGGATATATCGAAGTTTACGAATTCATTTATTTATAAAAATAGAGTGTACGATCATCCATCTGTTTCAGAGCGTAAAGAACTTGCGAAACTGCAACCGTTCGCAAATGAGGCGAGTGTTTTATTTGATACGAGCTTAATGGGAGCCTTTTCTTTAAAAGACGCTGCTTCCGGTTCTCGTTTTAATATTATGTCTGGTTTAGTAGCGATGCAAATGATGTTAATTGGATTGTTAGACGGTGTTCAATCTATCGGTGTAGTTACGCCGTACAGGGCGCAGTCCCGCTTTTTATCAACGTGTATTAGAGAAATGTTGCAGAGAACGAAATATCAAAACATACCAGTTTTAGCGGCGACAGTTCATAAGTTTCAAGGGTCTGAAAGAGATATGATGATCTTTGATACGGTTGATAGTTATCCGCAAGAACGACCTGGCGTGTTATTCTTTGACCATAAAAATCATCGCCTCGTCAACGTTGCAGTGACAAGGGCGAGAGGGAAGTTCATTCAATTATCAGATTGCCATTACATGCGTAAAAATTTATCGAGAAAACAAGCGTTGTCGCAATTAACAGCCCATATAGAACGTCACGGAGATGTATATGACCGTACGACATCAAGACAATTGTGGGAGCGAAAAATCTCGAAACGTTTACGCTGGTTTATGGAAATGAATCTTGAAGAACCGAAAGGGTTATTGAAAGATATTTTAGCTGCAAAACGAAAAATTATCATTTCCCTTCCAAGTACAAGGCAAGTAGATAAACGAGTATGGCAAGCGTTAATGCGTACAAATGCGCAAATAACGGTGTATAGTGATGGACCAGTTCCATTAAAAAATGTAAAATTACAAAGGCAAAACAAAGCGTTCCCGTTTATAGTAATCGATGATGAAATCTTTTGGGCAGGGGCACCTCTTACATCTCAAATGATGTTTGAAGGTAGTATGGAATTTCCGTACATATGTGCAAGATTACAAGCACCTGAAACAATTGGCGTATTAAAAGGGTTTTTAGATATTCGGTAAATTCAGATAGGAATTCCTTGACTTTTGCCTGGAATGAACTTAGAATAAAAATAATTTAATATAATTTTATGAAAATTCTTATCACGAGAGGTGGAGGGACTGGCCCTACGAAACCTCGGCAGCGGATTCTTTATGAATACTGTGCCAATTCCAGCAAGGTAACTTGAAAGATAAGAAAGAAGCTCATTTTTACTGTATATACAGAAGCCTCTTTCTATCTTTTAGAAAGAGGCTTTTTTACGTGAAAATAAAAGGAGGAAGAAAAATGGGAGCGACAGGAGTAACGTCACAAAGAAAAACAATTGAAGAGAGTATAGAAAGAAATAAGGGAAAATACATAAAAACAAGTCATGATATTCATGCGAATCCGGAGATTGGTAACCAAGAGTTTTACGCATCAAGAGCGTTAAGTTTACTGTTAGGAAGCGCAGGATTCCAATTGCAACACAATATAGCTGGTCATGAAACAGGGTTTATCGCGCGAAAAAGTTCCGGAAAACAAGGACCGGTCATCGCATTTTTAGCTGAGTATGATGCTTTACCAGGACTCGGTCATGCGTGCGGTCACAATTTAATTGGAACAATTAGCGTTGCAGCAGCAATCGCATTATCAGAAACGCTTGAAGAAATCGGCGGGGAAGTTGTCGTGTTCGGAACACCAGCAGAAGAGGGGGGACCAAATGGTAGCGCAAAATCGAGTTATGTAAAGGCAGGTTTATTTACAAATATTGATGCGGCGCTTATGATTCATCCGAGCGGAAAAACAGCGACGACAAGTCCATCATTAGCGGTCGATCCACTTGATTTTCATTTTTACGGGAAAACAGCTCATGCAGCAGCTTCACCAGAAGAAGGGATAAACGCATTAGATGCGATTATCCAGCTTTATAACAGTATTAATGCACTTCGCCAACAACTTCCATCAGATGTGAAAATTCATGGAGTCATTACAGAAGGAGGAAAAGCGCCTAATATTATTCCAGATTACGCAGCAGCAAGGTTCTTCATCCGTGCAGCAACAAGAACAAGATGTGCGGAAGTAACAGAAAAAGTAAGAAACATCGCACAAGGAGCAGCACTAGCAACAGGTACAAAAGTAAAAATTCATCAATTCCAAAATGAAATCGATGAATTGCTCGTAACAGAAACATTTAATGACGTCGTAGCCGAAGAACTAGAACAACTTGGTGAAGATGTAAACCGTAAAGAAAGAGTAGGAATCGGCTCAACAGACGCAGGCAACGTAAGCCAAGTCGTACCGACAATTCATCCGTACATTAAAATTGGACCAGACGATTTAATTGCGCATACGAATGAATTTAGAGAAGCAGCTCGTTCAGAACTAGGAGACAAAGCGTTAATTACATCGGCAAAGGCATTAGCGAATACGGCATATCGATTAATTACGGAAGAAGGGTTGTTAGAGAAGGTGAAGGAGGAGTTTAGGGAGGCGCAGAGGAATCAGGGATAGGTGTACAAGGAACGATTGAAAATACGACAGAAGAAGTGTTTGATGAAATTATGGCCGTCAATATTAAGGCACCGTTCTTCTTAATTCAGCAAACATTACCATTACTGCGAGCAGAAGGGCGTATTATTAACATCTCATCAGCCGAAGTACGACTTGGTTTTACAGGATCAATTGCATACGGTTTAAGTAAAGGTGCACTTAACACGATGACACTTCCTCTAGCTAAACATCTTGGAGAAAGAGGTATAACCGTTAATACAATTATGCCGGGATATACGAAGACAGATATTAATGCGAAATTGCTAGATAATCCAGAAATACGAAATTTTGCTACGAATTCATCTGTTTTTGGCCGAATAGGGCAAGTAGAAGATATTGCAGATGCAGTAGCGTTCCTTGCCTCTTCTGATAGTCGCTGGGTAACAGGGCAGATTTTAGATGTTTCTGGTGGTTTTTGTTTATAGGTGTACTACTCTATAATTATCAAATTAAAATCTTTTAATAGCTATGGAGGCACCACCCCATGCCCATCAACTTAAGAATTTTATAACACCCCAAAACAAAAAAAATGTACATTTTCACATGAAGATGTCAATGTTCTCGTTTTGGAGGTGCATTTTTTATGGCTAAATTTTCTTCAAAAGAAAAAATCCAAGCGGTGAAACGATATTTAGATGGTTCA
>NZ_JAWRYM010000113.1:0-457 GCF_046534555.1 Bacillus sp. SIMBA_074 | reverse complement strand
ATTTCTATTGAATAGCATCCGTAAGAATACGGGATTAAGCGTCATCACTCATTATGAGAGGGACCATTTTCCTTTCATTCACGTTGATCAGTCCATGACTTAAGAAGTGATCGAATACTTGAACATTCGCATAACCTACCCTCCTAAGCTAGTCAATAAGCACCATCTGGTTTTTCGGAATTTCTAGGATGATTTCCTGACCCGTCCGGTAGGATTCCGTCATTTTCTTGTTCACAGTGAAATCCCCTATCACGGTTTCAATGACATATTGATAGCTTTTTCCCAGATACGTACTCACCTTGACTCGGCCAGTTAAACTATTTTCCAGAACCGCTCCAGCATTAGCTTTTTCCCTGATCATCAGATTGTCCGGCCTGATAGCACCTATTTTTCCAGATGAATTGGTCATCTGTGCATCCTTGTGCAGCACAAATGAGTAGCCTTGCTTGTTCAGTTC
>NZ_JAWRYM010000681.1:0-264 GCF_046534555.1 Bacillus sp. SIMBA_074 | reverse complement strand
CATGGACGCCAGCAGTCGCACGCCGGAGAGGAACTGGTCATCGGCATGGAACCCGGTGGCCGTCATCCAGGCAGCGCGGTAGCCCGCGACGCGATGGGTCTTCGACAGCCCGGCGAACGTGACGCAGGGCACATCCGGCGCGACCTGCGCGGTGGAGAGGTGCTCGAATCCGGGATAGACGACGCGGTCGTAGATCTCATCGGAGAGCAGGAGGAGCCCATGTCGTCGCGCGAGCTCGGCGATCTGCTCGAGCACCTCGCGCCC
>NZ_JAWRYM010000680.1:0-264 GCF_046534555.1 Bacillus sp. SIMBA_074 | reverse complement strand
AATAAGTAGCGCTCCGCCTCTACTGGACTCTCGAAACACTCCTCAAGATTCGAGCCTGAATACACGTTCCAAAGCTGATCTTCCCTTTCAAGTGAAAGCTCTTGCTTTTCACGGCCAATCCATGTTCCTTCCAACCTAGCGAACTCGTTTTCCTCTTCTTCGATTTCAACAGGAGGTTCAGAAAGATATTCGAATACACTGGTGATGCACGTGAATTTACACCAAACGCTGTAAACACTATGCGGTCAAGATTAGAGCAAGAAG
>NZ_JAWRYM010000679.1:0-264 GCF_046534555.1 Bacillus sp. SIMBA_074 | reverse complement strand
GTATCGGCGTCGACTTCTCGACTTCGCAGTTACCTTGTCGCGAGCGACGCAAGCTTTCCCGCGGATTGCTCGCATTCCCACACGTAACACGCCCGCGCCCCATGCCAGCCCCACGCACTCGCCGAGTATGTCCCCGCGCGCGGCATCAACGCCGTCATGTGTAAGATGTTACGCGATACGGTATTGATGGCGGCGACAGATCAGCTGATCCCCTCGAGCGAAGGACACCGATGAACTCTCGAACGACACGCGTGACAAGAGGAC
>NZ_JAWRYM010000678.1:0-264 GCF_046534555.1 Bacillus sp. SIMBA_074 | reverse complement strand
CTCCCCGCGCATCGACGGGGCGCGCTTCGTCGGCTCCGAGATCTGGTGGGGAGAATCCGTGCCCGCCGAGAAGGGGCGGGTCACGGTGCGAAGCTCCTCGGGAGCCGAGATGCTCCCGGCGCCCTGGAGTGCTCGCTCCCGTGTACACGAGTACGGCGGCGGGGCATGGACCGCCGATTCCACGGGCATCCTGTACTTCGTCGATGCCGGCGATCAGCGCGTCCATCGACTGGTCGCCGGTGCCGAGCCCGTCCCGCTGACACC
>NZ_JAWRYM010000677.1:0-264 GCF_046534555.1 Bacillus sp. SIMBA_074 | reverse complement strand
CTGGAATAGCTACCAGTCGGCAGCGGAACAGGCAAAGATCGCCCAAGTCGACCTATCCAAGCTGAACATGGCGCCGATGCCGTATTGGGAAGGCGACCGTTACTACCGGGTCGGCGAAAAAGCGAAGGACAAGCAAGATGTCCCATTGCCGAAGGCACCCATGCCGCCACAGCGAAACAGTGCCGATAGTGATCCGCTGGGCGACCTCATCCGAAACAATTTCGAACCGCCGGCCGAACCGGATCAAGCAGGGAAAGACGCGAC
>NZ_JAWRYM010000676.1:0-264 GCF_046534555.1 Bacillus sp. SIMBA_074 | reverse complement strand
ATATCATTTGGCTGAATCCCAAGTCTGCCAAGATCTTCAACAAGATTGGATTCCTCCGTCACCCCAAAATTCCGTCTTTGCTTGTCATTCATCTTTCCATTACCAATACCGGAATCTATAAGCATGTTCAATCCATTTGCCTGCACTAAAATCGGATCAGTACGTAACTCGATTTGGTTATTTTCGTTAACAGGATACTTCTTGGCCCAAAGCGGTTTCGGTACAACACCGAACATCGCGCCACCATCCAAGTGAGTTACACCG
>NZ_JAWRYM010000675.1:0-264 GCF_046534555.1 Bacillus sp. SIMBA_074 | reverse complement strand
CTCTCCAGTTATCAGCAATTTCCTGCCGACTATTCCAAAAGCCAACCGCCAGCCCAGCGAGATAGGCGGCTCCTAAAGCAGTGGTCTCACTAACTTCTGAGCGCTCAACAGAGACACTGAGCAGATCACTTTGGAACTGCATGAGAAAATTATTTGTGACTGCTCCACCATCTACCCGCAATTTTTTTAACGGAAGACCTGCATCAGCTTCCATCGCAGTCAGTACATCCCGCGTCTGGTAAGCAAGAGATTCGAGCGTCGCAC
>NZ_JAWRYM010000674.1:0-264 GCF_046534555.1 Bacillus sp. SIMBA_074 | reverse complement strand
CAGCGAACAAGGAAAAGGAGTAATCAATCCCTGCCACAATTCCGATTTGCCCGATCAGGTTAATCCAGGCGGTATACCATCCCCATCTTTTACTCCCTAAAATCGCTGCCCAGTGATACAATGCCCCTGCTGTTGGAATTGCTGATGCTAGCTCGGACATGGCTGCTGCAATCAAAATGACAAACAACGCTACAATTGTCCAGCCGAACCCCATCATGCCTGAGCCACCATAAAACAGTCCATGTCCGTAAAGAGAAACGGCGC
>NZ_JAWRYM010000673.1:0-264 GCF_046534555.1 Bacillus sp. SIMBA_074 | reverse complement strand
AGCCAACTCCTGTTATTAAAAACCCTGCATTTGCTGACCAGATATTCATTCCTGCTGATTGCCCAAGCATTGGTGGGAAAATTAAATTTCCTGCCCCAAAAAATAGAGCAAATAACATTAAACCAATAACTACTATAAATGAAAATGGTACTTTATTAGCCAAATTAAAACCTCCATGAATGAATTAAATTTTACTTTTTCGAAAAAAAGAATTTTCAAAAAATTACTCACAAACCTAAATACATAGGATTGTATCGTATTCTG
>NZ_JAWRYM010000672.1:0-264 GCF_046534555.1 Bacillus sp. SIMBA_074 | reverse complement strand
CGCTAAAACAGGAAAAGATGTGCCTGTCATCATATCAGGTACGATCGAACCGATGGGCACGACACTCGCTGGCCAGTCCATAGAAGCTTTCTATTTATCGGTTGAACATATGAAGCCCGTGGCTGTCGGCCTGAATTGTGCAACAGGTCCGGAGTTCATGATAGACCATATCAGGACACTTGCAGATATAGCAAATAGCGCCATCAGTTGTTATCCGAATGCTGGGCTCCCGGATGAAGAGGGTCACTATCATGAGTCACCGAC
>NZ_JAWRYM010000671.1:0-264 GCF_046534555.1 Bacillus sp. SIMBA_074 | reverse complement strand
ACGATTCTACGTGGAAAGAGCTGCCTTGGAAGTTTGAAGGCGGGACCCCGATTATCGCTGGCGCAATTGGCCTCGGAGCAGCGATTGACTTTTTAGAAGAAATCGGTCTGGACAATATCGAGCGTCATGAAAAGCATCTGGTGGCGTACGCCATGGAGCAAATGCGCGAGATCGAAGGACTGAAAATTTACGGCCCGCAGCAGGACCGCAGCAGTTTAATTACATTCAACCTAGATACGGTACATCCGCATGACCTGGCGACAG
>NZ_JAWRYM010000670.1:0-264 GCF_046534555.1 Bacillus sp. SIMBA_074 | reverse complement strand
GAGGGTTTATTCATCGGGTGACAGACAAAAAGGATCGGCGCTCACTGCATGTCTACCTGACAGAAAAAGGACGGCAATTAAAAGATGAGGTTCTCCCCCCTTCCATTGAAGCCTATGAGAAAACAATCGCAGGCTTGACTGAAGAAGAGGTCAAGCAGTTTCGAAAAACACTCAATATCATTTATGAGAACGTGAAAAATTTATAAATCCAAAGTATTGTACAGGAACATTTTTTCTGTATAATTAGTTGTTGTAGCAACAGTA
>NZ_JAWRYM010000669.1:0-264 GCF_046534555.1 Bacillus sp. SIMBA_074 | reverse complement strand
CCTGCCTCTTCCAGCATTCGCAGGTGTTCTGCTACAGCTCCTTGCAGAGCGAGGACACCGATTTTCATGTGGTTCACCTTACCAGCCGCGCTCTTGCATGCGATCTGCTTCGCGGATTTTGGAGATTTCGAGACCTGGCATTGCCGTACCCAAGCCTTTGGATACACGTGCAATCAGTTCGTAATCGGTATAGTGAGTAGTAGCTTCAACGATTGCCCGAGCAAATTTCTCTGGATTTTCCGATTTGAAAATACCGGAGCCTAC
>NZ_JAWRYM010000668.1:0-264 GCF_046534555.1 Bacillus sp. SIMBA_074 | reverse complement strand
CATAATCTCCATATTGTTCATAAAGTTTTATGGGTGGACATGTGGAAAAAGACTGCCCATTGCGAGCAGCCCTGCTAGAATAGTATTTTTGATAGATATACGACCATTGTTACCGTTATACTGCTGAATAAAGTCGACATCAAGACCGCCTGTGCCGCATACTCCGGATGGTTGTCATATTCCAAAGCGAATAATGCGCTGTTTCTAGATGTTGGAAATGAACTTGCGATAAATAACCCCTGAGCGACAGTCCCTTCCAAGCCC
>NZ_JAWRYM010000667.1:0-264 GCF_046534555.1 Bacillus sp. SIMBA_074 | reverse complement strand
CAGGTTACATTCGGGGAGGCTGTTCACCGATTGGAATGAAAAAGCAATACCCCACCTTCATCGATGAAAGTGCAACCAACCTGCCTGAAATCATCGTAAGCGGAGGGCGGATCGGTACACAGATCGTTTTAAAACCGTCAGAGTTCCTGGAAATCACACAAGCGGAATCTGTAGCCCTTATAAAATAGACTGTTTATCTTTAGGCATTCACCTAATAGGTTTTTTCTGCATACGCTGTCTTGAATATCACATCTGTATTGTGAG
>NZ_JAWRYM010000666.1:0-265 GCF_046534555.1 Bacillus sp. SIMBA_074 | reverse complement strand
CCAGGCGCTGCTCGAGCAGGGCATGGTCCTGCATGGTGTTGAAGCCGGAGACGAGGAGCACGGACGCGGTGGCCAGCGTCTCCCCCAGCTCGGCAGCGAGACGCATCTCACGGTTCGGCGGAACGTTGGCGAAGATCAGCCGATTGGGTCCCGGCGAGAAGACATCCCCGTCGTGCAGCCGTATGCGTGCGCCGGCCGGATACTGCACGATCAGGTGCGGATCCAGGGTGTCCTGCGTCGCCGAGCACACGAAGGACACCCCGGG
>NZ_JAWRYM010000665.1:0-265 GCF_046534555.1 Bacillus sp. SIMBA_074 | reverse complement strand
CATCAACGAGGGCTTCCGTCGTGACGCCGTGCAGGTCGTGCTGATCGACCACCACTACTGGGGCGGCTTCCGGCCGTCGATGCAGCTCGCGGCGACGTGCGCGGCGATGAACGTGGGCATCTCGATGCATTCGAACAGCCACCTCGGCATCAGTCTCGCCGCGATGCTGCACCTGGGCGCCTCGGTCGAGAAGCTCGACTACGCGCTCGACACGCACTGGCCGTGGAAGCGCGCCGAAGACGATGTCGTCGCCGACACCTCGCAC
>NZ_JAWRYM010000664.1:0-265 GCF_046534555.1 Bacillus sp. SIMBA_074 | reverse complement strand
CGCGTACTCCGAGCACGTCAAGTTCGAGGTGCTCGGCGTCACGCCGGGGCCCGTGATCACCGAGCCGTGCGCCCGGCAGATGGCCGACGGGGTGGGGCGCCTGCTGAGCGCCGACGTCGTCGCCGCCGTCACCGGCGCCGGCGGCCCGGGAGAGCAGGAGGGCAAGCCGGCCGGTACGGTCTACCTGGCACACGGGCGTCCCGGGGAGGTGGAGGTCGCCGAGCTTCACCTCGACGGCGAGCCGGAGGAGGTCGTCAACCGGACC
>NZ_JAWRYM010000663.1:0-265 GCF_046534555.1 Bacillus sp. SIMBA_074 | reverse complement strand
CCGTAGCGCCTCGATCCGATACAACTCGAACCAACGGTCGTCATGAGGCGTGATTTCGACCCAGTCCTCCTCGGCACTCATCCGGCAAGCATCGCACTCATTGATCCGGCAACAAAGAGGTTCGCTACCCACTGCCCCAACCGCTGATCGCCTACTTCTGCTCGTCCGCTCTAGTGCGCCGCGTCAAGAGGCCACGGTAATTCACAAGATCAGCTGGTTCGTCGGCATCAACAAGCGGCGCCTCTACCATTCCTCTGGCATGGAA
>NZ_JAWRYM010000662.1:0-265 GCF_046534555.1 Bacillus sp. SIMBA_074 | reverse complement strand
CTGTGCAGGATTATCATTCCTGTGCAAAATGGAAATTAGTTCAAGGGAAATTCAAGTGGGCTCCACTCACGCAGCTCCAATGTACGTGCTCCCTCGACTATTACTGGGTCGGCTTCTGCCAATTTACGGGCTTCCTCCAGTGATTCCGCCTTGTAAATAACAAGACCTCCCTGTTTATCAGTGAATGGACCTGCCATAAATACGATTCCTTGCTTGTACAGATCGTTTACATACTCCAAGTGAGCTGGTCTTACCTTTGCATTTA
>NZ_JAWRYM010000112.1:0-467 GCF_046534555.1 Bacillus sp. SIMBA_074 | reverse complement strand
CCCTTCAGTTTGGCCGCCGAGATGGCTGCAAGCACATTTTCCAAATTATGTTTTCCAGGAAGGGCTATCTCTGAAACATCAATGACTTTTTCTCCTCGGAAATAAACGGCACCTTCTTCCACATATGCGCCATTCTCATGTTTCACTTCAGTTGAAAAAGGAACAAGTTCAGCCTTGGTCTTTTTCGCCATGGATAAAACGGCATCTTGATCTGCATTAAAAATCATGAAATCTGAGCCTATTTGATTTTTCGTAATCGCAGCTTTTGCTTCTGCATATTCCTGTTTGGAGCTATGATAATCCAAATGCGCATCATATAGATTAGTCAAGATCGAGATTTCTGGACGAAACTCCTCTATCCCCATTAACTGGAATGATGATAATTCAATGACGATCGAGTCATCGGATTTTGCTTTTTCAGCAACACCAGAAGCAACTGTACCGATATTTCCAGCAATAAGCGGGGA
>NZ_JAWRYM010000661.1:0-265 GCF_046534555.1 Bacillus sp. SIMBA_074 | reverse complement strand
CCGCGGCGCCGGCGATATTGGCCAGCAGAGCATCCGACAGGAGGGCAGCGAAGATTCCGGTGACGATGGCCAACTGCTGCAGGGATCCCAGACGTCCACGGACGGCTGCGGGCGATACTTCGGCAATGTACGCAGGGGCGATCACCGAGGCCGCACCGACACCCAGTCCTCCGACCACACGCCAGACGATAAGATCGATCACACCGAAGGCGAGGCCCGATCCGATCGCCGAGACGAAGAAAAGCACGGCCGCGGCGACCATGAC
>NZ_JAWRYM010000660.1:0-265 GCF_046534555.1 Bacillus sp. SIMBA_074 | reverse complement strand
CCGGAGCAGATACGAAGGAAAGCAATCCGATCACGGTGTTTCGGATTCATATTCGCCTGTATCTTGAAAATGAAGCCGGAAAAATCATTACTGACAGGACTCATTTCACCTGATGTTGTCATCCGTGCTTGTGGGGCTGGTGCAAATTTCAGATAGGCATCCAAAAACGTCTGAACACCGAATGTCGTTAAAGCACTTCCGAAAAATACGGGACTAAGTTTTCCATTCGCAATGTTTTCTTCAGAGAATTGGTTACCCGCTTCCG
>NZ_JAWRYM010000111.1:0-468 GCF_046534555.1 Bacillus sp. SIMBA_074 | reverse complement strand
GGGTTGCCGAGCCCTTCCTGGAGGTTATTTTCGTGAGCATAAAAAAACGAGCGACCATAGTGGTCACTCGCCTAACGTTTAATTATGGAGCGGGTGATGGGAATCGAACCCACGCGACCAGCTTGGAAGGCTGGAGTTCTACCATTGAACTACACCCGCAAAGAAACTCAAAAAAAGGCAACAAGTGAAGGATTAAAACTGGTCGGGAAGACATGATTCGAACCTGCGACCCCTTGGTCCCAAACCAAGTGCTGTACCAAGCTGAGCTACTTCCCGACATTACTTTTGTTGTGGGGCCCCCGAAAAGTACTCGGAGTACGCTACAACGCTTCACTTTTTGGGGTAAAGTGGCGTGCCCTGAGAGATTCGAACTCCCGACCTTTTGATTCGTAGTCAAACGCTCTATCCAGCTGAGCTAAGGGCACATGTTTTGGGGTAAAAACTGGTGAGCCATGAAGGACTCGAACC
>NZ_JAWRYM010000659.1:0-265 GCF_046534555.1 Bacillus sp. SIMBA_074 | reverse complement strand
CGATCGCGATCTCCCGCAAGACGCTCCGCACCATCAAGATGAACCTCGTCTGGGCGTTCGGTTACAACGTCGCCGCGATCCCCATCGCCGCCGCAGGCCTGCTCAATCCCCTGATCGCCGCAGCCGCGATGTCGTTGTCCTCGGTGTTCGTGGTCTACAACAGCCTCCGTATCCAGAAGGTGCGCGGCTCGCACTGAACCCTTCCTCCTACCGCAGGTCGTACGCCTCGCGCGCCACGAGCACCTCCTCGATGTGCTGTTCAGCC
>NZ_JAWRYM010000658.1:0-265 GCF_046534555.1 Bacillus sp. SIMBA_074 | reverse complement strand
CAGTGAAGGAAAGGCTTCGCCACTATCTTCAAAAAAATTATGGCCCATTCGAGTGTGATTCAGATTGAAAAACATAAAACGAAACATCTTACTCAATCCGGGCCCTGCCACTACGACGGCAAGTGTCAAACACGCACAAGTAGTCCCCGATATTTGTCCGCGCGAACAAGAATTCGGAGATGTAATTGAATTTGTATCGACAAAACTGACTCAATTCATTGCCGATCCTGCTCAGTATGTTACCGTTTTATTTGGGAGTTCGGGG
>NZ_JAWRYM010000657.1:0-265 GCF_046534555.1 Bacillus sp. SIMBA_074 | reverse complement strand
CTCAGGACATTATACGAAGGTGGGGCGGGGACTTCATTACGACGGGTACGATAGCTTCCATTTTGGGGCTACGGGGAAAGATTATAAATCAATGTGTCATTACGCTAACTGGGTCGATCGCGTACCAAAACAGCAGCGAGTCTAGGACCTTTTTTTCAGGTCTTAGGTCGCTGCTGTTTTATCATCCGGGTTCAGTCTAAAACTAACTTATCTGATTCTGGAGATTTTTTTATCCAAGAACTGCATAGGATCAACAATTCCAGTC
>NZ_JAWRYM010000656.1:0-265 GCF_046534555.1 Bacillus sp. SIMBA_074 | reverse complement strand
ATGATGATACGCCGATACGTCGGAGTCAAACGGGAGAGGGCTTCTTCTATGAAGATCCGCTCGATGCTCTGCTCGTGAGGGAGCGTGTCTACACCTCGCGTTTGCTCGTTAGAAAGCTTTGTCGGGTCAACGAGCAGCCGTTTTTTACGCTTTTGTTCATCGATGCAGACGTGGATGAGGATACGAGTTAGCCACGTACTAAAATAGGCAGTCTGTTCTAACCGCGACAGCTTGAGATAGGAACGGCAGGTCGCTTCCTGAATCG
>NZ_JAWRYM010000655.1:0-265 GCF_046534555.1 Bacillus sp. SIMBA_074 | reverse complement strand
AAAATTATTTGGTGAATATTGGCGGCGGCCTGATTGCGCGCGGTTACCGTGACGTTGAAGCACAAACACCCTGGCGGATTGGTATTGAAGTGCCGCAGAGCGGTGTGCCAGAAGCGCAGCATGTGCTTGCCTTAGAAGGGATGTCGGTCGCTACGTCAGGCGACTACCGCAATTACTTTGAAGTCGACGGCGAGCGCTTCTCCCACCTCTTGGACCCCCGTACTGGGCGACCCATTAAACACCAGCTGGCGTCGGTGTCGGTATT
>NZ_JAWRYM010000654.1:0-265 GCF_046534555.1 Bacillus sp. SIMBA_074 | reverse complement strand
GTATTTGATGCCGTCGTTGGTAATGCGCGCCCCGGCCGGGAGCCTGTTAGAGCAAACCAACCGCTTAGTCGTGAAGCGACAGCAAGCCTACGCTGCGCAGTTTTCAGCACCGTGGGGCATTTCCGAATCTGGGTATAACGCCCGAGATATTGAGCACACCTACCAGTACTCCAATTTTGGCGTGCCAGGGCTAGGGCTTAAACGCGGGCTGTCGGCGGATTTGGTGGTGGCTCCCTACGCCACGGGACTAGCCACAATGATCGAC
>NZ_JAWRYM010000653.1:0-265 GCF_046534555.1 Bacillus sp. SIMBA_074 | reverse complement strand
GCCTTGAATAAGGTCATCCTATTAGATGGCGAAGGGGTTGTCGCTAAGGAAGTTCGGGGTACTTGGCAAGAAGGAAAACGTACTACATCTTGGATCAAAGTGAAAAATTGGAAGACCGTTTCTTGTTTCATTACAGCATTGCACAAAGAAAATGGTTACGTTTCCCTCGCAGTTTTAAAAGAAGGTGCCGCAACGAAAATCGGAAGTGTTAAAAATGGACTGAGTGCTCAAGATAAAGGGATATTGCATGAACTGATCAAGCAAA
>NZ_JAWRYM010000652.1:0-265 GCF_046534555.1 Bacillus sp. SIMBA_074 | reverse complement strand
CCAGCTGCTCCTCGGTCACCGCGCGCAGTGAGGACCCGGTCGTGGTGGCGATGATGCGGGAGCCGACGCGCACGCTGACGTTGCCGGAGCTTCCCGGCGACAGGCCGGCCGCCGACAGGTGGCGGCATGCGCGCACCACTGCGGCACGGGCATCGGCGTCGATCTCGATGCCGGTCACGGTGCCACCTCCCACGCGTCGGTGAAGAGCGACCGTTCGCCGAAGTTGCCCGACTTGAGGAGGACCGCGATGGTACGAGGGTCGCCG
>NZ_JAWRYM010000651.1:0-265 GCF_046534555.1 Bacillus sp. SIMBA_074 | reverse complement strand
TTCGAGGTGGAAGCATGGTGACATGTGGAGCTGACGAATACTAATAGATCGAGGACTTAACCATATAATATGAAGCACTGTTATCTAGTTTTGAAAGAATATAAAAAACTTATTGACTTTCAAAAGTAAATAAGTTATAATAATTCTTGTCTTAAATGAATACAGTCTGGTAATGATGGCAGAGAGGCCACACCCGTTCCCATACCGAACACGGAAGTTAAGCTCTCTAGCGCCGATGGTAGTTGGGACCTTGTCCCTGTGAGAG
>NZ_JAWRYM010000650.1:0-266 GCF_046534555.1 Bacillus sp. SIMBA_074 | reverse complement strand
CGGGCGGCTGAAAGGTTATGAAAAGGATCAATATTTTATCGCCACTGTCCCAAATAGTGAAATTTCGATGAATAGAATGAATGACGCTGCAGAAGAACATGATATAGAAAAAATTGTGGTCATGCCACAAGACACAGAGACAAGCGCATGGGTAAATTTTTTTACAACGTCCATCTCGGTCATGATCATTTTCACTCTATTTTCCGTTATTTTACTATTGGTCAAAAGAATGAACCATTCTAAATGATGAAAAAACTTGCTTTTCC
>NZ_JAWRYM010000649.1:0-266 GCF_046534555.1 Bacillus sp. SIMBA_074 | reverse complement strand
CCCGTTCTGACAGTCACGCTGACCGCACCCCTCGAGGGCATCATCGGCGTTCTGATCGAGCACCACACCGGCGGCCTGCCTCATGAGGGCTTCGATCTCCCCGGCATCGGGGACGGCTCGGCCTCTCCGCGCATCGTCATCGACGCCGCCGGAGGCGCGATCACCAGCGGAGAACTCACAGCTCGGGTGCGACAGGGCGCTGGGTGGTCGCTGTCGTTCGAGGGCGGTGGGCATGTGCTGACCAGCTCTGAGGAGAGCTCGATCGC
>NZ_JAWRYM010000648.1:0-266 GCF_046534555.1 Bacillus sp. SIMBA_074 | reverse complement strand
ATTCGGTTCGCGCATGCAGCGCATGTCATCCCTTCCAGTTGGAAATCGACAACTTCTTTCGCCATGCCGTATCCCAGTTTCTTGATGCTTTCTTCGATACGGTTTACATCGACTTTGGTCGAATCAAACACGACACTTGCTTTTTCCATGGCGAAGTTTACATTTGCCGTTGAGACGCCTTCCAGTTTATTCAAACCCTTTTCGATTCGGAGCGCACATGCAGCGCACGTCATGCCTGTGATTTGCAAGTTGACTTGTTTGTTTGC
>NZ_JAWRYM010000013.1:0-152723 GCF_046534555.1 Bacillus sp. SIMBA_074 | reverse complement strand
AGCCCGGTACAATACCGGGCTCATACCCTAGAGGCTGCCTAATGAAACGACCTGTCTAACTTTCGGGGGTCACTTCATATATAGTCAAAGCTTCCTTCTTATTTCGTCAATTGGTGTCTAAACGCATAAATAACCGCCTGTGTCCGGTCACTTACATTTAGCTTATTTAATATATTACTCACATGTGTCTTTACTGTTTTAAGGGCAATAAACAACTCATCTGCAATCTCTTGATTACTTTTCCCCTCCGCAATTAATAACAAAATTTCAGACTCTCTTTCTGTTAACTCCTCATGCAAAGGTTGTTCTTTCTTCTGACGCATACGAGACATCATTTTGCCAGTAACTTTCGGCTCTAATACCGTTTCCCCATCATAAGTAGCTCTTACAGCATCTGCAATATCACTCGCTCTTGATGTTTTTAATAAATAACTTGTCGCCCCCGCCTCAATAACAGGATATAACTTTTCATCATCTAAAAAGCTCGTGACAACTACAATTTTCGCTTCTGGCCATTCTTGAATAATAGCACGTGTCGCTTCAACCCCATCCATCTCATCCATAACAAGGTCCATTAAAATAATATCCGGTCTTAATTGCAAAGCTAACTCTGAACCTTTTCTTCCATTTTCAGCTTCTCCAACTACTTCAATATCTGGCTGCGTTGATAAATATGCTGATACACCCATTCGAACCATTTCATGATCATCAACTAGTAATACTTTTATCATGATTCTCCCCCTCTCTCAATCATAATAGGTACTTTCACTTCTATTTGCGTACCTTTATTCGGAAAACTAAGAACTTTTAATGTACCACCAATTTCATGAACTCGCTCTTGCATTGACCTTAAACCGTATGAACCAGCCTTATTAACACCAACTTTAAACCCAACACCGTCATCAATAATTTTCAAAATCGCATATTGATCAATTTTCCGAAGGCGTACTTCGGTTTTCTTTGCCTTCGCATGCCGTAAAGTATTAGACAGCGCCTCTTGTACAATACGGAATAAATGATCCTCTACACCTTTTTTTAATTGAATCGGTTCAATTAACCATTCAATTTTCATATGTTGCTTTCTAGACAGTTCTGTTAATAATTCTTCTATACCCTCTGTTAGTTTCTTACCTTCTAACTGCACTGGGCGTAAATGAAGGAGCAAAGCTCTCATTTCTGATTGTGCATTTACAACCATATTCTCAACAAGCTGCAACTGTTTTTTCGTCGTGTCTGGAATTTCAGCTGCTTGCTCATTAATGGCTGACATCATCATCGACATTGCAAAAAGCTGCTGACTTACAGAATCGTGCAGCTCTCTCGCTAATCGATGCCTTTCTTGAGAAATCGCTTCTTGTCTCATCTCTTCATTCCAATGGGCTCGTTCATTCGTTACTTTTTGAAATAGCCCAGCTTGCTCCTCTAAGCGACGAGCAAGACCAATTACTTTTCGTTCCACTTCATGAAATTCATCGTCCGCAGTAAATGAAACATCACTCGGAAAATTCCCTCGCTCTACTTCAAATAGAAAAGTATTTAATCCTTGTATACGCTGTTCTATATAATAACCGATTGCATATCCTACAATTCCTCCGATAAGAAGACTCGTACTCATAATAAACAAGCCAATTGGAACAGAAGCAATGGATTCTTTCCAGAGTAAATCATAAACTTGTTGCTCGCTTTTCCATACATATACAATTGTACAAATAAGTGCGATACTCACAGAGGACAACATAGAATAACGAATATACATCCACGAAATATTCCTTTGTTTTTTCATTATACTTTCCTCACTTCCGTATCGCCTACGACAAGCGAAGAAATAATTTTAATACGACGAGGGGCTTCTTTATACTGTTCTGTTCTAAACGTAACATTACGGTTAAATCCAGTTTCTTCGTGTCCTGGCAGGAGCACTCGCCCAACAATAACAGAATGATTTAAAGACAATTCAATATCATATGGTACATATAAGCGAATATTACCAATGACGCCCCGAATCACAATAACCGTTTCTCCCTCTGGAATCATAGCAGTTGTTAAATCAATCTCGACGCCACAAGCACCATATTGGACGTTAATATCCTCTATTTCATAAATATGATCCATCATTCGTACATTACCTACAAACATATTTTTTATATACGGTTCTGTACGATATATTTGTTTTTCTTCATTTATATATCCTTTTTCTTTAATTTCAACTTTCATTGCTTTTTGCCGATGTCCTTGTTGAATAAGTTGATAACCAATTAAAGCTAAACAAGCAAACACAACAAGTACGAATGCCGCTGATGAAAATAAGAAGAATAAGAAGACAATACCACCGACAAATAAAAATACATTCCCTCTTACATAACGGTTCTTCTTTCGATAATGTCTTCCAAACATAATCATAATAAATGCAAATATTAGACCACCTGGTTCAAAATGTCCAAGTATCATATCAAGAAAAAGACCGAATCCAAATATGATGAGGAGCATCCCCATAAATTGTGTTTTTGAAAATTGCTTCTTCATTTCAGCTCCCCCCTCCTTGTCACATATACATAGAAGAAAAGGCATTGCTTTCCAACACCTTTTCTCCTATCACTATATCATAAGCCTGTTTTATTATATACTACAATTATTTTGTTACTTCTTTCGTTAACGATACTTCATTTTTCTCTTTCATTTCACTCTCTAGTTTTGCAATTTTCATATCAAATGTATCACGCTCATGCTCTTCATTTATACGAAGCTCTATGTCACGAATGTGATCTTCAATTTCTTCGAATCGTAAGAACGGATTATTTTCATCCATTTTATGCATAGCAGTATTCATACGGCGGTTTGCATGCGCCATATTTTCACGTGCCATTAATTCCATACGCTTTGCGTTCATTTCTTTTAATTTATTTTTCATTTCTGAAAGACGACGCTCTAACTCATCAATTTGCTCTACAACACCAGCATACATTTCTTCTAAGCGAGTTACTTGCCCTTCATAATACGCTACTTCTTCTAATGCACGTTCATGCAATTGCAATTCGCCTGCTTCTTGTGCGATGATAGCTTGCTTTGATCTTTTATTAACGAAATAACGTGCTTGCTCAAGCTCACGAGCGAAGTTAGATTTTAATGTTTTATGACGCTGAATTAACTTCTCAATTTTTGTTATTTCACGCTCACTATCTCGTAAATATTGGTTTAACATAGCAATTGGATTTTTTCTTTCTTTCTCATCTAACACATTATGAAAATCAGCTAAAATTGCATCGCGTACACGTCCGAATAAAGATTGTTTCATTATAATCTTCCTCTCTTCTACTTTATAATTTGATTTATTTTATATTAGTTTTTCATTAACTTGTTCCACTCATCTTCAAAGTTGCTATATGGTTTAGCACTTTCTGGAGCAGAATCAACAACTACATTTTTTCCTTTTTTCCACTCACGGTATCCGTAGTATAAAACTACTAATGCTGCGATACCGATTAATGCTGGGGAATGAGAAAGTGCAATGGACAAACCGATTAAACCAACAATACCCCAAGCTAACTTTCCAAAGAATGATTTAGCTCGCACAAATGATTTATAGCTCCAGTACACAACTCCTGCTCCAATGGCGAATCCTACAATACCAGCAAGACTACCAAGAGCAATTAAAGCCAAAATACCGGCTGCGATAAACGCTAGAAATTGTTTCATCTTGTGCTTGCCTCCCTTCGATTTGATACTCTTATCTTAACTATTTTTTCATTTTTTCATAACGAGCTTAAGAACCGTTTTTAACTCAGACTTAAGACTGAGTTAAATTCAGCCTTTTGCAAAACGAACATGTATGCGATGCGTATAGATACAGAAAAATTCTTATTCAATAACGGATGAAAATCTCAACTTGCGCGTCCAAAAAATTAGCAAGACGTACAAACGTTTATTAAATTACATTAAAAATATTATTAAGAAAATTATGTTAAAATAAATCAGAAGGCTATATTTAAATTAAAGGGGATATATCATGAATTTACACATTAAGAAAGAAATCAATACCGCCGCTAAAAACTATATAAACAATCAGCTTTATGAATATAATTTAAAGCACTTTCCATCTGATTTAAGAGACAGATACTTAGAGATTCATTTATTTCTTAAAGATGAAAATGGTAAAATACGCGGGGGAATATTAGGTGAAGTCTGTTGGAATTGGTTAGAGATTCACTCTTTTATCATCGATGAAGATATACGTGCATTAGGGTATGGAACTAAACTGTTATTAGAAGTAGAAAAAATCGCTTTAGAAAGAAATTGTGATTTTATAAAAGTTGACACTTTAAGCTTTCAAGCATTAGATTTTTATAAAAAATACGGTTATAAAGAGTATGGTATCCTCGATAACGTAGGAAGAGATTATAAACACTACTATTTGAAAAAGGATTTATAAATAATAAAAAACGCTCAGAGAATGTTCTCCGAGCGTTTTCAACTGTTAATAATAAATGTCTCTTTATTTTATGCAGTTTTATGATACTCTTTTTTTTCCGCCACTTTAGAAAACCTCGGGAAACCAATTAATATAGAAATGATTCCACATACTCCAACTAAAATTGGATAAAATGCATATGGTAACAATTCGACCGGAGATAACGCAGCAAATCCTGCCGCTGTTAACATTTGAGCACCATATGGGATTAACCCTTGTACACAGCAAGAGAAAAGATCCAGTACACTCGCTGATTTACGTGGATCAATTTCATATTGATCCGCAATGTTCTTCGCAAGCGGACCTGTAAAAATGATAGAGATTGTATTGTTCGCTGTACACACATTCGTCATACCCACTAAGCCAGCAATACCAAACTCCGCTCCTTTTTTCGAACGAATATTACGTGTTAAAAGATTCATTAAATATTGTATGCCACCATTATACTGGATAAGTTCAACCATACCACCGATTAAAATGGCAAGTAACACTAACTCCATCATACCGCCCATTCCAGTCGTTACACTTTTAAAGAAACTCGCTAATGTATAACTTCCATCTATTAAGCCAATTACGCCAGATAGTACAGTTCCGCCCGTTAATACGATCAGTACATTCCAGCCAAGTAACGCTGTAACAAGTACACCTGCGTACGGTAAAATTTTCACCCAATCAAACGTGTGAGCTTTAATTTCTGTATGATTTCCTAATGTAAGAACTACTAATAGTACAATTGTGATAATTGCAGCTGGCAATACAATTAAAAAATTCGTTTTAAACTTATCTTTCATTTCTGTTCCTTGCGAACGAACAGCTGCAATTGTCGTATCAGAAATAAATGATAAATTGTCACCAAACATCGCTCCACCCACAACAGTAGCCATCGTAAGCGCAATTGAGATATCAGTTTGTCCACTAATACCTACAGCAATTGGCGCTAATGCGGCAATTGTTCCCATTGAAGTACCCATCGCTAATGAAATAAATGCACCTATAACAAAAATTCCAGCAACGATAAACCCTTGCGGCAAAACCGATAAAGCTAAGTTAACTGTAGAATCAACCCCGCCCATCCCTTTTGCTGTTTCAGAAAACGCACCTGCAAGTACAAAGATTAATACCATAATCATAATATCAGGATTTCCTGCACCTTTTGCAAATCGTTCCACTTTCACATTAAAGCCTTCTTTACGATTCATCGCTAAAGCAATTCCTACAGCAATCATAATCGCTACTAGTATCGGCAATTTATAGAAATCACCTGTAATAATCCCAGAACCAATAAATAGCGCCAAAAATATTCCAAGTGGTAATAAAGCTAAAGCATTTCCTCTCGTTTCTTTCAAAGTATCATCTCTCCCTAGTTTTAAACCTTTTCTAACGAACAACAAAAGACCTCTTCCGACGAGAAGAGGTCTTATACATCTATAAGAAACACTCTTCTCATCTTTCAAGCACATGCTTGCTGGATTTGGCACAGCACTCTGAAATCGAGTCCGCTGCCGAGGCATCGTAGGGCCAGTCCCTCCGCCTCTCTTTATAAGAAGGTTTCATATTTATTTTTTAATAATAATTTCTTTCCTAACTTTACTCGCTTACAAAACAAAAGTCAATTATTTTTTGTATAGTTTTTTTTGGTAATTATACAAAAATATGAATAAACCAATCATTTCAACTTTTCGATTTCTTTATCCAATATTGAAATCCAATAAAATTCCCTATTTTTTACAGTCGTTATAATCCATTTTGTTGTATTCCATGCTAACTCATATTCTTCTTTTGTAACATCACCAGTTTTATAAGCATCCTCTAACTCATCTTCATCTAATACATAAATCTCACCGTTCGGTAACAATACTACATCTAAGTATAAATCATCAAAATAAGGTAAACCACGATCGTCTATTTTAAATTCTTTCGTCACGTCGATATAATATTGCACTAATTGTTTTTGATTGTCTAACATAGCTGTAATTGCAAAGTTTTTCCCGTTTATAAAATATTGCATCCATGTATACCCATCACCTGCAATGCAAAGTTCCTTACCATTGTATTCTTTATAACTAGGCTCTCTCACCTTTTTTATGTCCAGTATTCCTAACATTCCATCCTCTACTTGCTTAACCATATAATCCTTCTCTATTAGTCGCTTCCACGAAGAACCGTCACCATATTTACGTTTCATTACGTCCGCTCCTCTTCTATATATAGAAAAGCCCCCACATATTATGTGAGAGCTTGTTCATATTATAATTAAGCCGCTTGACCCTTTTCAGATATCTCTTTTAAATAGGCTTGTCCTTTTTCAGCGTCATATTGACCTTCCCACTTAGACATAACTACAGCCGCTAAAGAGTTACCTACAACGTTAACTGCTGTACGAGCCATATCAAGAATACGGTCAATACCTGCAATAAACGCTAAACCTTCAGCTGGAATACCTACTGTACCAAGTGTTGCTAATAATACAACGAATGATACGCCCGGTACACCCGCGATACCTTTTGATGTAACCATTAATACAAGTAATAACGTAATTTGTTGTGTAATGGATAATTCAATACCGTACATTTGCGCTAAGAAAATTGCCGCAATTGCTTGATATAAAGTTGATCCATCTAAGTTAAATGAATAACCTGTTGGAATAACGAAAGATGTAATTGCTTTCGGACAACCGAACTTTTCCATTTTCTCCATAATTTTCGGTAAAACCGTTTCTGAACTTGCTGTAGAATACGCTAAGATTAGCTCGTCTTTTAAAATCTTAAAGAATTGGAAAATGTTTATTCCAAAGATTTTCGCTGTAAGTCCTAATACGACCACAACGAAGAATATCATTGCCCCATATACTACAATGAGTAATTTCCCTAATGGAATTAATGAAGCTAATCCGAATGTAGAAACTGTAACACCAATTAATGCGAATACACCAAATGGTGCAAACTTCATAACTTGGTTCGTTACATAAAACATTGCATCTGCTACACCTTGGAAAAATTGTAGAACTGGTTTGCCACGCTCACCAACTGCTGCTACACCTAAACCAAATAATACAGAGAAGAAGATAATAGCAAGCATATCACCTTCAGCTAATGATTTCATAATGTTAGTCGGAACAATATTTACAAACGTATCCGCGAACGAATGACTTTGTACTTGCTCTGTCGTAGCTGTATATTTAGAAATATCTGTTTTTGTTAACTTATCCATATCAACGCCTTTTCCAGGTTGGAAAATGTTTGCTATTAATAGACCAACAGCAATTGCAATCGTTGTAATAATTTCAAAGTAAATAATTGTTTTTCCGCCTAGTCGGCCTAACTTTTTAACATCGCCAACACCAGCAACCCCAACAACAATACTCGCTACAACAATCGGTACAACAATCATCTTAATTAATCGGATGAAAATATCACCAATTGGTTGTAAGTACTTCACCACTTCCGGATTGCCAAAGAAAATCGCCCCAACTGCAATACCAAGCGCAAGTCCTATTAAAATTTGCCATGCAAGTCCTATTCTTTTCATACTTGTGGTAACCCCCTCTTCGATGTGTCACTCTATCTCTCATTCTATCTCTATAAAACTTGAAATTAAGAGTATTACATATTATTCGACAATTCACTACATTTTGTCCCTGTTGAAAATCATAAATCAAAATTTAAAATCTGACAACAAAATAAGTTTGCACGAATGCAAATAATTTTCTTGACAAAAACAAAATCCATGTCAGAAAACCTCACATGAAATCGATTCCTTACTAGTGATTGATAGGTTTTTAAAATACTGTTTCATTATGGAAAACTCCATCATTTTCCATGTTTTTTTAAAAAAATATAGAAATTGATATCTTTTTCTATACATTCAAGAATTTTAAGTTTATGACAAACACTACGAAAAGATACTAAATTCCGACAAAACTTAGCAAAATTATAAAATTTTCTTTACATTATGATTACAACGATAGACACTCTTCTTCTTATGATATATAACATTCATAGGGAAAGGAGCAAGACAACCATGAAAAAGAAATTTGCAGCATTTAGTGTTTTAGCAGCTGGAACGATTTTCGTTTCCCCGTTACTTTCACCCGTATACGCTGAAACGAATGAGAATAAATTATCTAATATTCAATCCGAATTAGAAGGCAAACAAAATGACTTACAAAATAAATCAGCTGAGAAAGAACAAATAGAAAAAGAAATCCAGGAATTACAAAAGAAAATCGACGAATTAACTACTTCTATTAATAAAAACGAAGCTGAATTAAACGATACAAAAAAAGAAATTAGCAACACACAGCAAGTTATTACTGAAAAAAAGAAACATATAGAGCAATTACAAATGAACATAGATACACGGCAGGAAGTTATTAAACAACGACTACAATCTATGCAAGAAAAGCCTCGTACGAGTATCATTACAGAAGTAATAACAAGTTCTGCAAATATTGCCGATCTTGTTGATAATATGTATTCTGTAAGTTTAATTTTAAATAACGATACAGATATTGTGAAAAAGCAAACAAGTGATCAGAATGCTGTGACGACAGAAAAAGAAGCTGTTGAGAAAAAAGAGCAACAACTGAAAGAATCTGAACAAAAATTAGAACAAAAACAACAAGAGTTACAAAATAATCAACAACAGCAACAAACTCTTATTAAAGATCTACATACGAAAGTATCAAAAGTAGATTCGGAGATTGAAGGATTAGAAGAGTCACAAGGTATTTTAGAAAACCAGCGTCAAGCTGTTCAAAAAGCAATTGAAGAAGAAAAACGTGCAGAAGAAGCTCGGAAAGCTGAAGAGACACGCAAGGCTGAGGAAGCAAAAAAACAAGCCGCCGTTTCTGCTAAAGAAAGCACGCAATCCGCACCAACACCGCAAGATACGAACAAAGGTGGATTTATTAAGCCAGCCGCTGGATCAAAAACTTCTGGATTCGGCGCACGTTCTTTAGATAACCATAAAGGAATCGATATCGCAGCTTCGGGAACAGTTCCAATTATTGCCGCTGCAGATGGCGTTGTTATCCGTTCAGAATTATCCTCTAGTTACGGAAACGTTGTTTACTTATCTCACCGTGTTAACGGAAAAACATATACGACAGTGTATGCACATATGAATAGCCGCTCTGTATCCAATGGACAAACTGTAAAACAAGGCGATCAACTTGGCTTTATGGGAAATACCGGTCAATCTTACGGACAACATTTACACTTCGAACTTCATATAGGGGAATGGAATGTTGGTAAGACAAACGCAGTTGATCCGTCTCCTTATATCGGATTATAAAAAAACTCGGTGCATACCGAGTTTTTTTTACTACTTCACACTTTTTAGGCGTTTTACATAAACTACAACTAAATGCCTATATTTTGCGGGGTGATAAATATGAATACACAATTACAAGAAGAAATAGAAGAAGCTAGAGAAACATACATCGGCCGGTTATTTACATTCGGCGGCTCAGCGTTATTTTTAATTGGATCATTTATCGCAGTTGTCACAGCTTATAAAGCATATAATCGCTTATTAAATACTTCTACAACATAATAAAAAGACGGAGAAATCTCCGTCTTTTTATTATGCAAATATTTTAAATACGCCTACCGCATTTAAAAATACGATAATTACAGTTACCGGAATAACATAACGAAGTAAGAAGAACCAAATGTTAAATAATGTTTTCCCTTTCGTTTCCGTAACTTCTAATTCTTTCATTAATAACTCTTTACTCATTTTATTTGGCACGAATAGCGAAATGGCTAGTACTCCAAGTGGCAGTAATACATTACTTACTGAAAAATCGACGAAATCAAAGAATGTCTTACCAAATATTTTCACATCACTCATAATTCCAAACGATAACGCTGATGGAATTCCAACTGCAAAAATAAGAATACCAATTAATAACGAAGCTGACGGACGCTTCTTCTCATTATCTTTCGCAACAGATGCTACTACAATTTCAAGCATTGAAATCGCAGATGTTAAAGTCGCAAAGAAGAATAACACTAAAAACATAATGAAGAAAAATTGTCCAAATGGAATTTTCGCAAAGACAGCAGGAAGAACGATAAATAGTAGCCCTGGTCCTTCTGTCGGTTTAACTCCTAATGCGAAAATCGCCGGAAATATCGCTAATCCTGCAAGTACTGTAATAAATACAGTTAAACTTACAATAGATGTTGCTGATTTAGCTAAATGCTCTTCTTTCTTTAAATACGAACTATACGTCACCATTACCGAGGCACCTACCGTTAGTGAGAAGAAAGATTGTCCCATCGCATATAAAATCGTATCTGCTGTAAGCTTTGAAAAATCTGGTTTTAAGAAGAACTCTACCCCAGCCATAGCACCATCAAGTGTTAACGCACGAATAATGATAGCAATAAATAAAATGAATAATAGCGGCATCATGTACTTACTTGCTTTTTCTATGCCTTTTTCCACACCTTTACTAACAACAAAAATCGTACAAAGCATAAAGATGAATTGCGCCCCAATCGCACTTACTGGATTTGAAATTGTTTCAGCAAACAATTGTCCATAATCGACTACTCCGTTCCAGAAACTACCTGTGACACTATAGTATAAATAAAGTAAAATCCATCCACCTACAACACTATAAAAAGATAGTACGCTAAAACAAGTAACAACCCCCATACGACCAATCCAAGGATATAACTTGCTATTCGGTACTAATACTTTATAAGCTGTAACGGCCTCTTTTTGAGTACTACGGCCAATAACAAATTCAGCTAAAAGAAGAGGCATACCAATAAATAAAGTTAATAGTAAGAATACAAGGAAGAATGCGCCTCCCCCACCATTACCTGCAACATATGGAAACTTCCATATTGCACCAAGACCTACTGCGGCTCCGGCTGCTGCGAGTACAAAGCCAATTTTCGACGTCCATTGCTGTGTTTCTTTCATCATAAATTCTCCTTTTCTGAATATTATAACTTTTATCAATTATACACTTTCATTTCATACTCGCACACCTCCTTTAGAAAATAAAAAAGTCCCCTACACGCAAATATGCATGTAGAGGACGATATATGTAATAGAATACCGTGGTACCACCTCAATTGGATCAATAAATCCCACTTGTTCAGGTACAGGAAAATTCCGATACCCTATCCTTTTAACGGCGGAACCCGGGTTGCCTACTGCAATGTTCAGCATACCTCTCGCAAGCCCATTCTGTATATTTTATCGTACCGGGCTCACACCTTACCCCAGCTCTCTGAACGCATCAAATATACGTACTCTTCTTGCTCATCGATTTCATCTTTGAAGTTACTTGTGATTATAAATTATATTTTTATATTTGTAAAGCACAATTCACTCACTATCCTATATAAATTCCCCTCTCTAATTCTTGTAAAAAAAGCTCTCTTTTTTGTTCACTTTGAACATATATCGACTTTAATACTTCTTGTAACAATATATTTTTTTGCCTTTTCTCTACTTGTAATTCTTTCACTTTTAGTCTAACTTCATATAAAAAATCAAGATACGATTCATACTTCTCATCATATTTATTTGCGATATCATCACGAATTTTTTTTGCAAGTTTCGGACTTGCCCCTCCAGTAGAAACAGCTACATTAAGCAATCCACGATGAATTGCCGCCGGAAAATGAACATTTCCACTTTCCGGATTCGTAATAACATTTACCAATTGATTCACTGCGGCATCTTCAGCAATTTGTTCATTTAGTACCGAATCACTAGTCGCTGCAACTACTAAAAAAGCATCTTTAATATCACTTTTCTCATACTCTCTTTGATACCAACGAATTTGCTTTTCTTCTACAAGTTTCACTAAATTTGCATCTAATTCTGTACTTACTACAACAATATCCGCACCTTGTTTTAGTAAAGGGATAATTTTAAACCCCGCTACTTTCCCTCCACCAATGACAACAACACGTTTCTTATCAACTCGCACTGTAAGTGGATACATATTGATCTCCCTTCAATATTTCCTCTGTTTTCTGAATTAACATCTCTCGAAACGCTACATTCTTTCCTAAATAGGGACTTATTTTTATCTCTTCCGACTCATATTGACGCACTTCTTTCTCAACATGTTTCATGAGTAAGCCTGTAAATAATAAGTAAGGTAACACAACAATGTTCCGTTCTTTTTGTTCTACAATTTCTTTCAACCTCTCATCAAACTTCGGCTCCGCGGCTGCTAAATAACAAACTTCCACCTCTTTAATGTTCTCTTCTTTTTGAAATAAAGAAGAAATCCACTTTATGTCTTGTAAAGTTTCCGGATCACTACTCCCTCTTGCAACGAGCAAAAGTGTTACTTCTTCTTTATAGTCTTTAATACCACTTCCGTTATATACCGCTTTTACAAGCACTTCTGATACACCAAATGGATTACCATACACTATTTTGATATCCGGATATTCCTCGTTTAACTTTCGTAATTCAAGCGGAATATCTTTCTTTACATGTCCTGCCGCTAATAAAAAAACAGGAATAGCGACAATCTCTGTAGCACCACGCTTCACACATGTACGAAATCCTTCTTCAATAGAAGGATTCGCTAGCTCTAAAAAACAAATTTCTTGAATTTTTGCCTCTACACGGTTCATACATGACGTAATAAATGCAACCGCTTCTTCTTTTGCTGCTTTCAAACGGCTTCCATGACATATATATATAACAGCCTTCATTTTACAATACTCCGCTTACTTGATATGCATTTTCCGTTTGTTTCTCAAACCAATGTATCTTTTCTCTAAAACGGACAACTTCTCCAATAACAATCATACTTGGATTTTGAATTCGTTCTTTTTTGGCAACATCTACAATTGTTCCTAACGTCGCTGTAACAGTACGCTGCATAGATGTCGTTCCCCACTCAATGATAGCGGCAGGTGTACTTTGATCTTTTCCATGTTTTATTAGTTGTTCACATATGTAAGGTAAATTACTAACCCCCATATAGACCGCTAATGTATCTACACCTTTTGCTAAACTTTCCCACTTCACTTCCTCTTCAGCCCCTTCTTTCCGGTGCCCTGTCACAACAGCAAAACTTGCACTTGCATCGCGGTGCGTTACTGGAATTCCAGCGTAAGCAGGAGCAGCTATACCAGCTGAAATACCAGGAATAATTTCAAATGGGATACTTTGCTTCGCTAACGCTTCAGCTTCTTCTCCACCTCTTCCAAATACAAATGGATCTCCGCCCTTAAGCCTCGTTACAACTTTTCCTTTTTTCGCATATTTAATAAGAAATGTGTTAATTGTCTCTTGCTTCATCGTGTGATAATTTGGGAGTTTCCCGCAATAAATTAAATCTGCTTCAGGCTTTGCATGAGAAAGCAATTCTTTATTTACGAGACGGTCGTACAATATAACATCAGCCTTCTCGATGCATCTCAACCCTTTAACAGTAATTAAATCCGGATCACCAGGACCCGCCCCGACGATATAAACCTTCCCCATAATCTCTCCTCATTTCTACTATAAAATGAAACTTCCACTCTTAATCACGAATGGAAGTTACTATTATTTCGTATTACATGTTCTCTACTCATGAATAACAAATGCCGCCCCTTTTCGAATCTTCTTTTTTTCAAACAAAGAAATCTCTTTCACTTCTGGTAACGGTAAAAAATGTTTTTCAAGCTCAATTTCCGCAAGCTTAAATGCCTGTTCTTCACTCTGAGCAACGACAACAATTGGAACAATACTATTTACTAATACAGCTTCAAATCGATATAAGTCCATATTGCCCCTCCTAAGATGCTATTACTTCTTCTAATACACGATTTAGTACAATTTGTAATTCTTCCACTCCAACACGTCCTACGAAATCATAAAACGTTTCGGCTAGTAATTTATTCTTTTGGAAATAACTTAAAAAGGACACGAGAACATCCGGCAAATCTTCTCCATCTATTTTCCCTTTTAACTTTTCGTTATATGCTCCTCCGTCTAATAGTGTTCCGCCCACATATATTTCAAACGCCTCAACGATTCCCTTTTCCTTCGTTTTCAGTTTTATCCCTTGCAAACCAATATCAGCAATTTGACGTTGACCACATGAGTTCGGGCATCCTACCATATGAATTCGAACTGGAACATCGAGTGCAATTTGTGTATCTAAGTACTCTGCGATTTTTCGTAATCTTTCTTTCGTTTCTACTAACGCAAGATTGCAATACTCAATGCCAGTACATGAAACCGCATGACCGATAAACGATTTCGGATTTGCTGAAATTGCTTCAAACAACGGTTCACTTAATAATCCTGCAACATTTTCTGGCGGAACATTCGGAATAATGAAGTTTTGAGAGTTACAAGTTCGAATTTGCCCGTTTCCATATTTCTTTGCAATTCTTGCAATCTCAAACATTTCCTCTGCGTGTAAACGCCCTACTGGTACATTAAAGCCGACATACTTTAATCCTGCTTGTTTTTGATCTTGAACGCCATAAAAGTATCCTGCATTCCAGCCTTTGAGAGCACTTTCCCCTTTACTTTGCAATGGGCCTGTGTATTCTACTAGTTTCTCTTTAAATTTCTCAGCGCCCCAGTCAGCGACAAGAAATTTCAAACGTGCTAAGTGGCGTTTTTCACGATATCCAAAATCACGGAATATAGTAGCAATTGCAATCGACACTGCCTTCACTTCTTCTGGTAAAACGAATACATCTAATTCTTCCGCTAAGTACGGACGAGCTGATAAGCCTCCGCCTACTTTTATATGAAAACCAACCTTTTCCTCACCATTTATTTCTTTCGTAGCAGGTGTAAACGCCACACAGTTAATCTCTGCATTTGCTGAATTATAAATGTTAGAACTAATAGACATTTTGAATTTACGTGGTAGATTAGAAAACTCTTCATTATGTTGGAAGTAATCGTATATTTCTTTAACAATCGATGTTGTATCAAATAGTTCATTCGCATCAATTCCAGCAAGTGGATTACCTGTAATATTACGCGTAATATCACCACATGCCCCTGCTGAAGATAAACCAAATCTCGCTAATCTTTTAAAAATATCCGGAATTTGCCCAATTTCTAACCAATGAAACTGAATCGCCTGTCTTGTCGTAATATCTAACACATCACGCCCATAATCTTCAGCGATAGAAGCAAGTGCTTCTGCCTGTGCATTTGTAATAATCCCAGAAGGAATGTTGACACGCATCATAAAATAGCCCGCTTCTTTTGGTCTTTGCAAATACAATCCCGCCCATTTAAAAGCGTCCCACTCTTCTTTCGGAATAGATTCAAATCCATTCTCCGCATAGTAAGGAATATCATTAAAGATTTCTAATCCGTCTTTCTCTAATTTCTTTTTCTCTGTTTGATTTAATTTTTCATTATTAGCCCACACTTTTTCATAACTCATCTTTTATCCCCCTATATAAAGTGAAACTTTAATCAGTGGGGGTTTTGTTCATCCTCCACTGATTATTAGTTGAACCAATCGGGCATTTACGGGCAGTGGATCTCCCACCTAACTTCTTTGCCCCAGCCGAATTTTGAGGTGGGAGTTTTACTGCCCGTTAATACGGGATGAAACTACGCTCTTGTAAGTACTTCACAATTTGCTCTGCACATTCTTCAATAGAATACTTGTGCGTTTCTACAATTAATTCTGCTTGTTTTGGTTCCTCATATGGTGAATCGATACCTGTAAACTCTTTAATATCACCTTTTCTCGCCTTTTTATAAAGTCCTTTCGGATCACGTTTCTCACACTCTTCAATTGGACATTTTACAAACACTTCTATAAACTCATCTGCAGCTAATAGTTCCCTAACTTGTTTTCGGTCTACTCGAAATGGTGAAATAAACGCTGTAAGGACAACAGTTCCTTGATCTACAAATAACTTCGCCACTTCACCAATACGTCTTATATTTTCCATGCGATCACTTTCAGAAAAACCTAAATCTTTATTTAAACCTTGGCGAATATTATCCCCATCTAGCACATAATTTCCGATATTCTTTTCAAACAGTTTGCGAGCAACCGCATTCGCTACTGTAGATTTACCCGAAGCTGATAAACCAGTAAACCAAACTACAAAACTGTGATGCCCATTCTTCACTCTTCTCTCATCTTTTGAAACAGAAGCTGTATGCCAAGTAATATTCGTATCCATCTCATTCTCTCCCTATTCTGTTACTACTTCTTTTTTCAAACCTTTAATTAGCACTTCCACTACTTCTTTACGACTAAATGTACTTGGCGGAATCTCACCATTCCTTAACATTTCTCGTACTTTCGTACCCGATAAGATGACACGGTCTTCTTTTCCATGCGGACATGTTTTCGTTGAAGCCATTGCTTCACATTTCGTGCAGTAAAAACTATGTTCAAAAAATAACGGCGTAATCCCTAACTCTTCTACTGTAAAATTCGTAAAGATTTCCTGCGCTTCATATGTTCCGTAATAGTCCCCTACCCCAGCATGATCACGCCCTACAATAAAGTGGGTACAACCAAAGTTCTTTCTTACTAGTGCATGAAATATCGCTTCCCTTGGTCCTGCGTAACGCATTGCTGCAGGAAATACACCTAAAAAGACACGATCTTTCGGATAATAGTTTTGAAGTAATACTTCATAGCTTTCCATCCTTACATCAGCAGGAATATCATCTGACTTCGTTTCCCCAACGAGCGGATTTAAAAAGAGACCATCTACAATTTCAAGGGCAGATTTTTGAATATACTCATGGGCACGATGTACTGGGTTTCTCGTTTGAAATCCAACTACTGTTTTCCAACCGCGTTTTTTAAATTCTTCTCTCGTTTCAATTGGATCTAAATGATAAGAAGGAAACGGATTATTTCCAAAGCGTTTTGTAAGAATAATAGCTCCTCCAACGTAAACGTTTGGTCGTTCATATAATTTTTTCACCCCTGGATGTGCTTCATCCGTCGTTTTATATACAAGTAACGCTTCTTTTTCTTTATCTGGCACAAAAATATCTTCTATTTGAATAACACCATATACATTTCCGGCGTTGACAAGTTTTACTTCCTCTCCAGCCTGCAGTTTCTCGGCTACTTCTTCTGTTACCGGTAGTGTAATCGGTATACTCCATACGCTACCATTTGCTAAACGAAGCGTTTCTACTACTGAATCATAATCTCTCTTCCCTAAAAATCCTGTAAGAGGGCTATATCCTCCTGTCGCCAAAAGTTCTAAATCACTAAGTGCAATTTTGTCTATCTCGATTTCCTTTACAATGTTCGATATTTCATATGTTTCATCAATGCGGTTTACTAATTCATTTGTTGTACTCATCTTCTTATATCCCTTCTTAGCTTTATTTCAAAATCTATCTCATTGAAAGTGAAGGCCACATTCCGTCTTCATTTTCCCAGCCCATCTTCCATCTCTTGAGTTGCCACCATCACCTACAGGTAATGTACATTTCTCACACCCAATACTCGGATAGCCAACATCATGCAATGGGTTATACGGCAAACTATGTTTATATACATATCGCCAAACTTCTTTCCAAGTCCAATGAATGAGCGGACAAACTTTAATAGATTGAAAACGACGATCTTGATTTATAAACTGTGTATGCTTACGCGTTTCTGATTGTTCCCTTCGTAAGCCTGATATCCACGCTTTTTCCGCTGCTAATGATTTTTCTAACGGTAAAATTTTTCTAATACTACAGCAAAGATTCGGATTACTTTCCCATAACTTCTCTCCATGAAGCTTCGCTTGTTCATCGAGTGTAAGTTCTGGCTGTTTTTCTATAATATTTAATGAAGGAAATCTCTCGCGTACCTTCTTAATTAATTCGTATGTTTCTTGAAAATGCACATTTGTATCCAAAAATACAACTTTAGCAGATGGATTTACTTGGTTTATAAGATGCAATAAAACCATTCCCTCCACCCCAAAGCTACATGCATATACAATTTCATCTTTATATTCGTTATAAGCCCAACTTAATACTGATAGCGCGCCTTTCGTTTCATCTTCTTCAGAAAATGAAACACTATTTTCTTTCCACGTTTCGTACGTCAACATGTTTTTTCCCCCTGTAAAAGCAAAAAGACGGCTTTAACCTATTAAAAATAGATTAAAACCGCCTCTAGTTTTTCTAGTCAGCGCTTTTTACTTTAAACGAACCTTTTCACTTTTTTCTAATTGAATCACTTTTCCATCTTGCACAACAATTGTAATGGAACCATATTTCATATCAGCAAGCATCGCTTGAATTTTCTCAGATACTTCATCAAAATGCTCCCGTACGCTCACGCAAACAGCCCCCCCTTTTTATTCATAAAAAAAATCTTTCCCATTTCGAAAAGACTGTTCGGTAATATATTTTACCTTATCTTTCAAAATGGATTCCATTTTGCTGGATTTAGCACCTTGCTTTCTATAAGCAGGTTGCCGAGCTTCGTAGGGCCAGTTCCCTCAGCTTCTCTTGATAAGCTTTGTATTTGTATTTTATCACAATTCTGATTTTTTTCAATCCTAGTTTTCCGATATATTTAATTATTTTTATTTTTTTAAAAGGAGCTGCCTTTACTAGACAACTCCTTCTTTCTCATTCACACCAGCTCTTTAATACGTATGCGATCGTTCCCAATGATATTTTCATATGTTTCACGTTCTACGACAATTTGTGACGTCCCGCCTTTTGCAAAGACGACAGCTGGTCTACGAATACGATTATAATTATTCGCCATCGAGTACCCATATGCCCCCGTGCAAGAAATTGCTAGTAAATCAGAAGAAGCAACTTGCGGTAAGTTAATATCCCAAATCAGCATATCTCCACTTTCACAGCATTTCCCAGCAATCGAAACGAGTTCCTCATTCTTATCATTCCCTCGATTCGCCAACATCGCCTCATAACGGGCTCCGTATAGAGCTGGTCTTAAATTATCTGTCATTCCACCATCGACTGAAACATATTTCCGAATGCCAGGAATCTCTTTCACCGCTCCGACTGTATAAAGTGTTGTTCCAGCATCACCTACGATACTACGACCTGGTTCAATCCATATTTCTGGAAGCGGATATTCACATAATGTAAACTGCTCTCTTATCGTACTTGTTACAGCGTGCACATACGTTTCAAGTGTTAACGGTGTATCTGAATCCGTATAACGTATACCGAAACCTCCGCCCACATTTAATACTTTCATCACATAATGCGTTCGCTCTCTCACTTCTTCTAAAAATTGGCGGAGTACTTCAATTGCTCGAACAAATCCAGCCGTTTCAAATATTTGTGATCCGATGTGCGAGTGAATTCCTAGCACATTATAATTTGATTTTTGCAAGGCAAGCTCAATTGCTTGCATCGCTTGACCATTTGAAACACCAAATCCAAATTTCGAATCCTCTTGACCTGTTGTTATATATTCGTGTGTATGTGCCTCTACTCCAGGCGTTACACGGATTAATATGTTCACAAATTTCCCATGTTGCATTGCTAAATCATGTAAGATTTCTAATTCTAAGAAATTATCTACTACAAAACAACCGATATTCGCCTGAAGAGCCATAATCATTTCTTCTTCTGTTTTATTATTTCCGTGAAAATGAATACGCGATGCCGGAAAACCAGCTTGGAGCGCAGTATATAATTCTCCTCCAGAAACAACATCTAAAGACATATTCTCTTCACGAGCTACTCGGCACATCTCCATGCACAAGAACGCCTTGCTTGCATATGCTACTTGATAAGAGAAACCACTTTCTTTAAAAGCACGATGAAACGCGCGGCACTTTCCTCGAATAGACTCTTCATCGTATACATAAAGTGGTGTTCCGTATTGTTTTGCTAGCTGCGTCGTATCGCACCCACCAATTTCTAAGTGTCCTTGCCCATTGATTCGGCTTGTGCCGTGTAAATACATTTAAATTCCTCCCTTATTTCCTCTAAAACTCATAACCCCAATCTTCTATTCATTGCAGCACGCTTTTAGATAGACAAAAAACGCGCGGAACAATGTTCACACGCGTTTCTTATTAGGAAAAATATATATTGAAAAAATAAACGAGTTGTTATCTCCTCAAAATAAGAAACCGCATCAACATCTCCAAATAGCTCTTCATAAAATAAATCTTATGACAGTACTACATTTATTCAATGCAGTCCCAATATATGAATAAGATGGTTATTCTTATATTTCGGCAATAGTCCCTTTCAACCTATGATCACAGATTCCATTAAATCTCCCATAGCTTACTCTTTCCTATCGCGGCCTCTACCTTTGAGAGTAGATGAGGTAAGTCTATTTAATTTTCAAACATCTAATTGTTGCTATTAACAATACCAAAGGACCATTTTATTTGTCAAACAATTTTTTATATTGTTTTTTTACAGTTTAATTTTGTATCATTTGGTAAGCGCTTTACTGAAACCTTTGTCACTTCCCATTCGCCCTCTTCGTTATTAAATGTAATCGTTACCTTCTCAAATGGTGGAACAATTTTCCCACCAACCTGTTCATACTTCGTTACTTCAATACTCGCTTGAAATAAATATGTACCACTATACACTTTTTTTAAACTAATAATTTTAGGACATTGATAAGGCTTCAAGCTCCCATATTGTTTTTCAATTGCCTTATTTATTTTTGGAAATAAAACAGAATAAAGGGCATCTTCCATAAGGGGTGCATCATATTGTGCTACCGACACACTCGGTGAAGCAAAAAGTATAACACTACTGCATACTATAAAATATAATAATTTTCGCATTATAACCTCCGTTTTATTACTCGATTCTTTTTGCGCACGATAATTATCATACATAGAAACTCCGTTTTATTGTCTCCCACTGCCCTTTTTCTACTCAATTATTATAAAAAAGCCCACAACTCTCTTTTATTTTCGTATAATGATACTCATAGTATAATAAACATAATAACAAAGGACTGTTCGTATATATAAAATGAGGCGCTAATCAAACCGGCTCACAAGAACCGTCATGCTTTTAGGAGAGGAGTATATTATGCTACAAAATCTGTTTCCAAAACTGCGATTTGCACTAGTTGCAGTCGTTTTATTATGGATAAAAACATATATTGTGTACAAGCTAGCATTTGATATTAGAATTGATAACTTCTTTGAAGAGTTTATGCTTTTTATTAACCCACTAGCTTCGTTACTTTTATTTTTTGGTTTCGCTTTACTTGCATCTAAGTACCGAAACCGAATTATTATTGTAATTAGTTTTATACTGTCATTT
The DNA here is from genome assembly GCF_046534555.1 of Bacillus sp. SIMBA_074. Classification (NCBI taxonomy): domain Bacteria; kingdom Bacillati; phylum Bacillota; class Bacilli; order Caryophanales; family Bacillaceae; genus Bacillus; species Bacillus sp. SIMBA_074. The sequence continues at coordinate 131,023 of NZ_JAWRYM010000013.1, read as the reverse complement.
ATTTTATTTGGAAATGCAATGTTTTACGGGTTCTATAACGATTTTGTTACTTTCCCTGTTTTATTCCAAACAAATAATATGGCTGACTTAGGGACGAGTATAAAAGAACTCTTTACGTATAAAACATTACTTTTATTTGCAGACGCAATTATTTTAATGTTTATTTCGCGTAAATCCCCATCATTTGGTGATAAAACACCCCTTTCTCGCTCTGAGAAGCGAACTTTCTTTAGCGGCGTAACAGTATTATTAGCACTACAAATTGTTGTTTCAGTTATATATAAACCACAAATGTTCTCACGCTCGTTTGATCGTCAAACTGTCGTGAAAAATTTAGGGTTATACACATATCATCTATTTGATATTACACTTCAATCTAAGTCTTCAGCTGAGCGTGTATTTGCAAGTGGAGACGGGTTCTCTGAAATTAAAAACTATACAGACTCAAAAGATAAACAAGTTGATAAAAACTTATTTGGAGCTGCAAAGGGTAAAAATGTAATTTTAATTTCAATGGAATCTACACAAAGTTTTGTTATTAATAAAAAAATAAATGGAAAAGAGATTACTCCATTTTTAAATGAGTTTATTAAAGATAGTTTTTATTTCGATAACTTCTATCATCAAACGGGACAAGGTAAAACTTCTGATGCTGAATTTATCGTTGAAAATTCCCTTTATCCGTTAGACCGTGGTTCTGTATTCTTTACTCATGCAACAAATGAATACACTGCCACACCAGAACAATTAAAGAAATACGGATATTCTTCTGCTGTCTTCCATTCAAACGATAAAACGTTTTGGAATCGTGACGTAATGTATCCTGCGCTTGGATATGATCGTTACTTTAATTTAAATGATTACGTAGGAACGGAACAAATGTCTGTCGGTTGGGGATTAAAAGATAAAGAGTTCTTTGAGCAATCTATTCCAAAGTTAAAATCTTTACCACAACCGTTCTATACAAAATTTATTACGTTAACAAACCATTTTCCATTTCTTCTAAATCCAGAAGATCAATATGTTGATGAATTTAATTCCGAAAGTGGTGTTTTAAATCGCTACTTCCCAACCGTTCGTTACACGGATGAAGCTCTTAAATTATTTATTAAACAATTGAAAGACGAAGGACTATATGATAATTCCGTTATTGTCATTTATGGTGATCATTACGGCATTTCTGAAAACCATAATGCAGCTATGGCTCAGTTCCTTGGGAAAGACGCTATTACACCGTTTGATTCTATGCAATTACAACGCGTCCCTCTCATTATTCATGTGCCTGGCCAAGAAGGAAAAGTCATCTCTAAAGTATCTGGTCAAATTGATATTAAACCAACGTTACTTCATTTACTTGGTATTAAAACAAATCAATCCGTAGAATTTGGAACAGACTTATTTACGAAAGAAAAAGACCCTCTTATGGTAATGCGGGACGGCAGTTTTGTTTCGGAAGATTATGTTTATACAAAAAATATGTGCTATAAAAGAGGCACAGGTGAAGAAGCTGATTTAACACTATGTCAGCCTTATATTGAAAAAGCAAAAACAGAATTAAAATTATCCGACAAACTCATTTATGGAGATTTATTACGATTTGATCCTAACAATCGATATAAAACCGGAACGATGACAACGAAATTTGAATAGTATAGGAAGCAACTTTCCAAAAGTTGCTTCCTTTTTTTACTTATTTTTCAAATTCCTCTTCTATACAATCTTTCACAAATTGGGAATTTTTTTCGTATGAGAAAGAAATTTATGGTATGATAAAATAAGTAAACTTTCATACACTAATTAAGAATTTATAACAGAAAGCAAGGGATCAGATTTTGTATAGAGCAGCTATTCCAAACTTATTTACGCTCGGGAATTTATATAGCGGATTTTTGTCAATCGGCTATGCATCTTTAGGATATTATAAATCAGCTGCTATTTTAGTACTGATCGGGATGATGTTAGATAGTCTTGATGGTCGTGTCGCTCGTTTATTACGCGTTGATTCACAAATGGGCAAAGAGCTTGATTCACTCGCCGATGTTGTAACATTTGGCGCAGCACCTGCTGTGTTAATGTATTACACATCTTTCTCCAACTATGGCATCATTGGACTATACATAGCGGGATTATTCCCACTGTTCGGAGCATATCGCTTAGCACGATTTAATGTAACGCCATCATCTACTTCTATGAAATATTTCACTGGAGTTCCGATTACTGCAGCAGGAGGGCTTGTTGCTTTCTTAACATTATTTTCACATACCATTCCAAAAATCGTTCTCATTACCGTATTTGTAACGTTCGCATTTTTAATGGTGAGCCGTGTTCGTATCCCAAGTTTAAAAGATGTACCAATTCCACGATATAGCATAATTATTACACTATTTTTAGTTGGAATTATTATCACAATGTACCAAACAAGTTTTGGCAACATTTCTGTTTTCTTATTCATTGCCATTCCACTATACATTTTGTATATGTTATCTCAATTTATTAGACAAAGACCTTCTAAAAAAGCGAATAAAGAAAAATAAAAAACCTTCCGTATTTCGGAAGGTTTCTTTTTTATTTTGTAACTAATACTTTTTGATTTACAGGTGTTACAGGTTCTTCACCATTTAATACAACTAAAATATTTCTTACTGCCATTTCAGCCATTGCATCACGTGTTTCGAATGTTGCATTTCCTACGTGAGGAGCAAGTACTACATTCTTTAATCCTTTTAGCTCTTCTGTAATTTTCGGTTCAAATTCAAATACGTCAAGAGCTGCACCTTCAATTTCATTCGTTTTTAGTGCATGAGCAAGTGCTGATTCATTCATAATTGGTCCACGTGAAGCATTTATAATATATGCTGTTTTCTTCATCATTTTAAACTGTTCTTCATCAATCATATGATGTAATTTCGGATTATAAGCACAGTTAATTGTAATAAAGTCCGCTGTTTGTAATAATTCTTCCAACGTTACGTATGTCGCTTCCAGTTCACTTTCAGCTTCAGGCTTTCGATTTGGTCCTGTATATAAAACATTCATTCCAAATGCTCTCGCACGCTTTGCAACTGCCTTCCCGATTTCTCCAAGGCCAATAATTCCGATTGTCTTACCGTGTACTTCGCGGCCCAAGAAGAATAACGGTGCCCATCCGTTAAATCCAGTTGTACGACATAACGTATCACCTTCAGGAATTCTACGTGCAGCTGCTAAAAGAAGTGCAAATGTTAATTCTGCTGTCGCTTCAGTTGATACTTTCGGTGTATTCGTTACCGCAATTCCTTTTTCTCCTGCATATGTGTAATCAATATTATCGTAACCAGCACCATAATTTGCGATAATTTTCAAGTTTGGTGCTGCGTCAATAACCTCTTTCGATACCTTCGTAGAAAGTAAGCTTAAAAGTGCATCTTTATCTTTTACACGTTCTGCTAACTCTTCTACACTAATTAATTCTTCTTTATTGTACATTTCTATATCATGATTTTTCAATAATTCTAATCCGATTTCTGGAATTTTTCCTGCTACTAATATTTTCGCCACTACTAACACCTCTTCTATACAAAATATGATATCTCTTATATTTCATTGTAAGAAATCTACATATAAAAACCAAGGAATTTGATTATAGTTTTGAAAATCGACACTTTTCCATAAAAAAAGAGGAGATGCAACTCTCCCCTCTTTTTACGCTTTTTCTTGCGATTCTTTCCCAAGCTTCGCATCGATTGTTCCTTCTGCAACTGTATCGCTAATTTGTTCCTCAATAACTGAGTTAGCAGTATTATTTGTTTCAGAAGTATAGGCTTGATCTGCCGCTTGTACGTTTTGTTTATTTTGTTGTTTCGCCATTTTTCATCCTCCTTTTCATTCTTTCTTATTTTGAACAAAAAGGGTGATTTTCATCAAAAAATCGTGTTTCATTTTGAAATTATTCCTTCTTCTTCAAGCAATCTCATCGTTCTTGCTCGTTTCGTAAATGTAGCTATGTGAGAAATATCATGATTGCGTAATGTCTTTATATTCTCTTCCACATACTTTCCTAAATCATTCGGATAATGGGCATCTGAGGATAGAGTAATCGGAACTCCATGCTTAGCTAATACTTGTAAATAAAGTGGACTTGGGCACATTTCGCGCACAGGATATCGATAGTACAATCCCGCATTTATTTCTGTTGCTGTATTTGTTTCCACTAACGCACGAGCAATATCCTTATAATAAGAAAGCTGTTCATTCTCATCCAATCGATAATTAAATACTTTTATGTTATCGAGGTGAGCTATAATATCAAAAAGCTCGGAACGAACAGCACTTTCAACTGTAGCGAAAAACGTGTGATATAAAGTATGTAACTCATGCGTACCAAAATACTCTTTCGTATCTGGATTATCAAATCCCCATCCATCTATAAAATGGACCGAACCGATTACATAATCAAAGTCTCCTAATGCTAGTAAACCTTTTAACTCTTGTTCACCCCCGATAAAATAATCCGCTTCAATTCCAAGTTTGAGCGTTATCCCTCGTTTACTCCATCGCTCTTTTGCCTCTTCAATCGCCTTTGTAAAATCATAAATAGACGTCACTCTTACTTGATCTAACCATTCTTTTTGCAGGCGACCAAGCTTAGAATCACTAATATCTACATACTTTTCATAATATCCTTTCGCTTCATGAAAACGATATAAATGATCAACAATGCCAACTTCTTTTATACCTTTTCGCACAGCTTCTTCTAAATATAAATCAATCCATTTCGCTGTAAATGGACCTTCCTTCACACGTCTTTGCAGGCGTTCTTGTGTTTTCATAAGCCATTCCATAGAATGTTTTTCTTCTTTAAGCGGTTCAAAATATTGTAGCGCATCATTTATTTTAGCTAGCCACCCTATTGAATATGGCCCTTCTTCTAAATGAATGTGACAGTCCACTTTCATCCATATTCCCCCTTATAATGTATCTATTTCTCTTCTGTCCCCTACTCGCGAAAGCTTTCCATTTCTTTCTTTCACTTCTTGCATGACATCTTCTAATGGAATATTTTTTTCGGCTAATAGAACAAAACAGTGATAGAACACATCAACCATTTCTTTTACTATTTCTTCTTTATCATTATTTTTAGACGCAATAATTACTTCGGTGCACTCCTCACCAATTTTCTTTAAAATTTTATCTTCACCTTTTGAAAATAAATAATTCGTATATGATTCAGAGAGTGGATTTTTCTTTCGTTCTTCAATTGTTTCAAATAATAACTTAAGGATATCTTCCATATGTATCCCCCTATATAATTTTGTAGTGAAAACACGTTTTTTCTCCCGTATGGCAAGCAGGCCCTACTTGCTTTACGACAACAACGATTGCATCTTGATCACAGTCTAAATAAAGTGATTGCACATATTGGACATTTCCCGATGTACCTCCTTTATTCCATAACGATTGTCTCGAACGGGAATAAAACCATGTTCTTTTCGTTTCCAGCGTCTTGTCATACGCTTCTTCATTCATATAAGCTAACATTAAAACTTCTTTCGTATCTTCCTCGATAACAACAGCTGGTATCAATCCTTTTGCAAAATTAGGTTTCATAACCGCACCTCAACGTTTGCTTCTCTTAATTTTCTCTTTACATCTTGTACAGTCGCTTCACCATAATGAAAGATTGATGCCGCTAATGCTGCATCAACTGTTGTCTTTTGGAAAACGTCTATAATATGATCCGCATGACCACATCCCCCTGATGCGATTACTGGGACGGAAACGCTGTTTGAAATTGTTTCTGTTAAACGAAGATCATATCCATTTTTCGTTCCATCTGCATCCATACTCGTCAACAAAATCTCTCCTGCCCCGAGCTGGGCAACGCGCTTCGCCCATTCGATTGCATCCATTCCCGTATTAAGTCTTCCGCCATTTACGTATACATTCCATTTATCTTCTGCTACTTTTCTAGCATCGATTGCTACGACAATACATTGTGAGCCAAAATGTTCCGCACCTTCCTGGATTAACTTCGGATTTCTCACTGCCGCTGAGTTTATTGAAACTTTATCTGCTCCAGCTCTTAGTAAATTGTACATATCTTTAACACTTGAAATCCCCCCGCCAACTGTGAGAGGTATGAATACTTTTGAAGCAGTTTTTTCTACAACATCTATAATCGTTTTTCGCCCTTCATGCGTCGCAGTAATGTCTAAAAATACGATTTCATCTGCTCCCGCATCATTATATAATGCGGCTATTTCAACAGGATCACCGACGTCTTGTAACCCTATAAAATTCACACCCTTTACTACCCGCCCTTCTTTCACATCTAGACATGGAATAATTCGTTTTGCTAACATAGTTTTGTTACCTGTAACACTTTTTCTAAATCAATCGTTTTCTCGTAAAGTGCTTTCCCAATAATGACGCCATATATGTTCATATCATTTAATCTTTTCACATGTTGAATAGATGCGACACCTCCAGATGCAATCACGCGAATACCCACGCTTTTTTGCAGTAACTCTAATTGCTCAAAATTTGGTCCTGCAAGTGTCCCATCTTTTGAAATGTCCGTAAACACAATCGTTTGAACACCTACACTTTCCATTTGCTTCGCTAAATCGATGTACGAAATTTCAGACACATCTAACCAGCCCCTCGTTGCTACGAAACCATTTTTCGCATCAATTCCAACTATGATTTGCTCCTTATATAGACGAACCGCTTCTTCTAAAAATGATTTATCGTAAAGGGCAGCCGTTCCTAATATCACTTTTTCTACACCTACTGACAACAACTTCTCCACTGCCGCGAGTGACCGAACTCCTCCTCCAATTTGCACCGGAATACGTACCGCCTTGCATATTTTTTCAATGACAGGTAAATTTACTGACTCCCCAACAATTGCTCCATCTAAATCAACAACGTGTAGTATTTTCGCTCCAAGTTTTTCAAATATGATTGCTTGTGCGACTGGATCTTCATTCATCACCGTTTCTTTACTAAACTCTCCTTGATAAAGCCTGACGCATCGTCCTTCTTTTACATCGATAGCTGGGAAGATTTCCATGCTTCTACCACCCCTTTGAAATTTTTTAACATTCGCATCCCAATTTCCCCACTTTTTTCAGGATGAAACTGTGCGCCAAATATATTTCCTTTTGCTACAAAACCAGGTACTTTCACTCCATATTCACTTGCCCCATACACAATTTCATTCGGACAATCTGCATAATAAGAGTGGACATAATATACGAAAGAACCGTCCTCTACTCCATTCCAAAGCGATATTTCTCCTTCTTTTTTTAATTCATTCCACCCCATATGTGGAATTTTATAAGGAACTTTTAACTTTCGAATAACACCTGGCAATAAACTTAATCCGTTACAATTTTGTAGTTCCTCACTTTTTTCAAATAAAAGCTGCATTCCTAAGCAAATACCCAGAAGCGGTTTTCCTAAGCTCCCAACTTCTTTTAGCACACATACTAAATCTTTTTCTTCTAAAACGCCCATCGCTTTCGGAAATGTGCCTACTCCTGGTAAAATAACTCCATCACTTCTCAATATTTCTTTTTTATCATCCGTTATGATGTACTCTGTTCCAATATATTTTAATGCTTGTTCCACACTACGAATATTTCCCATTCCATAATCTATAATTGCAATCAATTACAACATCCCTTTCGTTGAATTTACACCATTAATATTGGCATTTTTATCGACTGCCTCTCTAAGCGCTCGACTGAACGCTTTAAATAAAGCTTCAATTTTGTGATGTGTATTGCTTCCGTATAAAATGCGAGCATGTAACGTAATATTTGCAGCATGAGCAACTGCTCTAAAAAATTCTTCCGTTAATTCTGTGTCAAAATCCCCTAGCTTCGGATTTGTTAATTCACCTTGAAATACAATATATGAGCGCCCGCTTATATCAATCGCAACAAATCCTAAAGATTCATCCATCGGTACATACGCTGAGCCGTAACGGTTAATCCCCTCTTTATTTTGCAATGCTTCTTTCAAGCAAGTTCCGAGTACAATTCCAACATCTTCAACCGTATGATGCGCATCAACGAATACATCACCTTCAGCTTCAACTTGCAGACCGAATCTTCCATGCCTAGCAAATAAAGTTAGCATATGATCAAAAAATCCAACTCCTGTTTGCACAGAAACATTCGTACTTTCATCAAGTTGCAAACTTAATTTAATTTTTGTTTCCGTCGTCTCACGTACTTGACTAGACTCGCGCATTATTCTTCCTCCTTAAACCTAATTTGGATTGCTCTTGCGTGTGCATGTAAACCTTCTTTATTTGCAAGTTCTACAATATGATGCTGTACACTTCTTAACGCTTCTTCCGTATAAGAAATGAAGCTTGATTTTTTCACGAAATCATCGACGGATAACGGAGAAAAAAATCTTGCCGTTCCACTTGTCGGTAATACGTGATTCGGCCCCGCCAAATAATCTCCGAGCGGTTCAGGTGCATATGGACCAAGAAAAATTGATCCAGCATGCTTTACATAAGCTAGGGCATTCATTGGCTCTTTTATGTGTAACTCTAAATGTTCTGGAGCGATTTCATTTGATAAATGAAACGCCTCTTCTAAAGAAGGAACAATAAAAATTGCTCCATTTCTTTTTATGGATTCACGAGCGATTTCACTTCTAGGCAACGTCTCTAGCTGCCTTTCTATTTCTCTTTCTACTTCTTTAGCAAGCTTTATATTTGTTGTAATACAAATAGCTGTTGCCCTCTCGTCATGTTCTGCCTGTGATAATAAATCAGCAGCAATATATTCGGCATTTCCTGTTTCATCTGCGATAACTACAATTTCTGATGGTCCAGCAATCATATCGATATTGACTATCCCATATACTTCTCGCTTCGCTAGCGCGACATATAAATTCCCTGGTCCAACTATTTTATCTACTTTAGGAATCGATTCCGTTCCATATGCTAGAGCAGCAATTACTTGAGCACCACCGGCCATATATATTTCATCTACACCTGCAAGACTTGCAGCAGCTAAAATATGCGGATCAATTCCTCCTTGCTTCGGCGGTGTTACCATTACAATTTTTTTCACTCCTGCGAGTTTTGCTGGCAATACATTCATTAATACTGATGAAGGATACGAAGCAGTCCCGCCCGGCACATATACACCTACATTTTCTAACGGACGAATAAGCTGCCCTCTAATTACCCCTTCACTCACGCAATCAAACATAGATTGTCTTTTTTGCTTTTCGTGATACGAGATAATATTTTTCTTCGCCTCTTTTAACGCTTCTAAAAAAGCTTGTTCTACAAACTTACTTGCTTGTTTTATTTCTTCCTCACTTACACGAAAATCTTTTGTCTCTACACCATCAAACTTTTTTGTATAGAACGATAAAGCCTCATCTTTACTCTCCCTTACGTTTTGAACAATTTCACTTACACTTCTTTGAACAGTTTCTTCTATTATATTAGCGCTTTCTCGTAGCGATTTTATTTTCGATAAAGCCTCTTGGAAATCTTCAAAAACTATCTCCATTTAAAGTCCCCCTATTTCCCTGACAAAATTTCTTGTTCCATCATATTTATAACGCAGAATATTTCGTCTTTTTTAGTTTTCAATGCAGCCTTATTCACAATCATTCGAGCTGATATAGAGCACATTTCCTCAAATACAATTAACCCGTTTTCTTGTAATGTTTTTCCTGTTTCAACAATATCAACAATTGCATCTGCCAAACCTAGAAGTGGAGCAATCTCTACAGATCCTTCTATTTTAATAATTTCTACATCCTCCCCTTTATCATGAAAATATGTAGAAGTAATGTGCGGATATTTCGTAGCAATTCGTTTTTTTCGATAACTCTTCGGATTATACGTCGGAATAGAAGCGACACAAAATTTACACACGCCCACTCCTAAATCGACCATCTCATATATATCTTTCTCAAATTCCATTAATATATCTTTTCCAACGACTCCAATATCAGCTACGCCATGTTCTACATAAGTAGCAACATCTACCGCTTTCACTAAAATAAATGAAATGTTTGTGTTTTTACTTTTAAACACAAGTTTTCTTCCTTTATCTTTGAGCTCCGAACAATCAATTCCAATTTTTTCAAACAGTGGAATAACATGCTTTTCTAATCTTCCTTTCGTTAACGCAATTTGAATGTTACGCATGAAGCCTCCCCTTCTTTCTGGATGATCCATTTCTCTCTCCATACATATTCCACTAGTGACTCACTCTTCGCCTCAACGACTGTCATTATTTTATTCTTGTTTGCAAATTGAAAAGTATCGTTTAAATTAGAGAATAAAGATAACTGGGCATTCTTTCCGTCCTTTTGCAGTAAATTTCGTAACCTTTCCGCTTCTGCTAATCTATTTAACTCATAATGAATCATAATATCTATTCTCTTTCGTTTATATGGTTCTTGCTGCTCTTGAAGTGCCTTAACTATTTGATTTACTTGCACCGCGAGCCCAACCGCTGGCATCATCTCTCCAAAATTTCCAATTAACTCATCATATCTTCCGCCACTAACAATCTCTTCTCCAATTTCATATATATACCCTTTGAAAATAACACCCGTATAATAATCCAAATGTTGAACCATACCTAAATCAATTGATATGTAAGGGCCATATCCTAACTGTTCAATTGTTTCATATATTTCTTTCACTCTCGCAATGGCCATTTTCATTTCATTACTTGAGGCGAGTTTTTCTGCTTCCTCAACAACATCTAAACTCCCGAATAACCTTGGTAGTTTCTCAAGTAACCTTACTGTTTCATCACACCGATTTAATTTCTTTTCTTCTATAAAATGTGAGAGTGCGGCATAATTTTTACTTTCAATATACGTTCTAAGTAACTTCTCTTCTTCATCATTAATGGGGAGCTTTTTTACGATACATTTATATAACTGCACTTGCCCAATCTCAATTGTGAAAGATTGCACCTTTAATTTTTGAAGTGCTTGAATTACGCTTATCACACATTCAATTTCAGCCCTTACATTTTCAATCCCGATAATTTCAATACCACTTTGCACTATTTCATTATATTTCCCAGTAAGGGACTCATTCGCCCGAAATACATTCCCGCTATAAGTTACTTTAAGAGGAATATCCCCTCTCTGTGTTCCAATTACTCTTGCTAAAGGAATTGTCATATCTGGGCGTAAAACGATAATCCGTCCTTTTTCATCGAAAAATTTATACATCTTTTCTTCATCTATCGGCCTGTTTTGAAATGCAAAAACATCATAAAATTCAATTGTAGGTGTCCTTATTTCTTCATAACCTCTCTCTAAAAAGGTCCGTCTTAATTTTTGTTCCACTTCTTCAATTAACGTACATTCTTCGAATAAGTAATCTCTCGTTCCATTCGGATTTGCCCGTTTCCACTTTGTCATCTGAATTCACACACCCTTCCCTCTTTAATTTATGCACATTCCATCCACCCAAACCGAAAATAAAAAGAGCCTTGTAGACAAAATACCTACAAGGCTCTTTAGTAGAGTGTAGGTACAACGGGAATAACCCTTGTGCCTACACGTTTTCACGTTAGGTTCAAGGGTTTCATGTATGATGATGTAGTTTTGTAAGCATTTTAATAGATTGCACGATATTCATAATACTTACTCCCTTTCTCCTCTGATTTTTTACATAGTATATAACAGTTAATTCTGAATGTAAATACATTTCGAATATTCTACTTTTAGTTAATGTGAAGCTACTTTTCTTTCATACTCTTCAATTTCTTGTTCATATTGCATTGTAATGCTGATTTCATCTAGACCATTTAATAATTTTTCTTTCCACATTTTCTCGATTGTAAAATGAAACCTGTGCGTATTCGTAATAATTACTTCATTCTCTAAATCAACTTCCATTTGATCTCTCGCATTCGTTTTGGCAAGTTGTTCACGCATCTCTTTATCCATTACAATCGGTAACATACCATTCTTCATACAATTCATATAAAAAATATCTGCAAATCCTCCGGCGATAATAACGCGGAAACCATAATCCGCAAGCGCCCACGGAGCATGTTCTCTTGAAGAACCACATCCAAAATTATCACCTGTAATTAATATACTTGCTCCTTTTCGTTCTTGTGCATTAAGGGAGAAATTAGGATTTTCATGGCGCTCATTATCGTAACGCCACTCATCAAATAAATATTTTCCAAATCCCGTCCTTTCAATTCTCTTCAAATATTGCTTCGGAATAATTTGATCTGTATCAATGTTATCATTCATAAGTACTGCGGCAGTACCTTTATGAATATGAAATGGTTCCATCGTAACTCTCCTTTCTAATATCAACAAAATGACCATATAACGCAGCTGCTGCAGCCATAGCTGGACTTACTAAATGTGTTCGTGCTCCTTTCCCTTGCCTTCCTTCAAAATTACGATTTGAAGTAGAAGCACAATGTTCTCCTTCAGGTACTTGATCTGGATTCATCCCAAGACACATTGAACATCCAGGCTCTCTCCATTCAAATCCCGCTTCTTCAAATATGCGATGTAAGCCTTTTTGCATCGCCCGCTCTCTCACACTTTTTGATCCTGGTACAACGAGTGCTCGCACACCTTCTTTTACCTTTTTCCCTTTTACAACAGATGCAGCAATTTCTAAGTCAGATAAACGTGAATTTGTACAAGAACCAATGAAGACATGCTTAACAGGAATTTCAAACGTACTTTGCCCAGGGCTCAATCCCATATATGAAAATGCTCTTTCATCATTTTCGTTATGCTTCTCTGGTAATTTTTCATCAATAGGAACACCCATACTAGGATTTGTTCCCCAAGTGACATACGGTGCTAAATCCGTAACATCTACCGAAATATGTAAATCATAAATTGCATCTGAATCTGTATAAAGCTCCGACCATTTTCCCGTAAACGTTTCATAGTCTTTCGGTGCATATTCACGCCCTTTTACATAAGAAAATGTTTTCTCATCTGGTGCAATGATGCCAGCTTTCGCTCCCCCTTCAATTGCCATATTGCAAAGTGTCATTCTCTCTTCCATACCCATATCACGAATCGTCTCTCCGTAGAATTCCATTACATGACCCGTTCCAACCGCTACACCGTACTTTGAGAGAAGATGCAAAATAATATCCTTTGCATAAACGCCTTTCGGTAACTTTCCTTTTAATTCAATCCCCATCGCTTTCGGTTTTCGTTGCCACAACGTTTGAGTTGCTAATACATGTTCTACTTCACTCGTACCAATACCAAACGCTAAAGCACCGAAAGCACCGTGGGTTGCTGTATGGCTATCACCGCATACAATCGTTTTCCCCGGTTGTGTGAGCCCAAGTTCTGGTCCTATAACGTGAACGATTCCTTGCTCTTCATCACCAATATCGGCTAATCGCACCTTAAATTGTTTACAATTGTCACGAAGTGTATCCAATTGCTGCTTCGCAATGCGATCGGTAATATTCCAAACATCTTTCGTTGGAATATTATGATCCATCGTTGCAAACGTTAATTCCGGTCTCCGAACAGTTCGATTTGCAAGCCGCAAGCCTTCAAAGGCTTGCGGTGACGTTACTTCATGAACGAGATGAAGATCGATATATAATAAATCCAATCCATTTTCATTCGTTACAACTACATGTCTTTCCCAAAGCTTATCTAGTAACCTTTTCCCCATTATCTTCCTCTCCCTACTAGTGCCTGCTCTTCCATTTCTTGAATAACTGCCCTCGTAAATGAAGTTGTCGTCTCATCCCCCCCAATATCAGCTGTACATTTCCCAGATTGAAGAACTGCAGAAATTGCCTCTTCAATCGCATACCCTTCTCTCGTTAATCCAAATGATTGCCCAAGCATCATCGCTACTGAACGCATCATCGCAATTGGATTCGCTTTATTTTTACCTGCAATATCTGGCGCTGATCCGTGAATAGGCTCATATAAAGACGGCCCGTTTTCCGCATGGCTCGCTGATGGAAGCATTCCTAATGACCCTGCTAATACAGAAGCCTCGTCGCTCAAAATATCACCAAATAAATTTTCTGTTACGATAACGTCAAATCTCCTTGGGTTTCGAATTAACTCCATAGCAGCTGCATCTACTAAAATGTGCTCTAATTCAACATTAGGATAACGAAGAGCTACTTCTTCCGTAACAGCTCTCCACAATTTACTAGATTCTAAAACATTCGCTTTATCAATAGAGGTTACTTTTTTCTCTCTCTTACTCGCTAATTGAAAAGCATACGACACGATACGTTCAATTTCATGACGATGGTACGTAAGTGTATCAGTTGCCGATTCTTCCGTTCTTTCTTTCGGATAAGAGAAATAAATACCGCCTGTTAGTTCACGAACGACAACGAAGTCAATTTCATCTGCGTTTTTTAATGGCGATAAATGTGCAGTTGCGCTTTCTACTGTTACAGGACGAACGTTCGCAAATACACCAAGTCCTTTTCTTAAAGCTAATAATCCTTTCTCTGGCCTTTCTTTCGCATCATCCCACCGCGGTCCACCAACCGCTCCAAGTAAAACCGCATCACTCGCTAAACAAGCGGCAAGTGTTCGCTGTGGTAATGGTTGCCCATTTAAATCGATAGCCGCTCCGCCAAAGTACTCATCTTGTAAATGAAAGTGATGTCCATATAGCCTCTCTACCATATGCAATACTTCCTTCGCGCTTTCCATAATTTCCGGACCAACACCATCACCCGCTAAACAAACGATACGTTTTTCCAATTAAAACACTCCTTTTTATCTGAATTTTCAGAAATATACTTTGATAAGTAAGGGACGATCCCCTCACTTATCAAACAGTTACTTCACAAGAGTAATAAAAGATTTTAATTTTCCGGCCGCATGAACATACGCTCTCGCCGATGCTTCTAATACGTCTTGCGCAACACCAAAACCTGATACTTGATGAGTTCCTTCTTTTAATTCAACATGAACATGTGCAAGTGCATCTTGACCTTGCGTTATAGATTGTATGCGATAATCCGCTAAGTCACATTCTAATCCTAAAATTCTTTGAATTGCATTATAGATCGCTTCAATACTTCCAGAACCAGTTGCTGCATCTTCGTACATATTTCCTTCCTCATCTTTTAGTACAACCGTTGCACACTGTGTACTATTTGATACGAAATGTACTTGCAATTGAGTAATGCTATATTGCTGGGCCGCAAATGCTGCTTCACCAAGCATAAGCGCACGTAAATCTTCTTCTGTAATTTCTTTTTTACGGTCAGCCAAGTTTTTAAATGCTTCAAACACCACATCTCGTTCTTCTTTTGTAAACTCATAACCAAGTTCTTTCATTTTTTCAGTAAACGCATGGCGCCCGGAATGCTTTCCTAATACAAATAGATTTTGTGACTCTCCAATCAGTGATGGTTCAATAATTTCATACGTCGTTACTTCTTTTAATACACCGTCTTGATGAATACCTGATTCGTGAGCAAAAGCATTTGCTCCAACAATCGCCTTATTTTTCGGTACAACCATACCCGTTAACCGACTTACTAACGTACTCGTCGCTTTAATTTCTTTTAATGTCATAGAGGATTCTGCTTCATAGAAATCTTTTCTAATATGGAGAGCAACCGCGACTTCTTCTAGCGCCGCATTCCCCGCTCTTTCTCCAATTCCATTAATCGTTCCTTCTACTTGTAACGCTCCGCCTTCAACCGCAGCTAACGAATTCGCTACTGCCATCCCAAGATCATCGTGACAATGACAAGAGAAAATTGCTTTTTCATACGACGGAACGGATTCTTGTAAGTATTTAAAAAGAGAATAATATTCTTCTGGATTCGTATATCCAACTGTATCAGGAATATTGATTACATTCGCTCCTGCGCGAATCGCGAATTCTACTGCTTCAGCTAAAAATGCTCTCGATGTTCTTGTTGCATCTTCTGCTGAAAATTGAACTGTTGGAAATAGTGATTTCCCGAGCGTAACCGAGCGATGTATGCTATCTAATACATCTTCTTTTGACATACAAAGCTTATATTTCATATGAATGTCACTCGTAGCTAAAAATACGTGTAAACGAGGAGAGACAGCGCCTTTCACAGCTTCATAGGCTCTTCGAATATCACTTTCTTTCGCTCTAGCTAAACTCATAACCGTAGCATTTTGAATGGTATTTGCGATACGTTTTACCGATTGAAAATCACCTTCAGAAGCTGCTGCGAATCCAGCTTCCATTACATTAATACCAAGTCTCTCTAGTTGCCTCGCAATCTGTAATTTCTCTTGTTCATTTAAATTAACTCCTGGTGATTGTTCGCCATCACGAAGCGTCGTATCCATGAACAAAATTTGCTTCATATTATTTAATCCCTACCTTTACTCTGGGCTGTACAAAAGGCATCATTTCACGTAATTTACGTCCAACTACTTCGATTTCATGTTCATTTTCTTTTTCATTTGTCGCCTGGAAATTTGGTCTTCCTGCTTTATGCTCTGCAATCCAGCCTCTTGCAAATGTACCATCTTGAATTTCTGCTAGTACTGCACCCATCGCTTTCTTCGTATCTTCAGTAACAACGCGTGGCCCTGATACGAAGTCCCCCCACTGCGCTGTATCTGAAACTGAATATCTCATATTTTCAAGTCCACCTTCATACATAAGGTCAACAATTAGTTTCAGTTCATGTAAACATTCAAAATATGCAAGTTCAGGTTGATAACCAGCTTCAACTAACGTTTCAAACCCAGCTTTTACTAGTGCAGTTACTCCGCCGCAAAGTACAGCTTGCTCTCCAAATAAATCTGTTTCTGTTTCTTCTTTAAACGTTGTTTCTAATACACCTGCTCTCGTCGCCCCAATTCCATCTGCATATGAAAGTGCCTTTTCAGTCGCAACTCCTGTTGCATCTTGATATACTGCAAATAATGCAGGAACAGCTCCCCCTTCCGCAAACGTACGACGTACTAGATGTCCTGGACCTTTCGGTGCTACTAGAAATACATCTACATTAGCTGGCGGTTTTACTTGATCAAAGTGAACATTAAATCCATGCGCGAAAACGAGAGAATTGCCGCCTTGTAAGTTTGGTGCAATTTCAGCTTCATATACTTCCGGCTGTAATTCATCAGGTAGTAGAATCATTACTACATCTGCTTTTTCTGCTGCTTCCGCTACTGTATATACAGAAAAACCGTCTTCTTTCGCCTTATCCCATGACTTCCCTTTCCTCAGTCCTACTACCACATCAAATCCGTTATCACGTAAGTTTTGCGCATGCGCATGGCCTTGCGATCCATATCCGATGATTGCTACTTTCTTTTCCTTTAATACATTTACCGTTACGTCTTTTTCATAATAAACTTTCGCCATTTTCATTTCCCCCTATTTTTTAAATAATTATTGAATTAACATAACTTGTTTATCTTGTTTTTTCATACTACGTGTAAATGCTGTTACACCTGTTCTAGCAATTTCTTTCAAACCATATGGACGAAGTAATTCAATTAACGCTTCTACTTTCTCCTGGGTACCTGTTACTTGCACCACTATGGAATCCTTCCCAACGTCTATTACAGCGGCTCGGAACGGTTCAATTAAACTATATAATTCTGCTCTTGCTACAGACGTTGCTACTTTAATAAGTGCAAGTTCTCTAGCGATCATCGCTTCTTCTGTAATATCTGATACTTTCAGTACATCGATTTGCTTATGAAGTTGTTTAATTAACTGCTCAACTTGCTGTTCATTTTCAACGTGTACAACAATCGTCATTCTCGAAATATCCGATGATTCCGTATGACCTACTGAAATACTTTCAATATTAAAATGTCTACGTGTCATAACACCTGTAATTCGATTTAACACACCGCTTTGATTTCGAACTGTCGCTGTTACAATTCTCTTCACCTTTTCTCCACTCCCTCCATTTGATGAACGCCTTTTCCTGGGGCAACCATCGGCATTACCTTTTCGGATTGAAGTACGCGGCAATCAATTACAACAGGCTCTCTTAACTCAATTGCATACTGTAATTGTTGCTTTGCAAGAAGTGGGTCTTCAATACGAACACCTTTTATGCCATAAGCATTGGCAAGCGCAACAAAATCTGGTTGGCATGAAAGTAAGGAGTGCGAATATCGCCCATTATAAAATTCCTCTTGCCATTGTCTTACCATTCCTAAAGCTTCATTATTTAAAATAAACACTTTAACTGGTAAAGAATGCTCTTTTAATACACTTAGTTCTTGCAAGGTCATTTGAAATCCAGCATCACCGACAATTGCAATAACTAGTTCTTCAGGCTTTGCGATTTGTGCACCTATTGCTGCTGGAAATCCGAAGCCCATTGTTCCTAAGCCTCCAGAAGTTACCCATTTATCTGGATTTTTCAGCGGATAATATTGAGCTGCCCACATTTGATGTTGCCCAACATCTGTCGTTACAATCGCTTCCCCTTTCGTAATTTCGTATAGCATATCAATTGCATATTGAGGCTTAATACATTCCGAATGCTCTTTGTAAGAAAGAGGGTATTTTTCTTTTCTACTATTCAATAATGAGAGCCAATCATTGTGATTTACTTCCCCTTCCTTAAAGTTGAGTAGAGCTTCTAATGCTTGCTTCGCACTCGCAACAATTGGAATTTCAGTCGGCACATTTTTTCCGATTTCCGCTGGATCAATATCTATATGTGCGACAATCGCTTCTTTAGCAAAATAAGCTAAATTTCCAGTAAGACGATCGTCAAATCTTGCTCCTATATTTATAAGTAGATCACATTCGTATAACGCCATATTAGCCGTGTAAGAACCGTGCATTCCTCCCATCCCAAGAAATAATTTATCATCTGGCGGAAAACCACCAAGACCAAGTAATGTATGAACAACAGGAATTTCATATTTACGAGCAAAGCTTGTTAATTCTTTCGATGCCTTTGCATGCAATACACCTGCTCCAGCTAAAATTAACGGTTTTTTTGAAGTCGCAATCGCTTGTAATAATTTGTTTATTTGTAGTAGATTCGGTTCGTAATTAGGCTGGTATCCTGGTAAATCCATTTGTACATCACTACATCGCTCACCTTTCTCTACTACCATATCTTTCGGAAGGTCAATTACGACTGGGCCTGGTCTTCCTGTTCTAGCGATATGAAATGCTTCTTTAATAATTCGGGGTAAATCCGATGCTTTTCGTACTTGATAATTATGTTTTGTCACCGGCATCGTAAGCCCCATAATATCAGCTTCTTGGAAAGCATCACTCCCGATTAACGTTGTTGCTACTTGCCCTGTAAATACAACAAGTGGCAATGAATCAATCATCGCGTCAGCTAGACCAGTAATAACATTTGTAGCACCCGGTCCACTTGTTGCAATTACCACTCCTGGATTTCCTGTAATTCTTGCATATCCTTCAGCAGCATGAATTGCACCTTGCTCATGCCTCGTTAAAATATGCGGAATTTCACAATCATAAAGCGCATCATATAGAGGTAAAACCGCACCACCTGGATAACCAAAAATCACCTCTACTCCTTCCTTTTCTAGCGCTTCTAACAATAGCTGTGCACCAGTTGCCAGTTTCTCTTCCGTTTTTGAAGACATTTTTCTTATAAGCCCCCTTTTTTAAAACATTTATAAAATAAAAAAATCCTACGTCCACACTCCAGCTATGTGCTGAAGGGACGAAAGATTTCGCGGTACCACCCTTCTTTGCAAGATTACTCTTGCCTCAGTGACTCGGGATATGAGTCTAGCTAATAACGGAGCTACCGTCTAAGCCTAAACAAACGTTTCAACTTAGCACTCAAGGGTGATGTTCGTCGACGTGAACCATCGGTTTCCAGCAACCACCGACTCTCTGTGAGGCTTCACAGTCAACTACTCCTCCCTATCAACGCTTTATCATGTCATAAGAGCTATTATCCAACTTTATTTTCTTCGTAAATTTTCTCTCCATCTTCTACAACTAATTTACGGAATTCTTCTAATAAACGATTCGTATGTGGCCCTGTTCTACCTAAACCAATCGTTCTTCCATCTACTGTCGTAACAGCAATTACTTCAGCAGCTGTTCCTGTTAAAAACACTTCATCAGCTACATATACATCATGCCTTGTAAATAATTCTTCTCTTACGTCATATCCAAGTTTTTCGCCGATTTCTAAAATCGCGTTTCGTGTAATACCTTCTAACGCTCCAGCAGAACTTGGTGGTGTAATTAATTTATTTCCCTTCACAATAAATACATTATCTCCAGAGCCTTCAGCTACATATCCTTGTTCATTTAACATAAGTGCTTCTTGTACTCCAGCTAATTTCGCCTCAATGCGAACTAAAATATTATTTAAGTAATTTAAAGATTTTACTTGAGGCGATAAAACATCCGGGCGATTGCGACGCGTTGCAACTGTTATAATCGGAATCCCTTTTTCATAATATTCTTGTGGAAATAAAGATAATTGCTCTGCAATTACTACTACATTTGGTTTCGTACAAGAATCGGGATCTAATCCCAAGTTCCCAGGTCCTCTTGATACAACGAGGCGGATATATCCATTAGATAATTTATTTTGTCGAATCGTTTCAACAACGATTTTCGTTGCTTCTTCTAACGTATATGGAATTTCTAACATGATGGATTTCGCTGATTCATATAACCGGACAAGATGCTCTCTCAAACGGAAAACATTACCGCTATATACCCTAATTCCTTCGAACACTCCATCGCCATATAAATAGCCATGATCATATACTGAAACCTTTGCTTCGTCTTTTGGAACAAATTCTCCATTTAAGAAAATCCACTGCTCGTTCACTTGAAAGCGCCCCCTATGTTCTATGAGTTTTTTATTGTTTCCTAGTCTACTCTCCTTTTCAAATAAATCAAGTGAATTTTTAGAAAATTTTTAATTTTTAATCGTACGTACATCTTTGTTTATATTGATTTAATAACATTGTTAACGTTTACAAAAAGTCAAAAAATTTTTTTCGTCAAATTCTACTAAAAAAAATATTTGTTTAAAAGAAGGGTTTTCGCCAATTGATACGAATCTATTGTATTCAATAAACGGACGTCCGATTTTATAAATCCGGGAATATACAACGACTTTTGGTGAAAAAGGGGGAAAATAACAAAAATAACGCTGTCTAAAAATAACATTCATATTTTTCATTTCGTAATCATAATCCTATTTTTAAAAAACAATTTGTCAAATTGAAGGAGGAAATAACAATGGCGTGTGTACAAATTAAAGGAACGAGACAAGAGGTAGTAGAAATGCTACAACTATTTGACCTAATGGATACGAAAGGATTTTGTAAATTCGATAATTACGTTGAAGTAGAACCAAATAGTAGGAAACATAACAACTACACAGCTTCAATCGATATTCAGTCTAATAACAGTTCAGCACAAGATACATTAAACGATCAATTCGTAAGTCAAATGCTTACTGGTGTATATAACGACTAAACAAATATTCTCTTCCTACCATCTTTTCATAAATATATGCTATGAACTTGAGCATACTAGCAACTAGATGGTAGGAGGTGAAAATTATGGCTAAAATTGGTGTTGAGAACTCTTTAACTGATGTTCAACAAGCTCTTCAGCAACAAGGGCATGAAGTCGTTTCACTTAACTCTGAAAACGATGCACAAGGTTGTGATTGTTGTGTTGTAACTGGGCAAGATTCTAATATAATGGGCATTGCAGATACATCGATAAAAGGATCTGTAATTACAGCACATGGTTTAACAACAGATGAAATTTGTCAGCAAGTTGAAAACCGCGCTTAATCATTTTTATCACATTATTTGTGAGCTAACATTTAACGAGAATGGTCTCACTGATTATAGTTTCAATTTATCTATAGAAAGAGGGCTCCTTTTGAAAAGGAGCCCTCTTTTTTATATTCACCTAACGGGAAAGTAACATATACTGGATGAAAGCCCTACCTCTCTCTCATCATTACGGTTCCACTGACCGCTCCTTGATTCACTAGTATACATATAAAGCTTACATATACAATTTATAGGGTTTGTTCACAAAAGTTGTTGGTAAGACTACCCGATCTTTCGCAAACTTTTCGTATTATATTCATAAGATTTATTTACTTTACACTAGCTTTAACCGAGACACGAATTAAAATTTTAACACCAATACAATAACTTGTCAACAATTTTTACAAATTAAAAACAGACATTAACGGTTTGTCTGTTTTAGAATGGAGCTTTTTCTTTTATTACATATACAACAAAACCGCTTACTAACATACATAAGCCAACTACTAAGTTTTTGATATTAATCATAAATTCCTCTCCCTTATTCCACACATCATATATATTTACAGTTCAATTATTCCGATCGTCATAAAGCGCACTTTTTCTAATATATCATAATTCCTAAAAAATGCAAGTTCACTTTTGGCGACCATTCACAAATTTATCCACAGTGCTTGGCACAGTATTTAACGCTTTTTCAATTAAATGTGTACTACTATTGAGATGCAACACTTGCACACCGTTAGAACCAACTACTAAAAAAGCAACTGGGCTAATTGAAACCCCAGCCCCGCTTCCGCCTCCGAATGGATGACTTTGCCTGTTCTCTTTATGCTTCCCTTGTCCGCCGTTATGTTTTTCAGAAATAAAATCCCCTTTAAAGTCACTTCCACCAGCTCCAAAACCAAAAGCCACTTGAGATACTGTTAATACTACATTTCCGTCAGCTGTTGAAACCGGACTTCCAACAATCGTATTTACATCTACCATCTCTTTTAAATTTGTCATTGCTGTTTTCATTAAATTTTCAATTGGATGTTCCATTATGTACTACACCCTTTCCTTATTATTCTTTTTTATACTTTCCAAAATAGAGGAAGTCATACTAAGTTTTCCTATTTTGAAAAAACATTTTCCACTTTCCAATTGGATATTACTCCCTGTACATGCTCGGATAAAAAGGAAAAAGAGATACATACTACTATTGAACCTTGTTATGAAAGGAGTCCTTACTTTGACTGAGAAATTTGATGAATATAAAAAAAGAGATCGAATAGATAGTGATTATAAAGAAGAATACGCAGCTGAAGTTGCACCACAGCGTATCGATTATGATGATAAAGATAACGATGATGTAAGATCGTCTGCAGCTGGATCGACTGCTGGTTTCATTGCTCTTGCCTTAGCAATATTATCATTATTCACATTCCCAACACTATTTGGTCTTGTGTCTGTTCTACTTGGTATTTACGCTTATAATCGCGGGGCTACTGTAACTGGCGGTACCGCTGCCATTGTGGGTGGTATCGCTGCACTCATTGCGATTTTATTCCGAGTGGCGCTTATTGGTTTATTGTTCTCTCTTTTTTAAAAAGAAAAAGGTATCTCGCTTTATGCGGGATACCTTATCCTGTAAATACATCTTCTGATGGATATTTAATTTTTTGTTTTGCTGGTCGTGCCAAAGAGAACACAAGTGTTAACGGTCCGATTAATCCACAAAACATAACAAACATAATAATACATTTTCCAAACGCCGATAGCTTCGCAGTAATCCCCATTGTTAACCCTACTGTACCAAACGCTGAAATTGTCTCAAATAATAACTGAATAAAACTGAAGTCTTCTGTAAGCATTAATACAAATACCGCTGTAAAAATAAGTATTTGACTAGCAACGACAATTGCTAACGCTCTCGTTACTGTCGACATTTTAATCGTACGCTGAAATAAAACAAAATCCTCTTTCTTTCTAAAGAAAGAAAGAACTGATGTAATTAAAATAACGAATGTCGTTAACTTAATTCCACCGCCTGTCGATACACTTCCCGCACCAATAAACATTAATACCATTGTAAATAGTATCGATGACTCTTCCATCCCCCCATAATCTACCGTGTTAAAACCAGCTGTACGAGGTGTAATTCCTTGGAAGAACGAAGCCCATAATTTTTCATTTAAAGATAAGTGCCCCAAAGTCTTCACATTATTATATTCCAATACAAAAATCACAATCATCGCAATAACATTAAGTGCTATCGTTCCAACAATCATGATTTTGGAGTGCAGTGATAATTTTCGGAAACTACGGCTATACCATATATCAATTAATACCGTAAATCCTAACCCTCCTATTACAATTAAAGAACAAATCCCAATATTAATAATAGGATCTCCTACATATCTTGTTAAATTATCTGGCCAAAGCGCAAAGCCGGCATTATTATATGACGCAATAACGTGAAAAACACTATAGTATAAACCTTTTCCAAAACCAAACTCTGGAATAAAGCGAATCGATAAAAAGATAACTCCAATTAGCTCAATACAAATAGAAAAAATAAAAACACGTTTTACTAATTTCACAAGACCACCAATATTTGTTTGATTAAATGCTTCTCCAATTAATAATCGGTGGCGTAAACCAATTTTTTTCCCTAATACCCAAACAATTAAAATGGCTATCGTCATAAGACCGAGACCACCCGTTTGAATTAAAAACATAATAACAATTTCACCAAACATCGTAAACGTACTCGCAGTATCTACAACACCTAAACCGGTTACAGTCGCTGCCGACGTAGCTGTAAAGAAAGCATCTACCCAACTAATATGTACTTTCGTTGCAAACGGTAACTTTAATAACAATCCTCCGACCACAATTAAACAAAAAAAGCCTAATGCTAAAATTTGTGGTGGATTCAATCGTATAAAACGATTATACAACCCTTGTTTTTTTGCTACTTCCATATCACTAACTCCCTTTATCAAGTGAAGCTTTTATCCCCTCATAAATAAAGACTCTTTAAGAGCCTACAAGTAGCGGGATAAACCTTATATTCTTATAATATAGTTGAGCATAATCCTTTTTTTCATAGATTTCAACTTTTATTTATATTCAGACTCCTATCGTTTTACAAAAGAATATTTTCTATGATATCTCCACTTATACTATAACTCTTACAACAACTATTTTATCCTTTTTCAAATTCCCCTATCTTTCACTCCAAGTTCACACGAGAGTCACATCTACCTTTTATAGTATATGTATCGGAGCTGTTCCTCCCTAATTTATAAGACATTCCCCAGTGTCTTGAACAGCTTTCCATCCCTAATTAAATTGACATAAATTGTCCCCTTCCCTTGACCATCCTATATGTGATGGTCTTATTTTTTTATTCTTTCTATCTTTTATTTGAAACTCCCTCTCTCTTTCACTCCATGTTCACACGAGGATCACATCCACCTTTTATAGTATATGTATCGAAGCTGTTCCTCCCTAATTTATAAGACATTCCCCAGTGTCTTTGAATAGCTTCCATCCCTAATTAAATTGACATAAATTGTCCCCTTCCCTTGACCATCCTATATGTGATGGTCTTATTTTTTTATTCTTTCTATCTTTTATTTGAAACTCCCTCTCTCTTTCACTCCATGTTCACACGAGGATCACATCTACCTTTTATAGTATACGTATCGGAGCTGTTCCTCCCTAATTTATAAGACATTCCCCAGTGTCTTGAACAGCTTTCCATCCCTAATTAAATTGACATAAATTGTCCCCTTCCTTTGACCATCCTATATGTGATGGTCTTATTTTTTTTATTCTCTCTTTCTTCTTACTTAAAACTCCCTCTCTCTTTCACTCTATGTTCACATCTATCTTTTATAGTATATGTATCGAAGCTGTTCCTCCCTAATTTATAAGACATTCCCCAGTGTCTTTGAATAGCTTCCATCCCTAATTAAATTGATATAAATTGTCCCCTTCCCTAGGCCATCATGTGATGGTCTATTTTTTTTCCAAATACATAAATGTATTCTTTCCACATATTTCAGCAAAACTGGACTATATACATTGAAACAGACCATTTTATACTAAATATTCAGAAAATATTGTTAAAATAGGTATTTTTTCGGTATAATTAATTTAGAAAGCAATTTTACAAAAACAAAGGAGGGGTTTTTATTGAAACAAACAAAGGCAATCTTAATTGCATTATTTCTCGGTCTAGTTGTCGGACTCACTTTAAATTTAGCTGCTCCATCTATTTTTGAGCCATTGAATCAATATGCGTTCAATCCACTTGGTCAATTGTTTATTCGACTTATTAAAATGCTAGTTGTTCCTGTTGTGTTCATTTCTATCGTACTTGGGGCTGCTGGTCTTGGAGATCCGAAACAACTTGGAAGAATTGGTTTAAAATCAATTTCATTCTTTCTCGTAACAACAGCTGTCGCTATCTCTATTGCAGTTACATTTGCACTTATCATAAAACCAGGAGCTGGCGGTAACTTTAAAACAGACGGGCTTAAGTATGAAGGTGCAAAAACTGAAACATCTTTCGTTGATACATTGCTGAATATTGTGCCAGATAATCCAGCAAAAGCGATGGCTGATGGTAACATGTTACAAATCATTGCCTTTGCCGCATTAATCGGACTCGGTTTAGCTGTTTTAGGAAAACGAGTTCAAGGTATCCATTCATTACTTGAACAGGGCAACGAATTAATGATGTATCTTGTTAATCTCGTCATGAAATTAGCTCCAATCGGAACATTCGGGTTGCTCGCTTCGTCCGTTGGTAAAATGGGTCTTGCAGGCGTCGCTGCGATGTTCAAGTATATGATTGTCGTTATGTTGGTACTCATTATTCACGGTGTCTTCGTATACGGCGGCTTATTAAAGGTATTGGCAAAAGAAAGTATTATTCGTTTCTTTAAACATTTCGGACCGGTAATGGCAATTGGATTTAGTACATCTAGCTCTAATGCATCTCTTCCATTTGCTATGAAAACCGCACAAGAAAAACTTGGAGTTCCAAAAGCGATAAGCTCTTTTGTACAACCACTAGGTGCAACGATTAATATGGATGGCACTGCCATTATGCAAGGTGTGGCAACTGTATTTATCGCTCAAGTGTACGGAGTTGAACTTACATTAGCACAATTAGCCATGGTCGTATTAACTGCTGTACTAGCTAGTATCGGCACTGCTGGTGTACCAGGTGTTGGACTTGTAATGCTTACGATGGTTTTAAATCAAGTAAACCTACCAGTAGAAGGTATTGCTTTAATTATCGGTATTGATCGCATCCTAGATATGTCTAGAACAGCTGTAAATATTTCCGGTGATGCAATTTGCGCAATGATTGTCGCAAAATCAGAAGAAAAATATAATACAGATCAATCGGCAGCATCTTAAATCAAAAAAGGAGTGAATATATTCACTCCTTTTTTGATTTGCTTCCTTTTTTCGAACGATATTCTTTTCCTTTATTATCATTACCTGTTTCAAATTCAGTACTAAACTCCTGCTGGAATTGCCCTGATTTCGGTGAACCTTGATTTCCGCTACCTTTACTACCATTACGATTCGTCATATTTCTACCTCCTTCCTTTATTAGTAGTATGGCGCTCTATCTTTTTTCATACACATTTTATTTTTTATCATCTATTACACACAGAAGAAGACCTTCCATATATGAGGAAGGTCTTCTTTTTCATTAGGTAAGCGTTTTCTTATTTGTAATTATTTAAATAAGTTTTTTAGAAATAGATATCATTATATCCATTTCATCTTCTGAAAGTGCGGAAAATCTTTCTTGTAAATATTTCTTTTTCTCACCTTCCATTTTCGCCACTAAATCTTTCCCTTGTTCTGTAATCTCCAAATATACAACTCGGCGATCTGACGTAGAGCGTGAACGAGTTACAAAACCTTTATTAATTAATTTTTCTGTAACAGCTGTAATATGACTATTCGACACATTTAACTCATTCGCTACACGTGATACCATTTCTTTATTCGTACGATTCAATATTCTAAGGACGATGAACTCATTCCACGGTATGTAACCACCAAATATTTTTCCAATATCATTACGCAACGTGCGAAACATAGCAAACACATTTGTCGATAGTTCTTCCATTAATTGTTCTCGATTTTGAGACAATTTTGACAGCCCCTTTTATTTCATTTAGTTAAATAAAAACCTTATTAATAATTTTACATGAAATCTTACTTTTTGTCACCTTATTTTCCCATAATTCGTAGTTTTTTAATAGATATTTCATGGTACAATGAAATTGATTTTCCAGAAAAAGGAGTTGGAATAATGAGTGAAGAAGACAAATTTTCTAATCTCAGTCTAAAAGATAAGACTATTATTATTAGTGTTGTTATTCTTATTCTCATTATATTCTTTGCATTTATATTCTTTGTATATGTAGGAATCTTTCAAATTACAGGTATAGAATATTCATCAAGAACAGCTCTACTACTCTTTTTTTTACTTATTCTTTTATTAGATGGTATTACATATTTTATATTCATTTTCTTTAAAGTGCTCCTACATCCAATGATGACAAGTATGCCCAATTGGCTCTCAATTGCTCTGCTCTCTATAATTGAAATTACGTTAGATTGGTTTGTCATACATACCGCCGATGACTGGATAGAGAGTGTACAAATGTCCAACATAGCTGAATTATGTGTCGCACTATTCCTTTACACACTAAATAAATTATTTAGTGATAAGAAAGAGTAAGAATACAAGCTTTTCTATATAAAAATTGGTACAATAAAAATAAATTATACTAAAGAGGTGTTACTTATGAACTTACTACAATGGGCTGATAAAGGCATGTCATTTGATACATATGTGAATGAAATGAAAGTAAACCAATACGAGCTACTACACATTTACAATAACTTTTTAATTCCAAATGAATTACTTCCTATATTAGAAGAACGCCAAAATGACGGCTGGCGTGTTATCGTATTAACAGCTGATTGGTGCGGCGATGCTCTTTTATGTGTACCTGTTATGAAACGAATTTCTGAAGTTGCAAATATTGATATGCGTTTATTAATTCGCGATGAAAACTTAGAGTTAATGGATCAATACTTAACAAACGGAACAGCACGTGCGATTCCAATCTTTATTTTCATTGATAAAGACGGAAATGAACAAGCCGTCTTTGGACCACGAGCTCCAAAAATACAAGAATTAGTAACTTCAATGCGCGCTACATTACCTGAAAAAGAAGATCCAACATTCGAAGAGAAACAAAAAGAAATGTATGCTAATTTCCGTGCTACATTAGCTGATGATACTTCTCTTTGGGAACATGTAATGGAAAGCATGATTGAAAAAGTAGTAAAATAAAAAACATGCCGAATTCGGCATGTTTTTTATTTTACTAAATTATAATCCTTTTTTCTGAGAATATACAGCATCTACGCACGCTGCTAAACGTTCCATTTCACCCATGTATATTCCACGTGTCATCCACCCAGTCAACTTGTACATAATCTTATATAAAAAATTCTTCGGTTCAAATTCTACGATTAAAGTAAGCGATGTACCTTCTTCATCCTCTTCTAACATATAAGTTGCAGCTGTATAACCTTGCTTCATCTCACATCCAACTGAAACGATATACGGTTCATCATACTCTAAAATTTCCGCCTCAAATTCATATATTTTCTTCCCCATCTTTTGCACAGATATATATTTGTCACCTTCACGAGGGTTTTCAACATCTATATTTGAAGGATACCTATTTTCTACCATAAAGGTACTCCATTCTAGTATTTTCTCGTCATTGTGCACATAATCAAATACAACATCAATTGGTGCTGGAATTACTATTTCTATTGCAAAACTCACTAAATTGCTCCTCTCAAATACCCTATCGATTTCCTTAAAATTATTATAACGAAATCATTATGGCATATTTCACATGGTGAAATACAAGTAATTGAAGGTGAAAGTTTCATTTTTCTCTCTCTATAAAAAAATACCCTACAGAGTAGACTTTTTTTTCAAGTGTCTATTCTATATGGTATTGCTGATATTTTATACTTACATAATGAAGAAATAGAATACCGCAGCTAAAATGAAACGGTAGTAAGCGAACGGTGTTAGTTTTACACGACCTAATAATTTTAAGAATGAAACAATTGCAAGCATCGCAACAACGAATGCTGTAATAAATCCAGTTGCAAATAACGGTATATCAGCCACGCTTAATATATCCCAGCTTTTAATTAAATCTAAGGCACTTGCAGCTACCATCATTGGCACCGCTAGAATAAATGTATATTCCGCTGCCGCTGTATGCGAAACACGTGCTAATAAACCACCACTTATTGTTGATCCAGAACGAGAAAATCCTGGCCAAAGTGCTAAACATTGGAACATTCCGATTGTAAATGCTTGCTTATATGTGATTTCATCTAACGTTCTTGCTGTACTTGGTTTTGAAAACTTCTCAGCAACAATCATTAAAATACCACCAGCTACTAAACTAATAACAACCGGTCCTGGACCGAATAAAACTTCTTTAATTGCGCTATGGAATAGTACGCCGAGTATGCCGGCAGGAATCATCCCGATAATAATATGTAATAAATTTAAAGATGGTCCATCAGTTACTTTCCCTATTCCAACTAATGACCATAAACGTTTCCAAAATATAACAACAACTGCTAAAATCGATCCCAACTGAATAACAACTTCGAAAACTTTCGCTCTATCGTCTTCAAATCCAATTAAGTGTCCTGTTAAAATCATATGTCCTGTTGATGATACTGGTAAAAACTCTGTTAAACCTTCAACAGCACCCATGATTAATCCAATTAACCAATCAGCCACAAGTAGTGCCTCCTTAATAACGAATATGTAATTTTTTCACACCTTATCATAATACCTTATCCCTTTTCAAAGTGCATCCTTTTTTTATTGATTTCATTTGTTGTATACGCTTATTTCTTTTCTATTTTTTGATTAAATTGTATGATAATAAGAGTTTGTTTTTTACGTTGAAAGGGGATTTTATGAAAGAAACTAATTCATTCTCACAAAAGTTAAAGCAATTTTTATTACTCTTTTTCCCGATTTTTGTAACGCAAATGTCATTATTTGCGATGAGCTTTTTTGATACGACAATGTCAGGACATGCGAGTCCTATTGATTTAGCGGGTGTTGCTATCGGAACAAGTATATGGCTTCCCGTTAGTACCGGCTTAACAGGAATTTTAATGGCTACTACTCCTATTGTTGCACAGCTCGTTGGATCAAAGAAAAAGGAGGACGTTCCCCACATTGTCATACAAGCAGTATATTTAGCAATTTGTGCTAGTTTCGTTGTTATCCTTATCGGATTCTTCGCTGTTTCACCTATTTTAAATGGCATGCAATTAGAAGAACCCGTGGAACGTATTGCAGCACAATTTTTAATTATTATCGCGATTGGAATTATCCCTTTATTTACTTACACCGTTTTACGTGGATTTATTGATGCATTAGGAAAAACTCGAACAACGATGATTATTACATTACTATCATTACCAATTAATGTAGTATTAAATTACTTATTAATTTTTGGTCACTTTGGCTTTCCAAAACTCGGTGGTGTTGGTGCGGCAATCGCTTCTGCAGCAACCTATTGGTGTATTTTAATTATTACGGTTATTATTATTCGTACGAAAGAGCCTTTCGCTTCTTTCAATATCTTTAAACAGTTATACCGCCCTTCCTTTACAATCTGGAAGGAATTCCTGAAACTTGGCGTCCCTATCGGATTTGCTATCTTTTTTGAGACGAGTATTTTCGCTGCGGTAACACTTATGATGAGTAATTTTAGTACGACAACAATAGCAGCACATCAAGCAGCTATGAACTTTGCTTCCTTGTTATATATGACTCCTTTAAGTTTAGCAATGGCAATGACGATAGCCGTTGGATTTGAAGTTGGAGCAAAACGATACAATAATGCGAAACAATATGGATTTATCGGAATTGGGTTAGCCCTTGCTTTCGCTCTTTTATATTCAATCCTTCTTTATTTCTTTGATGATGAAATTGCTTCTATTTATACGACAAATGCAAATGTCCATCATTTAGCTAAAGAATTTCTTATATTCGCGATTTTATTTCAAATTTCAGATGCTATTGCAACTCCAGTACAAGGAGCACTTCGTGGTTATAAAGACGTAAATGTTGCCTTAATTATGACATTAATAGCTTATTGGGTAATAGGTCTACCTCTTGGCTACATGTTAGCAACTTATACTGACTGGGCAGCAAAAGGTTATTGGATTGGTCTTATTATCGGTCTAGCATTTGGAGCAATCTTCCTGCTTATCCGTCTCTTTCAAGTACAAAGAAAATATACAACGCAAAGCAGCCGCTAATGATATAGCGGCTGTTTTCTTCATGCATATTTTTTCTTGTAACGTGTAACATAATGAAAAAGAAAGGTGGATACATATGGACGAAAAACAAAAGAAACAATCATTCGATGAAGAATTCGCCCCTGAAATTTCACCTGGATATCGGCAAGATGTACATAAGCCACCTAAATATAAAAATACTTCTTTTTTAATGGGCATTACCATTTTCGCAGCTGTATTACTCGTGCTCATCATTTTCATCTATTTTTAAAGAAGGGTGGTCTACTATATGAAGAAACAAGATTCAAATCGTTCAAAAAGAACTGTTAAAACAGAAAAAGGATATGCAGGAGATTCTGTTCATACACTGAAACAAGTTGAGCAAGGAAATTTATACATTGCTCAAAAAGAACTTGGTCAACAAAATGAAAATCTTTAAAGTCCCTCTGCTTCTAGAGGGTTTTTTATTGTACATATTGTTTTTGTTCTAACACCATGAATAAATTATTAACCTTTACAATTTTCATGTCATAATTTAATTTCATTTCACTTCTCTTGCCATTTTCAATACCAGTAACGTACGCTACAGCATGATAGCGAAAACTCTCATCTGTCTCTTCACGTATCTCTTCGTTTGTAAATTTATACTCTAAATCCCGAAAACGGTTTGGGTAATAATTTTCTATTAACTGTTCATACCCTCTACTTACAAATATTTCTTCACCTTTTCGTTTCACATCTTCTTTATTATTAAACTCAAACACTGCTAGTTGCGCTGTCACAAAGTGTTCTCC
This sequence comes from Bacillus sp. SIMBA_074, assembly GCF_046534555.1. Lineage (NCBI taxonomy): Bacteria > Bacillati > Bacillota > Bacilli > Caryophanales > Bacillaceae > Bacillus > Bacillus sp. SIMBA_074. Next base: position 98,060 of record NZ_JAWRYM010000013.1, on the reverse strand, counting down.
TATCATTTTCATTTCTTTATCAGTTAAAGTTTCTATACTTTTGTTCTTTAATTCCTTATTTAACTCGTAGCGATCTATCGGTTTAAAGGTAGCAAAAACCTCCTCTTTATATGGCCAAAACAATCCAAAAGCGATACATAGAGAAATGATTAATATTCTTTTCTTCGTAATGCACCCCACCCTCCTCCATTAATGATAGTTATATTTTAACATATAGAAAGAAAATTCTGATATCATAAAGTAGAATAACCTACCTTTAACTTAGAAACGAGGAACAATTATGGACTCTTACAAACAATATATAAAAGAAGCTCTACCAGATCTTTCTATACATTCATATATGCAAAATGAAGAAGGGTGGGATAATATAACGGTTATTATAAATGACGAACTACTATTTCGTTTCCCACGAAAACTTGAATATGCAAACCGAATTCCGTTAGAAAAAGAACTGTGCACAATTCTTTCTCATTCATTACAAGAAATCGAGATTCCTAAGTATCATTTATTGTATAAGAATGATTGTAATACTGTTCCATTTTGCAGCTATTATCCTCTCATTCATGGTGAACCGTTAACAACTGAACTAGTTGCAAAGCTAGAGAAAAAAGAACTTGAAGTAATTATTACACAATTAGCCACTTTCCTTGCGACTTTACATAGTATTCCTTTAAAACGTGTTGAAACGCTAGGATTCCCTATCGAAAAAACACTTATCTACTGGAAAGAGCTACAAACAAAATTAAATCAATCTCTTACTAACAATCTTACTTCATTACAGAAATCAGCCTTAAATCGTTTATTCGAAAATTTCTTTGCCAATATAGCTAAATCTACCTTTCAAAATACAATCATTCATGCTGACTTTACACATCATCACATTTTATTTAATACGCAGAACAAAACCATTTCAGGTGTTATCGATTTTGGAGATGCTCAAATTGGCGATCCCGCTTTTGATTTTGCTGGGCTATATTATGATTTCGGTCATGAGTTTACTACATCTGTATATGAACAATACAGTGCAGTTATTTCTCACCGCGATCCATTACTCATTCACCGCATCACTACCTTTTATCAATACAGCCCTTTACTACATAACCTTATTTATAACATTGAAACAAACAACGAAATAACATTAAAGAAGAATGAAGAACAGCTTAAAGCAATACTACAGGGACGAGATTAAATTCTCTCCCTATACTCTCTCTCCTCATACATCATTAACTTTTTATCCATTTCAAAAATAACTTTATACAATTGAAATGCCTGTAAAATTTGCAGTTGAATTCCAAAAGGAGCATTCTGTTCTTTTAACCATTGAAATACTACCGTTTCATCTTTCATTGATTATTCCTCCTCTTATTAAAATCTGCTACTCATATACCGTAAATGATGAAAAGCTTTTCATGTCAATAACAAAAAAGGATGCAAATTTGCATCCTTTAATGTACTATATTTTTCTTCTGCTTCGCTTCTTTCTTTACTTCTTCCCTTTGGCATTCACTACGAAACGCACAACTCATACACTCAGAACGAAAATGACGCTCTGTATAGTGCTCAGGTTGCTGCAACATTTCTTTCATTCTAAATAAATCATCCATTCCAGTTATAATATCTTCCTGCTTTGGAATGTACTCATACTTAGTTCCTTCTATTAAATTAATAACTTCAATTTTCCCTGGAAGAATACCGAAAGCTTTATAACTGAATACTGTCATTAGCTTCTGACAAAGAGCAAGCATTTCCTCATCCGCATCGATAACATACTTTTTAATTACAAACGATTCAGCACTCCACTCACCAACTTCAAATGTCAATGACATGTGGACACCTAACTCTTCCATATATGTTTGAAACTTCTCATATAAAAATAACGGCGGTGCCTGACTATCATCCCTTTCAACAAACTGTAATAAGTGATCAGTTAGCTTTGCTAAAACAATATAGTACTCCGCCTTTGAAGCAAACATATTAATCCTTACTTTTCTCCAATACTTTTCTATTAATATTAAAAGTACAATTTTCGTTTGTTGGCCCGCAGGTAGCGTGTAATATTCATTAATAATTTGATTCACAATCATTTGCGCTATTTGTTGCCATTCAAATGAAGAAGGTTCTCTTCTTTTTATATGACGGAAATAAAATTTATGCGGACAACGCATAAAATCATACAAATGGTAATCTGTCATCGTTTTGATTGAGATTTTCTCATGCAATTGCTCTTCATCTCCCTTCTGCCATTAAGAAAGGTGTTTTACGAATTCAGCTCCAAACTGTAAACATTTTTCTACATCTTCATCTTCTGGCGTTAATTCTACTTTCAATCCTTCTAACACAACTGCTGCCCCGCGCTCCTGCAGCTTTTCTATTAAAATATCAACCGCTACCCCGTATTTCGGATAAGCCGAATCACAAGAACCGAATGCAGCTGCTTTTTTACCAGTTAAGTTAATAGAATCCATTGCATCATAAAAATCTAAAAAATCATCAGGAAGATCACCATCTCCCCAAGTATAAGCACCTAAAATAATCCCGTCATATTGCTCTAATATAGAAGCTTCTGGTGTATCCATAATATCAATTACTTCAATCTCATTTTCTGTTTCACGAATCGCACCCGCAATATGGTCAGCCATTTCCTCTGTATTTCCACTCATACTTGCAAAAATCATTACTAACTTACTCAACTGAACCTCTCCTTTTACCTTGTATCTCTTTTTCTGTTTGAAGTGTACTCTTCTCATCTACATATTCAGAACGAATTACATTTCGTTGCCATTCAATATGCTTATCAACATCTTTATTTTTTAATCCCCTTCGTAAAAGGTGAAATGTTTTTCTCATTAAGGTTCCTCATCTGTTTCGTTGATAATAATTATCAATTTCAATTATACCATTAGATTAATTGAAATTGATTATCAAAGTCAATAACTATTTTTTAAAAAATAGTTAAAATGTACAAGCTTGTCCGTTAGCTATTCATATACTATAAATGAGCATAGTTCTTTCTCAGCCCTCTCTGACGGAAGAAATAAAAGCAACTGCAATAGAGTGCAGTTGCCTTTTTTTATGCTTTATCAGTTTCTAGTAGTCTTATAGTTGTCTCTAAAAATAGTTCCACTCCATTAATTAAAGCCGATTCATCCACATCAAATTTCGGATGATGATGTGGATAACAAGTATCAATATTTTTATTCCTTGTTCCTAATTTAATGAAACAACCAGGTGCTTTTCTTAAATACGCTGAAAAATCTTCTCCTCCCATAGAAGGTTCAAGATGCACAATACGCTGATTTCCGAACAATTTTATCGCACTTTTTTCTACTATTTTCGTAATGTATTCATTATTAACAACTGGATCATATCCGTAACGATACGTATATGTATAATCTCCCCCATGTGCTTCTGTAATTCCTTTTACAATTTGCTCAATTTTCTCTTTTGCTTCCTCTCTTAATGTTTGATTAAAAGATCGAACAGTTCCCATTAAAGCTGCTGCACTAGGAATGATATTATCGGCCATCCCCCCATGAAATTGTGTAACTGACACTACTCTATGCATAAAAGCACTTGTATTTCTTGATACGATATGTTGTAAATTTGTAATAATTTGTGCTCCGATAGCAATAGGATCTATCGTTTCTTCTGGTCGTGCCGCGTGACCACCCTTTCCTAAAATTTCAATTGTAAATACGTCTGGTGCTGCCATCATAGGGCCATATACAATTCCTATCTTTCCACTTTCTAATCCAGACATAACGTGCAAACCTACTACATAATCGACGCCGTCCATAACACCGACCTCCACCATTTCTTGTCCACCACCGGGATACACTTCCTCTGCGTGCTGAAAGAACAGACGGATTTCGCCTGCAAAATCTTCCTTCATATTTGCTATCGTCTCTGCTGTACTTAATAAAATAGCTGCATGTGCATCGTGCCCGCATGCATGCATTATTCCTTTATGCACAGACGTATAAGGTTTCCTTGTCTCCTCTTGGATTGGTAAAGCATCTATATCAGCTCGAATCGCAACTACTTTTCCTTGTTGCCTTCCTCTTTTAATTGCTAGCACACTGTACTGCGTTGGTCTCGTTACTTCAAAAAAAGAAAATGAGCATAATGTTTCATATATAAATTGCGAAGTTTCTTTTTCATGAAACGATAATTCCGGATACTTATGGAAATGCCGTCTCCATTTAATGATATTTTCCTCTGAAATAAAACTCCTCCACTCTCTTTTCATAATAATTACCTCCTTTTAAAAGGCTCTATACCTTGAAAATGTACTAAGTACCCAGTGATTATTAACCCACTCCAATTCAGGAATAACAAAACAAATATTATATTTTCACGCCTTCACACAATCCACTTCCTATTTACATGTCAAACCCATTACAAATTCATGCTGAATGTAATATAATTGCTAAGTTAGGGATTTTCTTTTTTAGTATTTAGTGCTAATATCAGAAAAGAGCCTTTTGACTTATTTTTACCTAAAATGTGGGATTTTGTTTTTTTCACAATAATGTAGGACATGATACCTACAAAGAGCTATTATTTCATTAAGCGAGGGAAAGACATGGAAAGATTAAAAGAGATATGGTCTCAACCACTCACACAATGGGTTGCAAAGACGGTTTATTACCTTGCAATTTTATTTGCATTACTTTGGTTGTATGGATTCCATGATACAAACACAAGTACATTTATTTACAATGAATTCTAGGGTGGGAACGTTATGAAGTTATTAGAACAAATTGAAAAGTGGGCTGTAGAAACGCCTGATCAAACCGCTTTTGTTTGGCGAGATGCGAAAATTACGTACAAACAATTAAAGGAAGATTCTGATGCGTTAGCACATTGGATTTCTTCTGAGTATCCAGATGATCGTTCACCAATTATGGTTTATGGCCATATGCAACCTGAAATGATTATTAACTTTTTAGGTTGTGTAAAAGCTGGACATGCTTACATTCCTGTAGATTTATCTATTCCCGCTGATCGTGTACAACGTATTGCTGAAAGTTCTGGTGCGAAATTACTGTTATCAGGGGCAGAAGTAACGGTAACGGACTTACCAGTTCGCATTACAAGTGAAGATAACTTAAAAGATATTTTCTTTACTCATAAAGGGAATACTCCAAATCCTGAACATGCGGTAAAAGGTGATGAGAACTTCTACATTATTTACACATCAGGAAGTACAGGTAATCCGAAAGGGGTTCAGATTACTTATAACTGTCTTGTTAGCTTTACAAAATGGGCTGTAGAAGATTTCAACTTACAAACAGGGCAAGTATTCTTAAACCAAGCACCTTTCTCATTCGATTTATCTGTAATGGATATTTACCCATCATTAGTAACAGGTGGTACACTTTGGGCAATCGATAAAGATATGATTGCACGTCCAAAAGACTTGTTTGCTTCTTTAGAGCAATCGGATATACAAGTATGGACTTCGACACCATCTTTCGCAGAAATGTGTTTAATGGAAGCCTCTTTCTCTGAAAGTATGCTACCAAACATGAAAACATTCTTATTCTGCGGTGAAGTGTTACCAAATGAAGTAGCTAGAAAATTAATTGAGCGTTTCCCGAAAGCAGCAATTATGAATACGTACGGTCCAACAGAAGCTACTGTTGCTGTAACAGGCATTCACGTTACAGAAGAAGTGCTTGATCAATACAAATCACTTCCAGTTGGCTACTGTAAATCAGACTGTCGCCTTCTTATTATGAAAGAAGATGGTACAATTGCACCTGACGGTGAAAAAGGTGAAATCGTAATTGTCGGTCCAAGCGTAAGCGTTGGCTATTTAGGAAGCCCTGAATTAACAGAAAAAGTATTTACCATGATTGATGGTGAGCGCGCCTATAAAACAGGTGATGCTGGCTATGTAGAAAATGGTCTTCTATTCTATAATGGTCGTCTTGATTTCCAAATTAAGCTTCATGGTTATCGAATGGAATTAGAAGAAATCGAACATCATCTTCGCGCGTGTTCTTACGTAGAAGGTGCAGTTGTTGTTCCAATTAAAAAAGGTGAAAAATATGATTACTTATTAGCGGTTGTTGTTCCTGGAGAGCATTCGTTTGAAAAAGAATTCAAATTAACATCTGCAATCAAAAAAGAACTCAATGAGCGATTACCAAATTACATGATTCCACGTAAATTCATGTATCACTCTTCTATTCCAATGACACCAAATGGAAAGGTAGATCGCAAAAAATTATTGAGTGAGGTTACAGCATGACCGCATATGGATCATTTTATTTTTTCGCTATAGTAGGCATTTTATTAATACCTACTATCATAGCTGGATTAAAAGGTAAAATGTTGCGTAAATATAATGCCGTTTTAACATTAGTAATGCTCGTTATTATCTTCTCTGATAAACCGAAGCAAGCAATCATGTTAGCCGCATTTATTATTTGGCAATATGCCCTTATTAAAGGCTATTTAATGTTAAGAAAACAAAATAATAGTACATTCACGTTTTGTATAGCTGTTATTTTATCGATTTTACCGCTTATTTTGGCAAAAATCGCACCGTTTGTACCTGAATTGCATTTTATTGTTTTCGCAGGTATGTCTTACGTAACATTTAGAGCTGTACAGATGGTCTTTGAAGTTCGTGATAATTTAATTAAAGAACTTTCCTTCTTTAATTTCTGGGAATTCGTTTTATTCTTCCCTGCGATTTCAAGTGGACCTATCGATCGTTACCGTAGATTCCAAAAAGATATTCAAAAGCCGCCTAGTGCTGAGGAATATCAAAAGTTACTATATACAGGGATTAACCGTATTTTCCAAGGTTTTCTGTATAAATTTATAATCGCGCACTTGATAACAACATATCTTGTAAAGGCAGTATTCGCCAATCAAGATACACTTTTATCTAATGTGATTTTTATGTACGCTACTAGCATGCAGTTATTCTTTGACTTTGCAGGTTATAGTGCATTCGTAATTGGTATCAGTTACATGATGGGAATTAAAACTCCAGAAAACTTTAATAAGCCATTCCTTAGTCGTAACATTAAAGACTTCTGGAACCGCTGGCATATGAGTTTATCATTCTGGTTCCGTGATTTTATTTACATGCGTTTCGTCTTTTTTGCAACGAAGAAAAAGTTAATTAAGAACCGTTACACAATTTCGTATATCGGTGCATTTTTAAACTTTTTCATTATGGGAATTTGGCACATCCAAGGAAGCGCTGTTGCGCAGTATGTTATTTATGGTCTATATCATGCCGCACTGTTTATTTTATTCGATATTTTCGAACGAAAAAACAAGAAGCATAAGTTTTGGCCAAACAATAAATTTACACACGTCCTTGCGATTGTAATTACGTTCCACGTTGTATGTTTCGGTTTCCTGATCTTCTCTGGACACCTTAACAGATACTTTTAATGCACCCTTCTTATACTATTAAGAAGTTGCACATATAATATATTTCGGATATAAAGGAGATTTTAAAAATGGCAGAATTCAAAGAGCAAGTATTAGATATTTTAGAAGAAGTATGTGAAAACGATATTGTGAAAGAAAACTTAGATGTTCAATTATTTGAAGAAGGTATTCTTGATTCTTTCGCTGTAGTATCTTTATTAGTAGAATTCCAAGAGCGTTTAGAGATTGAAGTTTCTATTTCTGATTTTGACCGCGATGAGTGGGCTACACCAAATATGGTTATTAAAAAGTTAGAAGAAATCCGATGAACAAAGTGAAATTTGGTCCGATGCTTTTAGCATTGGCCCTTTTTGCTGTATTCTTACTTATTCCTACGCGCTTCCTACTCCCACTTTTAAGTGATAAGAAAGTAGAACAAGCTGCGACTTCTTTAAAAGAAGAAAAGATTCAAAGTATGATTTTACAGCAAAAGATGTTAGCAGACCCGAAATATCTTCCGATGTACGGTTCATCGGAATTCGCACGTATGGATGCTTTCCATCCATCGAATTATTTCAAAGTAAAGCCTGAAGGATTCACACCATTCCTACTTGGGCGCGGTGGAACACAAGACCTTGTACATGTATTAAACTTCACATCTACAATGGATCAATTGAAAGATAAGAAAATGATATTCGTTCTTTCTCCGCAATGGTTTGTACCACAAGGTATTGATGAGACACACTTTGCACCTAACTTTTCAAAACAACAAGGTTACCACTTCATTTTCAACGATGATTTAAAACCTGAAATGAAAAAACAAATTGCAAAACGCTTATTAAACTTTGAGATTGTTAAAAAAGAAACTTTATTAAAAATTTCGCTTGAAGGTATCGCCTACGATGATACAAAGTATAAAGTAAAAGCACTTGCTGCTAAACCTTTCGCTTATATTTATCGTAACATTCTAGATCGTAAAGATTTATTTACAGTTATGTTTAATATTAAGCCGCATAAAGAACAGCTTGATCCATCATTGAAACAAATGAACTGGGAAGAAGCTCGTAAGCATGCTGATCAAACAGGTGCAGTAGAATCAAGCTCTAACGAATATGGCATCGAAGATGATTACTTCAATAGCAAAATTAAGAAGAAATTAAAACAACGTGAAGGTTACTTAAAAAATGATGCTTATGACCAATCACCAGAATATGAAGATTTACAAATTGTACTTGATTTATTAAAACAATCTGGCGCAAAACCGCTCTTCATTTCTGTTCCTGTAAAAGGTCCTTGGTATGATTACGCTGGCTTCCCGAAAGAAAAACGCGAATTATACTACAATAAAGTTCATGAGCAAATTAAGCAAGCTGGCTATCCAATTGCTGATTTCTCAAATCATGAATATGATAAGTACTTCTTAAAAGATCATATGCACTTAGGTTGGAAAGGCTGGGTTTACATCGACGAAGCTATCCAACAATTTTATAAAGCAAACTAACGAAAAGACCGCTTGAATTATTCAAGTGGTCTTTTTTTATATACATCTTGTAATTGTTCAATTACGTTCTCTGCTTCTTTCATGACACGTTTCACTACGTGCTGAGCTGATTCCGTTCGTGCTAATGATGATGCTTGTCCCGCCCAAAGCGACATATACTCTTCCTTATTTTGCTTCGCTGCTTCTTGACGTATTTTTGAAGTTAATACGTTTTGCACTGGATACATCGGTAAATTCTCTTCTCTTCCTTCATGTTTCTCTATAAATTCATTACGAATACCCCGTGCATATTTCCCGGAAAACGCACGGGTTACCGTTGTACTCGTATCTGTACTATGTAAAATCGCCTCTTTATACACGTCATGCGTAATACTTTCTTCACTCGTTAAAAAGGCTGATCCCATTTGAACAGCTTCTGCCCCTAACGCAAATGCCGCAACAAGCCCTTGCCCATTCATTACACCACCTGCTGCAACAATCGGGATATGAGGTACTTCCGCTACTAATTGCGGGATTAATGCAAATGTACCAATCATCGCATCTTGTTCTTTCCCAATAAACGTTCCTCTATGCCCTCCTGCCTCGCTACCTTGCCCGACAATAATATCTACGCCTAACTTAGCAAGTGCTTTCGCTTCCGCTACATGGGTAGCTGTTCCGATAACTTTTATCCCTTCCTTTTTCAAATCATCTATTTCTTCTTTTTCTAACGTTTGAAATGCAAAACTAACGACTGGTACCTTTTCCTCTAATAATACTTGTAATTGTTCTTTATAGCTTTTTGGAAGTTTTAAAGTCTTTTCTTCCTCTATACCTAATTCTCTATTCACTCCACTAAGTAATACTTTCGCCTCGTTTACCTTCTCTTCTTCTATCTGTATCTCTTTCGTTAAAAGTAAATTAACACCAAAAGGCTTATTTGTTAGTTCCCTTATTTTATAAATCGCTTCACGGATTTGTTCTGGGCTCATATACCCTGCTCCAAGCGTACCTAATCCTCCGCTATTACTCACAGCTGCAACAAGTTCTGACGTTGTAATCGCTCCTGCCATACCTGCTTGAATGATCGGATACTTAATTTGTAATATATCTACTACTCGACTTGTAAACATCATTTTCCCTCCTACTTTCCCTATACCTTCTTTATATGACATGCTTTCCCCTTCTTTTACAAGGATTGAACTTTCGCTCAAGCGAATATATTGAAAGAGAAGGAGGCTGAGAACAATGATTTATCCAAATGCGTTGCAAAAAGGTGATACAGTAATGGTTATTGCACCATCTGGCCCACCAACACTTGAGAATATATTAAAAGGTGTGAACGTATTACAAGAGATGGGATTATCCGTAATAATTGGAAAGAGTGTTTATGAAAAATATGGATATTTAGCTGGAAGTGATCAAGTTCGTCTTGATGATATACATGAAGCATTTACAAATACTGAGGTCAAAGCAGTCTTTTGTGCACGAGGTGGTTACGGCAGCGCTCGTCTCCTCCCTTACATTCAATATGAAATCATTCAACGGAATCCAAAGATTTTTTGGGGATATAGCGATATTACGGCTTTACATACTGCCTTTTCACGTTATGCGGAGCTGGTTACTTTTCATGGTCCAATGATTGAAGAATTAGGAAAAGGTATAGATTCTCTCTCCTTATCTTCTTTCAATCAACTATTCCATCCGTATTCATCTATCTTATATGCATCAGAATGTATCGTACCTACCTCTCCATGTACAGTTACAGGCACATTAGTTGGAGGGAATTTAACTGTGTTAACAAGTATAATTGGCTCGCCCTATGAGATAAATACGTCAAATAAACTTTTATTGCTTGAAGATATTGGTGAAGAACCGTACCGCATTGACCGGATGTTAAATCAACTACTTTTATCTGGACAGTTTAATGAATGCAGCGGCGTTATTTTTACAAGTTGTCACGACTGCAACCCTTCTAAGCCATCTCAATCATTGCAAACAATATTATATGAATATTTCACGCCATATAATATACCTGTGTTATTCGGTTTACCGATTGGACATATAAGTCCAAATATCGGTATTCCCCTCGGAGCTACAGCAACAATAAATACAACTAACAAAACTGTTTCTATTTCTTCTGGTATAGCCACTCCATGTTCAAATTAAAAAGGAAAAGCTGCTAAGCTTTTCCTTTTACTTATAATAATTAAAGATTCGTCCTGATGCTATCTCTGCAATTTCTTCTGGAATAAATGTTTTACTCATATCTGTTCCAACATTTAATACAGCTGTCGCATCTTTCTCGATGCTACCCAATAATTCTTTTCCACGTATCGTAATAAGGGGTGTACCTTCTGGCAACACATCTTTTACAAATTTCAATTGTGTAAAGAACGGAACGATCCATCTACCCTCTCCTTGGAAATGACGCAAACGAAGTGTTCCTTCCGTTGCCCCGTCTTCTGCTTCAAGTGAACCAGCAACATAAAACTCCGTTGTTAAGAGCAATTCATAAAATTCCTTTTGCTTTTGTTTATCATCTCCTGCTAAAACGAGTACTTCTTCTATTTTCTTTACTGGAATTTGCTCCATATGATGCCACCCCTATTTTCAAAATGATTATACTTAGATTATACGAAATATTCTTATTTTTTTCTACATAATTCCACAATTATTTTCTTAAAATAATTTTAAAACACCTTCAGTCGTAACGATTTTGGCAAATTCATCATGTAAGTTTACAAGTGTCATATTGTGAATGTCCTCTGCACTATACTCTGTCCCGTCCAGAACTTTACGATTGAATGTAGCCGTCGCATCGCTCACTAAATACGTTGTAAGCCCTAAATTACCTGCCATCCGTGTTGTAGTCTCCACACAATGATTTGTTGTTAATCCTACAATCACTACCGTATTACAATTTTGTTCTCTTAATTGTTCTTCCAAATTTGTCCCAATGAACGCGCTATTAACGGATTTCTGGATAATTATTTCATCTGGCATTGGTTGCACTTCTTCTTTAAAGTTTACCGTTTCCGCATGTTGATAAAACATCGATTGAACATTTTCTTTATTTACATGTTGAATATGAAAAACTGGTAGTTTTCTTTTTCTCCATTCTTCTAACAAACTTTTCATATTTTCTTCCGCCAAAAGGTTATTCCTCACGCCCCAGTATGGTAAGTTGAATGCTTCCTGTACATCAATGATTATAAGTGCTGCTTGATTAAGCATAATATCCTCCTAATTAATTAGGCTGTAATTGAAACAGAAAACCAAGTTGCTGCGAAGCAGTAATAAAACAAATATAGGCACAAAGCTCTACAATTTCTTTTTCAGTCCAATATTGTTTTAATATATGAAACATATTATCATCTATCGCCTTTTGGTCATGAACAAATGCATGCGCAAAAGTAACGGCTACGCTAATTTCTTCTATTTTTTGTATATCATCCGGCTTTCCCTTTGCCATACAGTACGGACATTCATTCCCAAACGCTAATGTTCTTCTTACTTGCTCCTTTAACTCTACGGAAAGGGCCCCTGTACTATACAGTGTATTCTCTAACGTACTCCACGAATTTAATATATCTGGATTATGACCTAATAATTTTTGAAACTTTGTATCTCCTACATTTGATAATGTAATTCTCTCCACCATTTCCCCTCCTATTTCCTTCTTTTTTATTGTAAAATAAATAAAGTTCACTTTACATTTCATATGAATCTTAATTTTAAATTTTTCTTTACAAAAATCATCATTTTACTGGAGGTATATTTACAAATGCAATTAGACCGTGTTGATCGAAAAATTTTAAATGAATTATATAATGATAGCCGCCTTTCGATGCGTGAATTAGCAAAACGAGTAAACTTATCGGCTCCGTCTACTACAGAACGTGTACGTAAACTTGAAAGTGAGGGGATTATTCAAAAATACACAATCGATATCAATTATAAAAAAGCAGGACTTGTTTTAGATTGTATTTTAGAAATCACTTTAAAAAATGGTGATACAACACGTATGCAACAGTTTATTCAGTCTTATCCATCTGCAAGTTTTTGTTACCGAGTAACAGGAAGCTTATGCTACATTGTAAAAATCTCTGTTCCTTCACTCGTTGAACTTGAAGAATTTATCAATGATGTTTCTTCATATGCAACGACAGTTTCTCATATCGTATTATCAGAAGTAGCTCTTACTCCGGACATTGAACATATATTCCCAGAAGTTTAATTCATCTTTATTCACAAAAAGAGTAAAAACCCCTTACATTAAGAATAAAAATGATATATCATGTATTAAAATACATAAAGTTCGAGAAAGGGGCTTTACATTGAAAATCTGGTTTTATGAAAAAACGGCACAATTAGATGACTTGCTTGGTATTTGGGACAATGTTCCGACCATCCCACGAATTGGTGAAAAAGTTGAACTTCTAAAAACCGTTCGGATCGTTACAGATATTAAATATGTAAAGAACGGTAATAATTTTCGTGTAGAGATTATTACAAATTAAAAAGTAGCTCTTTAGAAGCTACTTTTTAATTATCTATTATGCGCTTTCTTTATAACAATTTTATCTTCTTCTACAGAAACTGTTACATAATCATTTTCTTCTAACCGAAGCTTATTTACAGCTTCATCAGGTAATTCTACAGCCATCAATCTATCTGTTACTATCACTTGGCTATATATTTCATTTTCTTCTGATGTATTCACTACTTTTTCTTCATTTATGAAACGAATCGGTGGCACACCAACTTCTTTTACTGTACGCCATTGGTTCCAAGTAAAAGGAATGAACCATAATAAACCGATAATCACAAGACCAATGCCGATCCATAAATTACTTTGTGCTTGTAATTCAGTAATCGAGATTGCGTCACTTCCATCTCCACCTACAAATTGCATACTCGTTGCAATCAAATTATTTAGAGCATGCACAGCAATATTCGTCCATATATTTTTTGTCTTTATGTATAGAAGGCACATAATAACACCGAACATGAAAGCACCGATAACATCAAAATGTCCTAGTCCAAAAATAAGAGAGGATATAATAACCGCTCGTTTAATCCCCCATTTGTAAGCCATTCGCTGCAAGAAAAAACCTCTAAAAATAACCTCTTCCATTATTGGGGCTAATACACATGCTGAAATGAAAGTAAATATCGTCATGTATATGTTACTCGTATTAATTACATTTCCATCTTCTAACATGGTAACTAAGAAATTAGGTAAAGTATGTGCTAAAATATAAAATTGAATTTGGGATATACCGACTGCAAAAATCATTCCCATGATCGTTGCTAATACAATTAACCCCCAATGTAAACGTCCGGGCTTATCAAAAAAACTTTTAAAAACAACATTATTTTTACTTGTTTTTAAATATAGCCACAATAGTGGAAATGCAAAAAATATTGATATTTGTGACAGCAACTCTATCGTATTGTCAGAAGCACCTGATAAATTTAATGGAATCATCGTCAGGAACATCCCTATAATCATCCATCCAAAAAAACTACGTAGCCTTATACGTGAAAATGCATGTTGCATATTGAACACCTCCAGAGATGATATAAAGTGAAACTTTAATCAGTATTTTATGGGTAGCCCTTCTCCACAAATGGCCGGATAACTAAATTATAATATGAATATAGTTGAAAATCTTCCTATTTTTCTCACTTTATTCCGAATAATATACGTATTAAATTACATAATAACAATCCTATTTGATATACCATATCAATGTTCTTCAACTTAGTTACAATTATGTTCCTAAGTAAATATGTATCTGCCACACTTAAAAGCTACATAAATCAAAAAAGCTGGTTAATAAAAATCCCCGTTAACACGGGGATTTTTCTACTATAATACGTCACGTTTTTGGAATAATACACTTGATGCTACAAGTAATACAGCAAAGTATGCAACTACAAGTAATAATGAAGTTGTAAACGTAAATTCTGTAAATGGTGGTTCTACTCCGCCACTTACTAATTTATTGCTGTCGTACACACTTAAATTTAAATGCGAGAATACAACAAACTTTGCAACACCTTTAGCAAACATCATAAGCACCATTGTAATTGCACTTTGTAAGAAGAATAAGAACAACGAAATAATTAATGGTAATACAGAATTTCTAAATACATTAGCTAAGCAAAATGAAAGAGTTGCAAAGAAGAACGGTGAAAGTACTTGATATAAAATGGACTTCATTACGATTCCTAACGTTACTCCTGTTTTACTACCGTCCATTACAATCCCGCCAATAATCATTGCGATTAACGTGCTAGCAAATATGATAAATAATATAGTAAGTAACACTGTAATATATTTAGAGAACAAAACTGTAATTCGTTTTCTCGGACGGATTAATAACTGCTTAATTGTACCTTTTTGGAACTCATCAGTAATTGTACGAGACGCAATCGTAATTCCAAAAATTGTTGCAAATAAGGTAATTAAACCAATCTCTGAACTTACAAAATCTAAATATGATCCTTTAAACTCATTTCCTCCTCCCCATTTCAGCATCGCTAAAACTCCCAAAATCTCCAATGCTGCAATTACACCTATTAAAATGTACATACCTTTTTTCGCATGTAACTTTAAAAATTCATTTTGAATTAATTTAAACATTACGCTTTCACTCCCCCTGTAATCGCTAAGAACTCATCCTCTAACGTTTTATTTTGAACAGTAACACCGTATACGAGTACATCAGCATTCACTAACTGTTTTACAATTTGCGGAATCTCTTCTTTCATTACAGATGCCACAGCTACATTTCCTTGTACTTTACCTTTAATAATTTCGTTCGCTTTTTGAACTTGATCTACTTCAAATGCAACTACAACTGTTTCATCATGCTTCGCTTGTTCATGTAAGTTATACTCTTGTACAAACTCACCTTGCTTTATAATAACTACGCGATCACACATTAATTCAATTTCACTTAATAAATGACTTGATACAATGACTGCAATATTTTCTTCTTTCGCTAATCGTTGTAAATAATCACGAATTTGGCGAATACCAGCTGGATCTAATCCATTTGTCGGTTCATCTAAAATTAAGATTTTCGGCTGATGAAGTAACGCCTGCGCAATTCCTAAACGCTGTTTCATACCAAGTGAGTATGTTTTCACCTTTTTATGAATCGCATGCTCTAATTCAACAAGCTTTACAATTTCAGCGATGCGCTCTTTACTAATTGGGGTAATCGCCATGTTCGCAAAATGCTTTAAATTTTGCATTCCAGTCATATAATCATATAGCTCGGGATTTTCTACAATCGCTCCAATTTGCTCTAGCGCCTTTTCACGCTCTGTGCGAATACTATGACCACAAATTGTAATATCGCCTTCTGTCATAGAAATAAGACCTGTCATCATACGAATTGTCGTTGTCTTACCGCTACCGTTCGGTCCAAGGAATCCGTATACCTCTCCTTCTCGAACCTCAAATGATAAGCCCCGAATAATTTCTGTTCTACCGATTTTTTTTCGGACATTTTCTAATTTCACTACTACATTTCCCAATGATGATTCCTCCTTTAAACTTCTAGTTTTTTGTCGATGATGCGCCCTGTAACTACTAATAATGTAATTGTTAATAAACAGTTAAAACATAGATTTAAAACTGTAATATCTGTACCAGAATAAAATGATGTATTTAAAAAGCCGTTTTGATCTATAAATCCAATATTATTTATGGCAAACACATACTTTTCTATTTGCTGAAAGATATATGTTATTCCCCCATTAAATGCGATAAAAACAACGAATAAGATTACGCAAACAATCTTACTCATCGATGATTTCACATTGAATAGCTTCGTAATTACTATAATTAAATAAATAGAAACTAGCATATTAACAAAATCTAGTCCCCATAAGAAAATAGATAACATATGATGTAATATTCCATAATCATATAAACTGTGGATTGCTTGCTGAACACCTAAATCTGTTTTTCCATTATAAATATTTAAAGAAAAATAGTATAGAAAAATGATTCCTATTCCTAGCAAAATCATAAAGAGTAGTACACAAAATAAAACATTTGCAGATATATATTTTTGTGCTGAAATAGAAGTACAACGTAGCATAGAGTTTTTTAGCATTTTTCGAAAAGACGATATACCTGTTAGAAGAATTGCGAATCCATTTATACCTAGTACGATAAAAAATATAATAATGATTATATCTTGCCTACCTGAAATTCTAGCTCCTGAAACTCCTTTCATATTAAATAAAAGAATTAATGAAACTGTAATAAATCCGAAGTAAATAATGGCTATTTTTCTCTTATTACAATTATACAGATAAAGAAAAAGCTGACTCATTTCTCATAGGCCTCCTTAAACAGCTCATGTACTGCCTTCCCCTTTTGAAATCGAAGTTCTTCCACATTTTCATGCAATATTATTTCTCCATCTTTCAAAAAGATTACTTCATCAAATATATTTTCGATTTCTCTTATTAAATGAGTTGATATAAGCAGCGTACAATCTTCACGATAAAATTTAAGGATTAGCTCAAGTACATGCTCCCTAGAAACGAGATCAATCCCGCCAAGCGGTTCATCCAGTACGAATAACTTCGCTTTTCGAGAAAATGTTAAAATGATTTGCAGCTTCTCAATCATCCCTTTTGACAATGCTTTAATTTTTTCTTCTAACGGTATTTTGAATTCCACAATCGTATCTACTGCTTTTTGAATATCGAAGTCTTTATAAAAATCTCTATAGAAAAATAAAGCATCTTTTACAGTCATCCAATCATCAAAGACTGGCTTATCGGACATAAATGAAACGATTTTTTTCGTCTCTAATCCTACCTTTTTACCATCTATTGTAATACTACCTTCAGAAGGATGCTGCAGGCCTGCAATCATTTTCAATAACGTCGTTTTCCCGCTCCCGTTATCTCCAACAAGCCCAACGATTTTTCCTTCTGTAATCTCTATGTTTAACTCACGGATCACTGCTTTTAATCCGTACCGCTTCCATAGATTTTCTATTTTTAATAACTCTGTCATTCGCTCTCCTCCCTTTTCTCATGTAATGAAGAACGAAGGATTGTAAGAATTTCTTCTTCTGAAAAACCTAAATTGTCCATTCCATCTATAAAAGAATGAAGTAATTCTTTCGCCATATCTTTTCGCAGCTCCATAATTTTCTCCCCTTCATTCGTTACATATCGCCCCATTCCTCTACGTGTTACAACAACTCCATCCCGCTCTAACTCTTGAAATGTACGTTGAATCGTATTTGGATTTACTTGTAAATCACTCGCTAATTCACGTACGGAGGGAATTTTATCGCCAGGCAATAAATGACCCGTTACAATTTCTTTCTTTATGTATTCCATTACCTGAATGTAAATTGGTGTATTTGGAGAAAACTCAATTTTCATTTCTCCCCTCCTGTCTTAGTGTGTTAGTTAAATAGTACACTAAGACAAATTACATGTAAATACTTACAACAAAAAATGTAATAAAAAGGCAGTGTAACTTTTCGTTACACTGCCTTCCTGTAATAACATACAGGTAAATCTATTCTAATTATAGTTTCAATCGTTTGAATTCACATATAACCTTATACAAAATTTATTTTACTTTTACTTGAGTTAGCACAGATTTAAACGTATTAATAACTGTATCTACTTCTTCATAACTAATTGTAAGGGATGGTTCAATACGAATAGTTTTTGAATTAATTAATGTTCCCGCAACAAGAATGCCTTGATCAAACATCGCCTTTGACACTTCATAACCAATCTCGTCTTTATGGAATTCAATCCCAATCATTAAACCTTGACCACGAATTTCAAAGATTTTATCTTCGTGTCCTTCTGCTGCTTGTTTCAATCCATTTAAGAAATACTCTCCAACTTCCATCGCTCGTTCCGGTAATTTCTCTTCCAATAAAACATGGATTGTTGCAATTGCAGCAGCACATGCAAGTGGATTTCCTCCAAATGTTGTTGTGTGCATAAATGGATTTTCAAACCAACTTTTGAATACTGTTTCTTTCGCAACAATAGCTCCCGCTGGCATTACACCTCCACCAAACGCCTTCGCAAGACAAATAATATCCGGCACGACATCATATAATTCTGCAGCAAACATTTTTCCTGTACGTCCCATTCCAGTTTGTACTTCATCAAAGATAAGGAGTGATCCAAACTCATCACAAAGCTCTCGTACTTGTTTCAAATAATTTTCTGGAGGTAAAATAATACCGCCCTCTCCTTGAATTGGTTCTAAAATAACTGCTGCAACATCTTCTCCCACTAATGCACATGTCTCAAATGTTTTTCTCATCATATCAATATCGCCAAACGGAACATGACGGAAACCCGGAATTAATGGTAAAAATGGCTTACGGAACATTCCTTTTGCCGTCCCAGATAAAGCACCAAGGCTCTTACCATGGAAAGCACGCGTTGTAGCAATGAAAGTTGTTCGTTCACTATACATTTTTGCTAGTTTTAATGCTGCCTCTACGCTTTCTGTTCCACTATTTGTGAAGAAGGCATATTTCAAATCACCAGGTGTAATATCCGCTAAAATCTTTGCAAGCATTGCTCGAAGTGGATCTAGTAAGTCCTGACTGTGCAATGCTTGACGCTTTAATTGATCCGTTACAGCTTTTACCACTTTCGGATTACGGTGACCAACATTATAAATTCCAAATCCACCTAAACAGTCAATATACTTTTTACCATTAATATCCATGAAGCAAGATCCTTCATCTGACCATTCTACTGCTGCAAATTGTCCATCTTTTGTTACTGTTTTTCTATAAGCAAGAAAACCAGGGTTTACATGCTCTCTAAATCCATCTACTGTTTCTTTTTGAATCCAGTTTGCCTCTTCTTCAGTAACCTTTTCTTTTTCAATTAACTGTAGTACTTTCGTAATATACTCATTTACATTTGATTCTTTCTCATTCAATTTATTTTTCACGTTCGTTTCCATCTAATTCACCTCTACATTTTTTTTATTTGCAAACCAACCAATAGGTTCTACTTCTAGATTTATATTAATCTGCTTAATCTCTTGAAATTCTTCTAAACCAAACGTTCCTAGACTACGACCTATACCACTTTGCTTATATCCGCCCCAAGGCGCCTCATTGTATGTTGGATGATAGCTATTAATCCACGTAATTCCTGCGCGAAGTTTGCGAATCACACGCATTGCTTTTGCACCATCGACTGTAAATACTCCTCCAGCCAAACCATAGTCTGTACCATTTGCCAACTCAATTGCTTCCTGTTCGTCTTTAAACTTTTGAATTACTACAACAGGACCGAAGATTTCTTCCTGGACAATGCGCATATCAGGTTTTACATTGACAAAGACTGTTGGTTCAATAAAGAAACCATCACCTTTTCCATCCTCCATTATTCGTCTACCTCCGCAAGCAACGTTTGCACCTTCGTCTTTCCCAATTTCAATATAGCGTAATACTTTTTCCATATGTTCTTGACTTACAAGTGGCCCCATTTCTGATTCTGGATTATCACCAGGTCCAACGTTAATTTGCTGTGCTCGCTCTACAAAACTATTAACAAATTTATCATAAATCTTTTCTTCTACAAGGATTCTTGATCCTGCTGAACATACTTGTCCGCTACCTGCATAAATACCGAATAGAGCATAATCAATAGCGGTCTCAAAATCTGCATCTGCAAAAATAATATTTGGAGATTTCCCTCCAAGTTCTAACGAAATCTTTTTCATATTATCAGCCGCTGTTCTCATAATGTGCTTACCTGTTTTTGTTCCACCTGTAAAGGAAATCATATCCACTTTATTACTCGCTGCAATTTCATTTCCTACTATTGGACCAGCCCCCATTACCATATTGGCAACACCTTTTGGTAGCCTTACTTTTTCAAGGATTTCGAATAGCTTTGTTGCAGTGATTGGTGTCACTTCAGAAGGTTTAAACACAATTGTATTTCCAGCTGCTAAAGCAGGTGCAATTTTCCATACACTCATCAATAGCGGATAATTCCATGGAACAATTAATCCACAAACACCAACTGGTTCTCTTACAACCATCGCTTGCATCGGATCGGCTACATGATATGTTTGACCATCTGGCTTTGTAATCAATCCGGCATAATAGCGAAAACAAGCCGCTGCATCTCCAATATCTCCTTCTGCCTCACGGTATGTTTTTCCATTATCCATTGTTTCAAGGTACACTAATTCTTCCATATTTTTATCAATTTCATCTGCTATTTTAAATAAATATGATGCCCTTTCAGCAGTGGATGTCGCTGACCAAATTCCGCTATCGAAAGCCATTCTTGCCACTTCTATCGCGTATTTTGCATCCTCAATCGTTCCCTCAGGTGCATATGCTATACCCTTGCCATTCGCAGGGTTAATAATCGTTCTTTTCTCTTGATTACTAGACTCTCTCCATTCACCGTTTACATACATTTTTAAATCTAGCACTATATTGAATCCCCCTTCATCGATCGTTTATATATTTATAAGCAATTTTCATGCCAATATTTAAAATCCAAAGGAATCATACATAAACTGACTATTTTCTTAAAAACAATAAACAATTTATGCATTCTCGCATACACTATTCCATTTTGCATAAAACGGAATGTTAATCATTTCCGCTACCGCCTTCACCACTCGGGACTTGACTCCTAGAGAATATGCACATGCTGAGCGCACACAAAAAGGAGAAGTCTATGTGACCTTCTCCTTTTTTAGGAATAAGAGATGATATCAGCCGCTATCCCTTTTTCACTAACAATTTTTTGATATTTACGACTCACTGAAGATTGGCTGATTCCAAGAGCTTTTGCAGCCTTAGTCGTTGTTTTGTACTGCTTCATTGCCAGTAAAATCAATTGTTCTTCTACAGAATGTAGTGCTTCTTGTAATGGTAACACTCTTGTAATAGCTGGTTTTGATTTTTTAAAGGCATAACCAGTTGTTAAAAACTTACTAACAAACTCCGCTTCAATTACTGGATCGTCTGCTGATACTACTAAACGTTCAATCATATTTTGTAATTCACGTACATTTCCTGGCCATGAGTAAAACTCTAGTAAGCTAAGCGCATCTGGAGTTAAATGATAATTTTTATTATATTTTTCATTTAACTGTTGTAAGAAATGAAAGGCAAGTACCGGAACATCTTCCATTCGCTCTCGTAGAGGAGGCACTCGCAACGGAATTACATTTAGCCGATAAAACAAATCTTCACGGAATGTTCCAGATTCGACCATCTTTTCAAGACTCTTATTTGTAGCAGCAATAATTTGTACATTTATTTTCATAGGTGTTGTACTTCCAATAGGAATTACTTCTTGTTCCTGCAGGACTCTAAGCAATTTTACTTGCAAATGTAAAGGCATTTCTCCAATTTCATCTAAAAATAAAATACCTTGATCAGCTCGCTTAAAATATCCTTCTTTTCCATTTTTATCGGCTCCTGTAAAAGCACCTTTCGTATAACCAAATAGTTCACTTTCTAGCAAAGTTTCTGGAATTGCACCACAATTTAATTTTAAAAATGGCTTTGAAGATCGGTTTCCAAGTTGATGAATTGCCTGAGCAATTACTTCTTTTCCGACGCCAGATTCTCCAGAAATAAGAACATTGGAAGAAAAATCTGCTATTTTTTTAGCTTGGTTAATAATTTGCTCCATTTTCGGACTACAGTAAATAAGCTTCTTAAGAAAACGATCTTTATTTTTAAAGTCATCTAACTCCTTCTTATATTGCTCTGATATCTTCTTTATTTCATGTAATTCCGTCTTCAATCTCGTTGCTTCGGTAATATCCCTGGAGGCAATAATAATACGATGAAGCTCTCCGTTTTCATTAAATACAGGGTTTCCAACTGCTAATATTTTTCTTCCGCTTTTTGTTTCTTGTACAACTGATACCTTTTTTTGTTTTTCCAACACTAATCGCGTAACCGATGGACTAAATAATCCTTTCTTTTCTAGGTCTAAAAGATTTTTTCCTAACAAGTCCTTCAAATTACTCCCCCAAAAATCATTGATAACAGTTTCACTATAACGAATTAATTCCCCTTTATGATTAACAACTAATATTTCATCATAAATGCTAGACAAAATTGCATGTAAATCTTTATTTAAATCCTTTATATATTCAATTTCCATCGCCATGTCCTCGACCATCGGCAAATCTTGCACAATAATAACCATTCCTTCAATACTTTGATCAAAGTTTGGAATCGGACTATAGTCAACTAATACACCCATCTCATTTGTGATTTGTAATTGATTCAAGATCGTTTTTCCCTTTGTAAATACGTTATTAATGTGTTCTCCATTAAAAATCAGTTCTGCTGGTACATTCATAACTTTTTCAGGAGTCGATTTAATCATCTTCAAACCAGATTCATTACAATTTACAATTTTCTTTTCTCGATCTACTACAAAAATCCCCATTGGAATAGACGTTAAAATAATTTTCAATATATCAACACTCTGATTTTCTTGTTTAAATAGCTCTGCAAAAACATCCTCTCTTCTTATATATCCTGTTAGCTCATCCACTTCATTTTTTACTATGGCAATCGGCGCTCCAATAATTTGAAAAAGAGCTGTTAAAGAAATATCTTTACTAAGATGACATATTGTATCTAGTGAAACAGCATTTGAAAGTAATAGCTTAGAAGTTAATTCCTTACTATTTGATAGCAGATCCTTCACATGAACGTATGCAAATAATTCCTCTCCTCTTTTTAAAAATAGAAACGATTCTTTTATATTTTTAACATCTATATTCCATTCCTTTTCAGATTGATCGATAGGTAGAGAAACTATGGGTCTAATTTTTGTATGAGCGATGGAAAACATGCTGCTATTCCTCCTTTGAACTATTTAATTTGTATTGTATCATTAAATACAGATTTTTTTAATTAATCTGAAAATAAAACGTTTCTTTCTTTATTTAATAAAAAAAGGAAGATGAGTGCCTCCATCTTCCTCATAGTTCTATCATTAATCACTACCACTAACGAAAAGATCTTCTTGAATATAAGCTAATACCATACCTGGAATTACTTTATCTCCCGCCTCTACTTCTAAAGATTGAACTTCTCCACTACATCCCATCTTAATTACTTCCAGTTTACCATTCATATCTTTAATAGCGAATAATGGCTCCCATTCATAAATTCGAGAATCCTTATTAATAGACACTTTTTCAATTATTCCATAACACGGACTCGTAATAATATCATAATACATAATCAATCATCCCTTTCTTTTATTCTATTAATATTGTTCTTCTAACCTTTGTGACTGAAGAATCATATAGAAAAAGCTTTGAAACTCTTCTATGTCCTCTACCTCAATGCCTAGCCTTGTTGCCCAATATTGTTCCTCTCCAATATCTTCTTGACTTAATAAAACCATTCTCCCATTTTGAATTGAAGTAACCATTGCTTTTCCAAGAAACTGTTGCGAATACGTAACAGCTATATCGTAACGATGACTATTCGACAAAATGCAATAATAGCCAATTTGTTGTCTCTCCACTTCTTCTAATAAAATATCCAGTTTCATTTGGTCCCTCCTTTAGGTTAAAAATGCAACTAGCATATTAGACATGCTATTCCTACAACTTTGCAACCACCTTCAATGAAATGATTTTCAAGTTCAACTGTATTTGTTTTCTACTTGGATTACGACAATAACACCCCCCTTTTATATTTTTACTAATTGTACAAAGCAATAATTGTGCCAAATGAAAATACTATATTGATCATCTTTTATCAGCCATACTCCCTAGACTTGCCCCTCTTCCTTATGAATCGTTGAATGAATTATGCAATACTGCATGGTTGCCCAATCTTCAAAGAAAAAGACATCGGATCCATTCCCGATTTCTTTTTCTTTTTTATCCCGCTATTTGTGGGCAGTAAAACTCCCACCTCAAAATTCGGCTGGAGCAAAGAAGTTAGGTGGGAGCCCTGCTGCCCGTAAACGCCCGATTGGTGAGGGCTAATAATCGGCGGGGGATGCCCCACCCAACTGATTATAGTTTCACTTTATATTTCCTGTGCTTCTTCAAAATGCATTTGCGGAGGAGCTGAACGGAACATATTTGTAACATATAGAAGGTACCCAATTCCAATAGCAGCCCAGCAAAGTCCCAAAATAAGTGAATGGATATTGAGATTAAACCATAGTACGGCTACAGTAGCAGCACCCAAAATAGGCATAACTAAGTAATTTAAGAAATCTTTTATCGTCTTATATCTTTTTTTCTTGATTATATAGTAAGAAATTACAGACAAATTAACAAATGTAAATGCAATAAGCGCTCCAAAGTTAATAAGAGATGCTGCTGTTTCTAAATCAATGAATATAGCGAAGAGCGAAATAATTCCTACAAAAATAATATTATATACTGGGGTTCTCCAGCGAGGATGAATGTATCCGAATATTTTCTTCGGAATTACATTATCTCGCCCCATTACGTATAATAATCGAGATACACTTGTATGAGAAGCTAAACCAGACGCAAGTGTCCCCATAAGGGTTCCTACTAAAAAGAAAGCTTGAAATAATTTCCCGCCAACATATAGCGCAATTTCTGGGGATGCTGATTCTTGATTTTTAAATACAGATGTATCTGGAAAAATAGATTGTGTAAAATACGTTGTAGTAATGAATAAAACTCCGCCGATTAAAGCAGTAAGAAAAATAGCTCGAGGAATTGTTTTTTTGGCGTTTGGTGTCTCTTCTGAAAATGTAGTTACTGCATCAAAACCTAAAAATGAGAAACAAAGAATTGTTGCACCTGCAACTAACGGTGATATTTGTATATCTGATTGAAAAAACGGCTGAATGGAAAAAACTTCTCCTGTTCCCTCTCCCGCTAATAAGCCTTTTATAACTAGAAAAACAAATACGGCCATTACTAACACTTGAAATATTACTAAGAACGTATTGAAATTAGCAGTAACATTTACGCTAATCATATTTATTAATGTAACCAGGAGAACAAAGCCAATGACCCATACCCAACTAGGAACACTTGGGAAAAATGCTGACATATAAATTCTCGTTAATAGTGCGTTCACCATTGGTAGAAACAAATAATCCAATAACGCGGACCATCCAACAAGAAACCCAAGCCTTGCACTAATTGTCTTCTGTGTATACGTATAAGCAGATCCTGCGGTAGGAAAAGCCTTTACCATTTTTCCGTAGCTTGCAGCGGTAAACAACATCCCCGCTAATGCAATAAGATAAGCTCCTGGAACATGACCACCCGTTTTTTCAGAAACGATTCCAAATGTGTCAAACCCAACCATCGGTGTCATATACCCGACCCCTAGCATAACAATTGACCAAAGCCCTAATGAACGTTTTAAACCAACTACTTTTCCCACCTATCATTCCTCCTACTTTCTCTATCTAATTTCCATTTAAAAATCGACAGTTAAAAGGAAGCGTTTTCAAATTACTATATATCACACCGCATATTACCTCCCTTTTTGTTTCTTTTTAAATATTCATGCAATTTTCAAGCCAAAATTTCTAGCATTTGAAAATTCAATACTAAAAAGAACGTATAGGTGGAGTTGGTCCTCATTTCTTCTCATTTTTTATTCATTTTGACATAAGTTATTCAATCTCTCATACGACTAAATATGAAAAATAAAACTTTAATCCTTGTTTTTTCATTCTCACTTCCTCAAAAATTGGGCTTTTACAAGATAAAAATATTTCCATGAAATAATAACATTATGTAAACTATTCATAGCAAAAAAGCTGTCTTTTCTATAAAGACAGCTTTTTCTATAACACTATATTAAAAATTGAATACGAAGTCATCGTCTGCTAACTTTTCAACATTCGTTGCTTTTACGTAACCATTTCCTTTTACAGAGAAGAAGTCATGGTTTTTCGTATCTGTACGTAAACCATTTAAAACGATTGGGTTAATTTCTTCTTCCTCAAACTTCGGCTCAAGTCCTAAGTTCATAAGTCCTTTATTCGCATTGTAACGAACGAAACGATTTACATCCTCTACAAGACCGATAGAAGTGTAAATTTCTTCTGTATATGCCAATTCAATTTCATACAGTTCCATTAATAACTCTTGCGTTTCCGTTTGTACTTCTTGTTGCTCTTCTGCAGAAAGTTCTGTGAAGATTTGTTGTGCTAAAATACCAACGAATACGCCGTGAATTGACTCGTCACGAATTATTAGGTTAATAATCTCACCACTTGCCGTCAATTTACCTTGACCCGCTAAGTAAAGTGGATAGAAGAATCCACTATAGAATAAGTAACTTTCTAAGAACACACTTGCTACCATTGCCATGTATAACTCTTTTTTCGTTACTTCAGGCTTTAATAAGCGACGATAGTAACTAGTAACAATACCAGCTTTTTTCTCAAGTAATGGATGGTTATCTACCCATTCAAAAATATCATCAATTTCTTCTTCAGTAGCTAACGTTGTGAAAATATGGCTGTAACTCTTCGCATGTACTTCTTCCATAGCGCCCATGAAAGCTAATACACTTTTCGCTTGTAAATTTTCAAGATGAACAAGTACAAGTGGCATCCCTTCGCCACCTTGTTTCGTATCTAAAAGTGTTAAACCACCTAATACACGCTTATAAGCAATTTGCTCTTCTTTTGATAATTGTGCCCAAGTATTTTTGTCAGAAGACACTGCGATTTCTTCTTCTGTCCAAAACTGAGCGATGTTTTGCTTCCAAAACATTAAACTAAAATCATCTTCTTTTTTGTTCCAGTTTACCGCACGCATTAAATCGCCCCTTCTCTAAATAAACATAAAAAATTGATAACTAAGCATGAGCAGGGTTCAGAAAAACCCTGCTCATAATGTCTCATTTTTTATATTAAACGGTACAAGCCACGCACTCTTCCACGCTTAATTTACGTGTTCTCGTATAATAAAGACTCTTCAAGCCTTTTTTATGTGCATAAATGTAGTAACGTGCTAACTCACGTGTTGAAATATCACTATTAACATAAAGAATTGTACTAATTCCTTGGTCAATATGTTCTTGAACTTCTGCGATTAAATCAATTAATTTAAACTGATTCATATCATAAGAAGATTTATAGTACCAGAACGTATCTTTTGATAAATACGGCATTGGATAATATGTTGTCGCATTCGCATATGTTCTTGATTCAATTTGATTTACGATCGGCATTACGCTTGAAGTTGCATTTTGAACGTAACTGATCGATTGTGTCGGAGCGATTGCAAGACGATATGAGTTGTATAAACCATTCTTCTGTACTTGCCCTTTTAAACTTGTCCAATCTTCTTTTGTTGGAATATGAATTCCTTCAAATAATTGTTGAACTTTTTCAGTTACTGGGCTGTAATCTGTCGTTTCATACTTTGCAAAGTATGTGCCGTTTGCATAATCAGACTTATCGAAGTCTTTAAATGTCTCGCCTTTTTCTTTAGCGATTTCCATACTTTTCTCAATCGAGTAGTAATTTAACATCATAAAGAATGTACGAGCGAATTCTTTCGCTTCTGCACTTTCATAAGCGATTTTATTTTTTGCTAAATATCCGTGTAAGTTCATTGCTCCAAGTCCAACTGAATGAAGCTCATCATTTGCTTTTTTCACAGTTGGGGCATTCGGAATGATCGTCATATCAGAAACAGCTGTTAAAGCTTCCATTCCCGCATGAACTGCTTCACGAATTTCTTTATTTTCCATTACGTTTACGATATTTAACGATCCTAAGTTACAGTTAATATCACGACGGATAATGTCTTCTGTACCGTAATCATTTATTTCAGAAGTTTCTTGTAGCTGGAAGATTTCTGTACATAAGTTCGACATCTTCACAGTTCCAATATCCTTCAGTGGATGCTGGTTATTTGCATTTGATTTAAACATTAAGTATGGGTAACCAGACTCAAGCTGAATCATAGCAATTTTAATCAGCATATCACGCGCACTAATATCTAATGGCTTCTTCTTCACTTTCGGATTGCCCATTAATTCATCGTACATTTCGTCGATATCTATATCATCTAAATGTTTTCCGTACTCTTTAAATACTGTATAAGGCGCGAAAACATGGAAAGGTTCGTTTTTCTCAGCAAGTTCAAAGAACTTACTTGGAACGATAATTCCGATTGATAGAGACTGAATACGGCTCTTCTCATCGGCATTGATTTTTTTAGTATCAAGGAATTCAATAATATCCCAATGGAAAATGTTTAAGTATACTGCACCTGCACCTTTTCGTTGCATATTGTTACTCCATATCGTCAAAACGTATGGGGGATAGTCATTTCTGCTATCCTCTCTATATCGCTATAGAGTTCAGACCATATCTTCTTCTCGCCAAATTCTTCATTTAACCATTTATCATATGTTTGATGCACATGAATATGGCATAAACTATAATAACTGTATACACCCTTTGAATTTGGTTGTTTTGAGAAGCCAGGTTCGAGCTACTTAGTCACCTACATAGCCACTTGGTCGTTGAACCTTCTCCTTATCTAATAAATTTAGGAGCTCGGCTGCTGATTTCCTGCAATCTTGGATTTTCAGGGTTCGCTACGTAATTTCTTCGTAGTATCCTACCTTGATATACTCAGGCGTTCCAGCAATTGACCTGGTTTTATAGTTGAGCCATAAAGTTAACCCAACTGATTCGCATACGAAAACGAATCTTCAAGTAATTTCATAACAGGTACTACACCACTTGCGGCGTTATCAATACCTTTAATTTGCTCACCACGTGCACGTAGCTTAGATAAGTTTAAAGCTACTCCACCACCGATTTTCGATAATTGCATTGCAGTATTAATGTTAAAGCCGATTGAATTTAAGCTATCATCCATCTCTAACAAGAAACAAGACACCATTTCTCCTCTTCTGCTTCGTCCCGCATTTAAAAAGGTTGGTGTCGCTGGTTGGTAGTTTTGTTTTACAATCATGCTTGCGAAGTGTTTTGCCTTCGCAACATCACCGCGTCCTAAGTATAATGACACAATTGCTACACGATCTTCATAGCTTTCTAAGTATTGTTTTTGATCATTCGTTTTTAACGCATAATCTTTATAGAACTTAGATGCTGCCATATAAGATTGGAACTCGAAGTTTTCACCATAAGCGATGTTATAAACTCCTTCTACTTCCTCCAAGCTATACTCGTCCAGAACGTTGTAATAGTAATCATGTTCTGTCATATACTCCATTCGCTCTGCCACGCTATTAAAATGAACGGTATTCTCTCTAGCTTCTTCCATAAAGACTTCTAATGCCTCTTTATCTTTATGAAGCTGATAAAAACCGTCCTGCATTTGCGTGATTTCATTATTCAGTTCAATGTGTCGCAATCTCCCGCACCCTTTCTTTAAAATATTCTACATCATTATTTGTTCCAGATAACTCAAATTTTGATACAATAGGCACTTCATATTTAGTAGAGATTTTGTCAGCACTTGCACCAAACATGTCTCCCCAATTACGATTGCCACTTGCAGATACGCCTTTTAATTTTTCATTATTGCGTTCTAAAAAGTCTAAAACACGTTCCGGTACATTTCCAAAACCTGTTGTATACGTAATAAGAATAAAGTCCTCATCTAATACTAGAGCTTCATCAATTTGAACGGCCGGCATATTTAATTTGTGAATGAAACGCTTCACGTTTCCTGTCATAGAATCATATGCAACTAACATTTCCGACCCTCCCTCTCCAATCTATATTCTCTGTATGTCGTTTCTTGATTTCTCTATATATTGTATTACGTTTCAAAATAAGACACAAGATATACGTATAAATTCTTTCTTTTTTTAAATTTCACTTTTCGACATGACCGTCGATTTTTTTCAATACAAAGACTATGAAACAACATTCTAAAACTCATGTCAATAAAGTGCTTTTCAAAAAAGTTGTCAACGAATTTAACCTTATTTTAAAAAAAGTTAACAATATTTTTTGTCATAAAACAGTAAATGCTGGAGTAATATATTTCTCCAGCATCACGCAAAAAAGAACAGACCTTAAACGATAATCTGTTCCAAAAAACGATTACATTTATCAATTTTACTTTATTAAATATTTATACATACTCTTTCGTTCCTCGTTACATACTAAAAGATAACTATTATAGAAAAAGATTATTATTATGGAACTTCAATTTATTTATGAAAAAAATCATTCAGGCTGCTCAATACGCAAAATATCTTTTACAAATATATGATGTGGATTCTCATCTTTATCGAGCATTGTACATACAGGAGCTTCTTCATCAAAGTATACGATCATTCCTTCTACGTACTGATATGTATGTTGAACTTGTACAGTTACTTTAATTTCTATTGCTTGCTCATATGCTCTTTTTATTTTCTGAAGCATTTTTGCTGAACATTTTCGTTTCTCTGGATACATAACCATTCCCATAAACCTATTCCCAGCTCTATCTTTCCACATGTAATCCCAATGTGGCAATATGCCTTGTTTAAAATCTCCCATAATTCTCCTCTCCTTTATCTTCTATTTATGAACGTGGTGTTTCTGAATATGTATAAATTACCTGTCCACCGCGCTTTGCGTTCCCGATAATATGTTTAAAATCTTCTCGATTCACAACAACTTCTCTGAACGTATAAAATACATCTTTCGTCGCAACATACTCCTTTATTTCACCATTTTTCAGCTGATCCAAAATTGTATTTGCTAATTGTTTATCCATGTATTTCACCTCTCTGCAATATTTTATTCTATCGCATCTTCTATAGGTCCACAACGGTAAAATTATCCCGTTACTATTATGTAATTCACTTTCATTATTTTTATATCTATATCACTTTATTATATTCACACTAAATATCATATACTAACATAGCTACTTCTCTATATCAAACTTTTTGATGCCCTGTATAACAAAGTTCCAAATCACTGTTTGATATTTTATTTTATGCTACAATATACATTTAGAACTAGGAGGGATACTATGATTCGGAAAGCAAAAAAGACAGATGCGTTAGAAGTAGCACCTTTATTGTATAACGCTCTGCACGAAATTGCTGAAAAAATCACAGGTAGCACAGTTGAAGCAAAAGTAATACTAGGACTTGAAACATGGTTCGTAAAAGAAAATAATCGATTGAGCTATGAAAACTGTTTAGTGGCTGAACAAGGTGGAAAGGTAGTTGGGGTTATTGTCGTTTATCACGGTAGTGACGCTGAACAACTTGATGCACCAATCATGCACTACTTAAGAGAACTACATGAAGACGAATCCATTACGTTAGAAAAAGAAGCTGAACTTGATGAGTATTATATTGACACATTGTCAGTTTCAAGTATGTACAGTGGACGTGGTATTGGCTCTAAATTAATCGATGCAGCTGAACTTCATGCAACTGAAAAAGGGCATAAAAAAATCGCCTTACTTGTTAATTTAGAAAACAAACGCGCTTTTTCACTATATGAAAAACTTGGTTACAAAGAAGATAAAACCGTTATGCTCGTCGGTGAACCGTATGCCCATCTAATAAAACCATTACGGTCATTGGTTTCTATATCTTAAAAGGACAATTCTTTTTTACTTGTTATGTAGAGAAAGAGGCTGCCAAAGGGACAGCCTCTTTTAAATTAATTTTGTATTTAATACATTTCCATCCATCGCCTCATGAAATGTATACGTTGTACATCCCCATGGCTTCCTATGGAAAATAGGCGAACCAGACCACCCCATTGCCCTCAGTTCAGTCCCAATCATCGCATTAAAATAACTATGACTTACAAGGGCAATATGCCCATGTACGAGCGCATAGCGGTGCAACATATTAGCGGCTTGTCTTGCTCTTTCTCGTACTTCCTTATAAGACTCAACCTCTTTACTATAACCAACTATCCATCGTGTACGTCCAATAAACATCCATACATTCGGTTTACATTTCAACCATTTTGGAGCATAAAAACTCGTTGGAACTTCAGCTTCCCTAAAAAGAGGATTTTGCACAAAAGATAGGGAATCCAATAACTCAGCCGCTGACTGTACAGCGCGCCTTTGATCACTCGTTACAACCAGTTTCGCTGATTCAATCGCCTCAATTGTTTCAATTGGTATAGGAGTTTCTTTTACTGTAGTCCCTAAATCATATTGCTTCATCCATTCACGAAATGAAATAATTGTCATTGGCTCTATAGTACTGTCCAAACGACCATGACGAATAAAAGAAATTCGCATTCTTTCCACTCCCCATTCATCACTTACGAACTATATTACGTACTATTTCTTATTGCCATCATACCATGCATAAAAAGAAAGTTATATATCCCCACCACTATCATGTGTTATCGAAGTGTGCACACCATCCAGTCCATCAAAATATGTAGTTGTTTCATGATGACGCACTTTCTTCAACTGTATATATGAAAATAAAAATAATAAAATCGCTATAAAGCTCCCCACAATTTCAAACATCATTTTCCAGCCCCTAATTTCTCCCACTTTAGTAGGTCATTGTATCTTTTATTATACTCCCGTATAAAGATGTATGCATTTTCATCATTCCTCTCCTAAACAATATTTTTTACATATTTCCTTACAAAAAGTGAATATTTTTCGAATTTTTACTTTGGAAACATTTACAAAGTAGTAAATATAGTTCAAAATAAGAAGAAATAAAAAAGCCCAAATTATTCTTTTTTTGGGAAAACTGGAACAAGGAGAGTTGCTTATGCAGATCGCAGAAACTGGAGATATCATTGAATTTAAAGGTGGAATGCAAGGCCGTGTTCAAAAGGTAAATCAAAACTCCGTTATTGTTGATATAACAATTATGGAGAATTTTAGAGAACTAGATATGGAACCTCTTACAGTTGTAAGCCATAAAAACTATACTGTCATTAATCAGCATGCATAATATAATAGAAAGAAAGGATCTGTATATCATACAGATCCTTTCTTTCTATATTAACGATTATCGATCTTTTCTGGATATAAATCGTGATTCATCATGCGGTAGTCTGCCATTTTCTCATACTTAGTTCCTGGGCGGCCGTAGTTACAGTAAGGATCGATTGAAATACCACCACGTGGTGTAAATTTCCCCCATACCTCAATATAGCGTGGATCCATTAATTTAATTAAATCATTCATAATAACGTTCATGCAATCTTCGTGGAAGTCACCATGATTTCGGAAGCTAAATAAATATAGCTTTAAAGATTTACTCTCTACCATTCTTTGTTCTGGAATGTAGCTAATATAAATTGTTGCAAAATCTGGTTGTCCTGTTTTCGGACATAAACTTGTAAATTCAGGACAATTGAATTTTACAAAGTAATCACGGTTTGGATGGTTATTATCAAATACCTCTAAAATTTCCGGGCTATATTCAAATACATATTTTGTATTTTGATTTCCTAATAATGTTACATCTTTTAAATCTTCATCTAATCTTCCTGCCATTTTAAACATCCCTTCTCATTATACCCCTCGTTTATTTCCCCATACTAACGCATGAAGCTGAGGCAGTACTTTCGCATCATTCATTTCTTTACAATTCACAGCTTTTTCAATAAGCCACTCATATTTTTCTAATAGTTTTTTTATAAGCACCGCATCATCCACTGTTTTCGTATCATCATTCCCTACTTGTAAGAAAAATGGTACATTCGGATAACGCTCGTGCATCTTAACTGCATATTCAAAATCTTGATCATCGAATACTACTACTTTTAAACTAAAATCTTTCCCTGCTAGTTTATGAATAACAGAATCTAACATCTGAAAATCTGTTTTCATAGTTGAACTTGGTGGTTTTGGAGAAATCGTTACCTCATCAATTTGAAGCAACCAATCTTGCCATTTACTCCCTTGCGTTTCTACCGCTGTTCGCATTCCATTCTCCTTTAATATAGAAAGAAGAAATTGCATATTTTTCAGCAAAACAGGATTTCCACCCGAAATCGTAACATGAGAAAAATTTTCTCCACCAATTTCTACAAGCTCATTCCAAATGTCTTCCGGTGTCATTTGTTTAATTTGATCTTTGGCCGATCCATCCCATGTAAAAGCAGAATCACACCAAGCACAGCTATAATCACAGCCCGCTGTACGGATAAACATTGTCTTTTGTCCTACAACCATCCCTTCTCCTTGAATGGTTGGACCAAATATTTCTAAGACGGGGATTTTACTCATCGAGCATCCACTCCCGTCTTACTTCCGCATAACTAGTCGGCGTCTCAAAAAGACGAACAAATTCAACACGAGCTCCCTTATATTCGTTCGCACGATTATCTTTCGTTAATGCTTCTGCCATCTTTTCATAAATCCAAACGACCATATTTTCAGCAGTCGTATTCATTTCTGGCAATGTTTCGTTTAAATAACGATGATCTAAATAAATTTCTATTTCATTTTTCCAAATCTCTTTTATATCTCCAAAGTCAATTGCAAGGCCTATTTCATTTACATATCCGCTAATTCCAAATACGACTTTATATGTGTGTCCATGTAAATTTTTACATTTCCCTTCATAACAGTGTAAATGGTGCGCTGCGTCAAATGTAAATTCCTTGCTGACCATTACTCTTTTATTATGATATTTGAGTTGTTCACGCTGAATATCCTTGTCCATTTTTTGCAAATTTTCTACGATGCGAAATCCAAAAAAGTTATCCATTAGTTGCTCGCTCCTTCGCGTTCTTGTAGATACGTATCTAATCCCGCTTTACGAAGTTGACATGCTGGACATTCACCGCAACCATCACCAATGATTCCGTTATAACATGTTAATGTTTTTTCTCTAACAAACTCAAATGCTCCAAGTTCATCAGATAATTTCCATGTCTCTGCTTTATCAATCCACATAAGTGGTGTATGAATAACAAACGGATAATCCATAGATAAATTTAATGTAACGTTTAATGATTTCACAAACACGTCACGACAATCTGGATAACCACTGAAATCAGTTTCACATACACCCGTTACAATATGACGTGCTCCAACTTGTTTTGCTAATACAGCCGCAAATGATAAAAATAGTAAATTTCGTCCATCTACAAATGTTGATGGCAATTCACCTTCTTCATGTGTAATCTCCATATCCGTTCTCGTTAACGCATTTGGAGCAAGTTGATTTAATAGGCTCATATCTAGTATCGTATGTTTAATTCCTAGCTCTTTCGCAATTTCCGCTGCACAATCAATTTCCAATTTATGACGTTGATTGTAGTTAAATGTTACAGCTTCCACTTCTTCAAACTGCTGTATCGCCCAAAATAAACATGTTGTACTATCTTGTCCACCACTAAAAACAACAACTGCTTTTTCTTTTTTCATTTCACTCATTCTCCTTCTCTACTACGAATAAGAAGAAAGAACGTTCTTGAACTGTCACAATAAAAAAACAAAACAATACCTAATGATATTGTTGTTTCCATAGTTTTTTATAGAGGGAGTTCGCGAACCTCTCCCATGCAGTGCACGGAATTTCTTCTTTCATTGACAAAGATTATTGTAACATATTGTATACTACCAGAAAAAATTTCTGATTTTTTCCGCTATTTCGCATTTCATTTATTTCATTTTATAGTATGATTAATTTAATGTTAGAAGAGAGGAGGCATCCCACTGGAACTCTTTATTATTTACCTCTTTTTAAATATATTATCTATTCTCGTTACAATGCTCGTATATCATTTATTTTGGAATCAGAAAGGGAAACGATCTCCTAAATTAAATTCAGCCATATTTATTGTATTGTGTTGCCTCGCTACCATACTATGTATCACTTTCGCAGCAAAAACAAATAATGGTTTTCAGTTCGACATGCGACATATCGTATTAATTGTCGGCACGTTAACGGGAGGGCCTATTGCTGGTGGTTCTATTTTAGCTGTATTAAACATTTATCGCTTTTTATTGGGAGGAATAGGTGCGTTTCCATCCTTTATCGCTTCTATTCTCCTATTTATTGTTCTACTATTAACATACAAATTTTTTAATCGAAGTTCTAATCATATAAAAATAACACTTGCTATTTTTTACAGTCTTACTTATGGATTTAGTTGGATACCATTTTTCCTTGCAAGTGTTACAAATGAGGCAGATTATATACCACATATCATTGTGTACGAACTATGTACGATGATTGGCACGATCCTTATTTTATATTTACTACACATATTACAAATGCAAGTTCGTCTCCAAAATGAACTTATGAACGCTGAGAAATTTCATTTAATCGGCGAAATGGCAGCTTCTATCTCTCATGAAATTCGTAATCCTTTAACTGCAACAAAAGGTTTTTTACAACTTTTACAGTCAGATACATGTTCTGAGAAAGAACGAAAATTATATATCGACATAGCCATTAATGGTATCGAACAAGCAAATCACGTTCTTACAGACTACTTAACTTTTGCAAAACCGAGTATTGAAAAAGAACAACAATTACAAGTAGAGGAAGAATTACTTCATGCGTTGTCTTTGATCACACCTCTCGCCAATTTAGCAAATGTTCGTATAAATTATATAAAACAAAGTACATCTTTCTTTATCGCTGGCGAAAAGCAAAAACTGAACCAATGTTTATTAAATATTTTTAAAAATTGTATTGAGGCTATGCCTACAGGTGGCGACCTTATTCTTACATTAGTTCCAGACCATAAACATATACAATTATATATAAAAGATACAGGAGTTGGTATGGATCAAGAACAAATAAAACGCCTTGGATCACCTTTCTACTCAACGAAAGAAAAAGGTACCGGACTCGGAATGATGGTCGTCTTCAGCGTCATTCAAGCAATGGATGGAAAGATTGATATTATAAGCGAAAAAGGGACAGGTACAACTTTCTTATTAACTTTCCCACTCATACAAAAAACGTGATGAACTTCATCACGTTTTTTCTGTTCCTTCAACTAATTCTGCAAAAGCTTTCACTTTCCCATGCGGCTTTTGATTTTCTTTCCGAGCTTTCCAGGCGCGCTCTTCTTCTCTCTTTTTCTTTGACATGTTTTTCAACTCCTTCTTTTCTTTTCTCCATGTAGTATTCCAAAATGAGAAAGAAAACTATGCATGAGTAAAAAAGAAAAGAAGCGGTTCCCCACTTCTTTCATTTTAACGCTGTAAAATTGCATGTTTCGCTTCTTTTAGCTGTGTAAGATGTCTTTGTTCGTGTAAATCTAGAAATTGAACCCATTGATATAAATTCAAATCATTAAAAATAGGATGTTTTAATCCATTTTCAAATAATTCTTTTTCATCTATTACACTATGAAGGGCATGTAATAATTCTTGTCGTGAATGTTCTAGTAATTGAATTCCTTGCAGTTTTTTCATTAATGTTTCTGTTGGTTTCATTTGTTGAGGAGCTTCCCTTTTATGTGTGCGATCAAGCGTAAGTTGGAGGTCTTTAAATGGAGCAAGTTTTCTTTCTTTTTTTTGCAAAGCATATACAAGGGCAGATGTGACAGACTGTTCAACTAAATGCAAATGATGCAAAATTTGAATAATACTCCATTTATCACGGCGTGGCTTTACATTCACCTCCGTATCATTTAACATTTCAATTTCTGATAACAGCGTGCTTCGTGTAGACTGTAATGAGTGGACTAAAGTTTCTAAACTAACATCCATATTAGATTGAAGCATAGTGCTTTCCCCCTTTTGTTGGTGAAAAGGGGCGCTCCCCATTAGAAACACCCCTGAAATAATTCTGAATTTTCTTTTATTATCTCATCATTTTTCTATTATGTCGATGTTAAACATAGGAAAAAAGTGCATGTTTTTTTACAATTTTGTGTCATCGACAGCACGTAACCACGCTTCAATTTCTGTAATTACACTTTTTACACACCCTTCAGCGAATGGTGATGTTAAATTTGCAACTTCTACTAATTCTAAGAATGATTTACTTCCACCTTGTTGACAAAGATTCACATAATCTTCCCAAGCCTCTTGTCTATTATCTCTTGCACGTTTCCAAAATTGCAGTGCACAAATTTGAGCTAACGTGTAGTCAATATAATAGAAAGGTGAGCTATAAATATGACCTTGACGTTGCCAGAAACCACCACGCTCTAAATAATCATTATCTTCATAATCACGATGTGGTAAATACTTCTTCTCTATGTTACGCCATGCTGACTTACGTTCTGCTGGCGATGCTTCTGGATTTTCATATACATAATGTTGATATTCATCTACAGATACACCGTACGGTAAAAATAGAAGTGCTGAACTTAAGTGTGAGAAATAATATTTATCCGCATCTTCTTCAAAGAATAACTTCATCCATGGCCATGTAAAGAATTCCATACTCATTGAATGGATTTCACATGCT
The DNA here is from genome assembly GCF_046534555.1 of Bacillus sp. SIMBA_074. NCBI lineage: Bacteria > Bacillati > Bacillota > Bacilli > Caryophanales > Bacillaceae > Bacillus > Bacillus sp. SIMBA_074. The sequence continues at coordinate 58,784 of NZ_JAWRYM010000013.1, read as the reverse complement.
TCATATGTTGGCCAATTATATTCTGGAATTTCATACTTACGACTTTCATATACTTGGAAAGCATGGCCAGCTTCATGTGTTAATACATCAATGTCCCCAGACGTTCCATTAAAGTTTGAGAAGATGAATGGCGCTTTATAATTCTCGATATATGTACAATATCCACCGCCAGCTTTTCCTTTTTTCGCAACTAAATCTAATAAATCATTATCGAGCATGAAATTAAAAAACTCATCTGTTTCAGCTGATAATTCTTTATACATCGTTTTCCCGTGATTAATAATCCAATCGGCATCGCCTTTTGGAGTTGGATTACCTGTAGCAAACTCAAAGTTTTCATCATAATAAGCGAGCTTTTCTACACCAATGCGTGCTTTTTGTCTATTTCTTAACTCGGTTGCAACTGGAACGATATAATCTAATACTTGCTGACGATAGTTCGCTACCATTTCAGCATTATAATCTGTACGATACATTCTTGCATATCCTAATTCAACAAAGTTTTTAAAACCAAGTGTTTTTGCGATTTTCGTTCTCACTTTAACAAGCTCATCATAAATACGATCTAACTCTTCCTCGTTCTCAGCTAAAAATCCGTAGTATGCTTCACTTGCTGCTTTACGTTCACTTCTTTCTTTTCCTTGCATAAACGGAATAAGTTGCGATAACGTTCTTTCTTCTCCTGCAAAGTCAATCTTTGCAGATGCTAATAACTGTGTATATTGTGAAGACAATTTATTCTCTAATTGTAAATCTTTCACTACTTCATCTGAATATGTTTTTAAATCACATTCAGCTAGAGCAAATAATTGCTTTCCATAATACGCTTCTAATTCTTCGCGGAATGGAGAATGAATTAACGCATTATAATACTTTGTACCATACCCTTGTACAACTGGAGAGAATTCATCAAAGAAATCCTGCTCATCCTTATAAAAGGCATCTGTCGTATCAACAGAATGACGAATGTAACAAAGGTTCCCCATTGTACCAAAGTCATTACGAATTTCGTTAATTGAATTGATAACTTGTTTTTGTTCTTCTACAGTTTTTGCGTTATCAAACTTCTCTAAAGCAACAGTAAATTTCCCTTTTAATTCTTCAATATTTGGCCGTTTATATTCATAGTCTTTAAATGACATGAACGAGCCCCCTCTCCATTATATGCATCATTATTATAATTCAATTCTTACTTACAAATCTCCTCTTATTCTTCAGCAAAATGCGGTAGATGATGTCATAACTACATGCACACAAAAAAGCCTTGGATTTCTTTATCCAAAGCTCCTTTGGAACATATCATCATTTTTCATACTTTCCAATTTTTTTCAATAGCTCGAGTAATTCATCCTTCTCATCCTTCGTTAACATTTCAAAAGACTGATATATAACTTGCTCATGACCTGGAAAAATAGAAGCAATAAAGCTCTCTCCAGACTCCGTTAATTGTGCATAAATAACACGCCTGTCATTTGGACATGGAATTCGTTTTACAAGCCCTTTTTTCTCTAGCTTATCTACAACGTATGTAATGCTGCCACTAGCTATTAAAATACGCTCACCGATTTGCTGAAGTGGTTGGCCTCCTTTATGATATAGTAATTCTAATACAGCAAACTCAGTTGGATTTAATCCGTTACTTTGTATGGATTTATTTGTAGTATCCATAACAGAACGATGTACACGGGATAATGCAATAAATACTTTTAAAGATTGAGAAATGTCTTCTCGCTCATTATTTGATGTCATACCATTTCAACCCTTCACTTAAATTCTCCGCAACAAAAAGAAAAGCAACGTAGCACCTCATTACAACTTCCGAATGAATATTCACTCATTCCTTTTCCTTTCCCTGATGTAATGCAAATGATTCTTGAATAAAAACATGACAATTTTAACATAGTTTATATATAATGATAATAAAAAAAGAAGGAGTACCAAATTTGAAAGTCAAATTACAAAGCATAGTTTTTTACATACTGCTTGTTATACTGCCAACGATAGGGATTGGTGCCACATTTTTTTCATATCACACTTATCAAATGAAACAGGCAAACAAACTATCTGCTCACACTGTTCTCTTTTTATATAGAGACTATTTAGACCATCACCTTGGTGAAGCTATATCTGCCTTAGAAATGCTCGCAAAAGTCGTAGGGACCGAAACTGGAAACATCAATGGGATTAAACAGATTGTACATGATACCGATGGAAATGATGAACGTTTTTCCGGTCTATATTACGCTACGACAGATGGGATGATTACACTCGCATCCCAAGGCGATTCGCCGCCTATTGACGTTTCTGACCGCCAATACATCCAAGATGCATTGCAATCTAAGAAAACAACTGTATCATCAGTTATTACAGATCGCGTTCTTGGACATCAAGCTATTATGATTGCGTCTCCAATATTTAATAGACAAAAGGAACTCTCAGGCTTATTATTAGCAAGTTTACGCTTTGACTACATTTCAGCCTCTTTAAATGCTATTAAACCACAATATCATTTCGAAGTGACTGATAAACATGATGTAGTTTTTCTAACCGATGATAATAACGAAACAAGCGATGGGCATTCTAACATGCTTACTACCCCACTCCAAAGATTAAATTGGAAAGTCTCTGTTTCTCCGTTACCTATTCATCAACAAACTTTATACCAGTTAGTTTCAATAGAGTGTATAGCTACTTTATTTTTAATGTCTATTTTATTTTTACTTGCTCAATATATGTTATTAAAACGTCAAACAAAACTAGAAAGACAACAAAATGAACTACAAAAAATTGAATTGGTTGGAACTTTTGCAGCTAGTACAGCTCATGAAATCCGTAACCCTCTTACTGGAATTAAAGGACTCGTTGCTCTGTTAAAAGAGAAATATAAAGATGAACAGGATCAGTTCTACTTTTCTGTAATCGAACAAGAAATAGAGCGGATTAATGAAATTGTAAGCGAATTTCTTATTCTTGGAAAATCAACTGCCATCATTGAACAAACATATGATGTAAGAACGATTCTTAATGAGGTAGCATTAATTATCCAATCTGAAGCGAATCTACATAACATTGTATTTCATTTACATTTGCCAGACCACCCTGTTCATATACGTTGCTCAAAAGACCATATGAAACAAGTGGTTTTAAACATTACAAAAAATGCAATTGAAGCCATGGCTTCTGGTGATACATTAACCATTGTAGTAACAAACAACGAAAAACACGCACACTTGCAAATTATTGATACTGGAAAAGGGATTCCTAAACATATTCAAAAACACCTCTTTCATCCGTTCTTTACTAATAAAGATACTGGAACAGGTCTTGGGCTTGTTATATGTAAACGAATTGTAGAGATGTACAATGGGCATATTTTTATTGATAGTAAAGAAAACAAAGGAACGACAGTTCATATAGAGATTCCATTACACATAGTATAATTATCCTTATCCTAAAAGGGTAATTATACTTATTTCATAAAACCAGCTACAAACATTCTCCAAAAATTGTTTGATTTCCCTTCATACCCAATTTGAAAAATAGGAACCTTTATAATTGAAAACCATTTCGGTGTTTGTTTTTCTTTGTAACGCTGATACTGTACGATAAGCTTGTCCAATTCTTGACTAACTTGAATTGTCTCCATACTATTTAACCCACTTGTTAATCCTAAATGAATCATTTCTTCACGTTTCATATGAATATCATGCGAAAGCTTTTCTAATGTGTACTTCCTTTTTACAGTAAACATCCATATCCCCCTTATTTTTCTTCTATACTCTCAACGCCTCTTCTACTTTAGCCCTTTAAACACTTAATTTTATTTAAAATTGAAGAATCAGAAAATTTAACATTTTTCCCCTGTAATTTACAAATCTTTACCCTCACTTTGAGAATTATTACAAATTATTCTATCTTTGTAAATACATTCGCAATAATAGACATTTTTTTCATCTTCTTTTTTGTAAATACTCAGTAAACAGTGGATTCTCTATTTTCAATGTACTTTTCTTCGACATTTTTTGTTTAATTTATGTAAAAACGCAAAACATAATGATGATTGATAAAGTGAACTTTAATCAGTGGGGGTTTTGTCCATCCCCACTAATTATTAGCTTTCACCAATCGGGCGTTTACGGGCAGTGGATTTTCCACCTAACTTCTTTACTCCAGCCAAATTTTGAGGTGGGAGTCTTACTGCCCGCAAATAGCGGGATAAAATAGAAAGGAAATATTTATATGCGCAAATATACTATTACAGTTCTTATCTTCACCCTGTTCATACCATTCTTCCTCTTTCCTATTCAAGCAAACGCTCATACGAATAAAGTTGCTATTGTCATCGATGATTTCGGCAATAATATGAAAGGCACAGATAAGATGTTATCACTTCCTATTCCACTCACTGTTGCTGTTATGCCATTTCTTCCTTCTACTAAACAAGATGCAATAGCTGCCCATAAAAAAGGGCATGAAGTTATTATACATATGCCAATGGAACCAATTAGAGGAAAAAAAGAGTGGCTTGGACCAAAAGCGATTACAACAGATTTAAGCGATGAAGAAATAAACAAACGACTCGAACAAGCAATTCAAGAAATACCTCATGCAATAGGAATGAACAATCATATGGGATCAAAAGTAACCGCTGATGAAAGGATTGTACGTCTTATACTTTCTGCCTGTAAAAAGCACGGTTTATTTTATTTAGATAGTAAAACAAACCCTAATAGTGTTGTCCCAAAAATCGGTAAAGAATTAGGCGTTCCTATTATTGAAAACCAATTATTTTTTGATGATGTATATACGGTAAGTCACATTTCAAAACAAGCACAATTACTCATAAAAAAAATCCAAGACAAACCCATTATGGTAGCTATCGGACACGTTGGGGCTCCAGGTGAAATTACATCACGTATTATCGAAACTTCTATTCCTAAAATTCGTGAGCATGCAGACTTTATTTTTTTATCTGATTTAGCATTATCTCCACCTTCTGTTTCAAAATAAAATTCATTTCTCGCACTAAAAAAGATACCTATCTACACATAGCAGATAGGTACCTTTCCTTTTCAACTTAAATATAATCTACATGACTCACCCTGAATCCCTTTTTCTCTATCTTTTCAATTAATTGCTTTAATTTTTTTTCATTTAACTCATCCGATATATTTACGATAACACGGCGAATATATTGATCACCGTTATCAAGCGTAAACAGTCCACCGATATTATATGCTTTTAATAATGTCCCAAGCTCTTTAATTGTTCCCTTACAATCTTGTGTTGCAATTGTTAATATATAACCACCCGTCCGCATACCGAACGAATCCTCAATGACATCAAATACATTAGAATGTGTTAAAATGCCGACAAATTCATTATACTCATTTAAAACCGCTAAAAACGGGAGACGACGAATAACGTAAAAAGCTCTAAAAAAAGAATCCTTTTCAAAAATAAACGAATTTGGACTTTCCAGTACATCTTCTGTACTTACATCCTCTAATCTGCTATTACACTTCTTTTCTAAAAGATCTACTTTATAAATAATCCCCGTGAATTCCTTCTCATTTTCTGCTAATACAGGAATTGTGCGAAATCCCGTTTCATTCATAATTTGTAACGCCTTTTCACCAGAATCATTCGTTTTGCAAAATGTCACCTGCTGTTTTGGCAGAAAATGATATTTAACTCGCAAAATATGTTCCTCCTTACATGTCAACATGTAATCTATATATAATAAGGAGACCTATATTTTATGAGTAAAATCTCTTTTTAAAACGCTTTCATTTTTAAGGGATGGTAATCTCTGTGAATACATCTTTATATAACAGAACTTTTTGCCCCTTTTATCATTAAAAGCTTTACGTGATAGTTCATTAAATACTCTATACCTTCCAACCATTTTTTCGCTTCTTCTGGAGTTTTCCCCCACACAATCATTCCGTAATTATGAACAAGGACTACTCCTCCACCTTCAATAAAATTCGGAACATTATTTTCTAATAAATTAGCGAATTTCTTTTCATCTTCTACAATTGGAATTGTCATTTCTGTAATACCGTCTTTTCCAAAAACACGTTCCACACTACGTTTTTCGAATGTTACTTCTCCTTCTTTCCCATATAGCTCTGACATTAAATGACTATCTACAGTCTGGACTTGTAAAATGCATTCTGCACTACTTTTTTTATAAATATCCGCATGCATAAATGACTCTATAGCTGGTTTTTCTTCGTTTTCAAATACTGGCTCACACATGCAATTTACGACAATAAAATCTTCTTCAGAAAATACCCCTTTATCTCTTCCCTCTACATTCACTAAAAATGTTAATGGCTCTTTTGACGTACACATCGATAAACTAATTTTCGTACCATAAAACCAATCGCGAAGTGCCAATTCTGCTTTCACATCTTTTAATTCGTTCCATTTTTTCAGAAAAAATAACATTTCGTCACCCCCGGCGTAATATTAATATAATATTCAAATCCTTTCTATATAAAAGGAATGTTTTTTGATTATTCTAAAAATTTAATTGAATTATCACACGAGAATGCCTTTTTGTCAATATGGTTTCAGCACCTATCGGAAAAATAGGCCTATCACATGTAAACACTCCTGTCTATTTAGCACTTGATTTTGTACATATAAAAAATACGTTATTCTTCTTATTAAAGAATAACGTATTTTTCTCATTTATTATTTTTTTATTGCCTTATACAGAAATTGCGCATATTGCTCACGTGTTACGAAATCATCCCCTAAAAAGTTCCCATTCCCGTCACCTTTTGATATATTATTATCCACTAATGCTTTCACATATCCTTCTGCCCAATGACCTGTTGGTACGTCTGTAAAGTTCTCCAAATTATTTTCAGTTTCATTTAACTGAAATACTTTTTGTAATACTACTGACATCTCGTACCTAGTTAATACTCCTTCTGGACGAAACTTACCTGTACCATCTCCTTGCATAATTCCAGCTTGTGCAACTGTAGCAATATCTTGCTCAAACATATGCCCTTTCATATCAGTAAACATCTCTTTCTGCTCTACTTTACTTTCTAATTTCAAGTACCTTTGTACTAAAGATGCAACTTGTCCACGAGTAATATTATCCCCAAATCCAAATTGTCCATTTCCATATCCCTTGAAAATATTTTCTTTCGCTAAATAATGAATTGCTTCTTCTGACCAATGTCCTTTTGGTACATCTTTAAATTCTACTACCTCTACTTTCTCATCTTCTTTAGAAGTATTGTCTTCTTTAGAATTGTTGTCCCCTTTACTTTCTACTACATTTTGAATTACAGATCCTGTAAAGAAGATTCCTGTATCCGCAAATGGATCTTTCACACCAAATTCATATACTTTCTCACCTGGTGTACTCCATTTCACTACACCATTACTATACGTACCACCATCACTCTTCAGACGGATTTTTGTAGATACCTCGCCGTCTTTTTCGTATATAGGTACTTTTACTTCTTTATTTACTTCTGTATCCTCTAAAAAGACTTTTTGGTTTTGGACATTAATATAAGCTTTCTTACTTAGTTCTATTACTGGTCTAACATCGCGGATTTCATTTGCAACAAAACTTAAATATACTAACTTATTCAACTTACTAACTGGCGATAAGTCTGAAATATAATTTGCTTCTAAATCAAGTTTTTGTAAGTTTACTAGATTTGATAATGGAGTAATATCCTTTAACTCATTATTAGGTAAATCTAATTCTGTAAGCTGATTCATTTTAGCAAGTGGTGTCACATCTTCAATTTGATTTTTACCGATAAATAATTTATTTAATTGATTCATTTGATCAATACCCGATAAATCTTTAACCTTATTACGCGTTAATACTAAGTCCTTTAAAGGTAATGAATATAACGGTTTAATATCTTCAATTTGATTACCTGCTAAAGTTAAGTATGTTACATTTTTCAATGCGCTTAATGGAGCAACATCCGTAATTTTATTATTTGCTAAATTCAAGTAATCTAGTTGTTCCATTTTCGCTAATGCTGTTACATCTTCTATTTGGTTGCCTGATAGATATAAACTTTTTACATTTTTCATTTCAATTAGTGGTGCAACGTTTGTAATTTTATTATTACTCAAATCAAGAGATTCTAAATTTTCCATCTTAACAAGTGGTGTTACATCTGAAAATTCATTACCTCGCAAAGCTAAATGATTTAATTGCTTTAAATTCGCAAAGAACGACGGATCTGTTATCTTCGCATTCGCAACTGTTAAAGATTTTAAATTTGGCATATATTTTAATGCACTATAATCCAGAATCTCATTCGTGTTTAAAAACAAGTCCTTTACTTGTAATAACTCTTCTTTCGTAATTGGTGTATTTAAATCTTTTCTATTAAATACTTTTTTATTAACAAGTTCTCTTAATTTGTTATCTGTTATCATATTTTGATTATCAACTGGATTATCTGTTTCCGTATTGCCTGAATTAGAGTTATCATCTGGTTTCTCTGTTTCTTTTTCACCTACAGTTGGATCTTTAATTTCAAATTGAACTTGATATTTGTGATCATATCCAATAGCCGGAATAAATATATGCATTTGCATATTGTGCTTCTGCTCAAATTCGCCAATTTCAAATTGGACTACTTTCGTTCCATTTTTTCTTTTATCTTCTGACAGAACTTTCACATCATGAAATACACCAGGTTGATTTCTATCTTCTATTCTAAGATATTGAAAATAATCGCTATCTTGTATTGTTACAGTAACGATTTTTTTCCCATCTTCAATTGCTACTTTAGGATTTTTTATGTACTGAGAAACCATAGATGGCTCATCTTTTTGATCCTTATATATTTTAATCTCAGTATCATACGTGCGATCACTGGCTGCTGCTACCGACTGGTTTGCTTCAATTTTTATTGCTGCTAACGCTGGAGTAGAATACGCAGCAAATGGAATAGCTAATGTTGTTGCTACTACTAGAGCTTTAATATAACTTTTTTTCAAAATAATATCCCCTTATCTTATATATATTTCAATTGATAATTACTATCAATTACTAACATAATAAATGATAATGAATCTCATTATCATTGTCAATAAGAATATTACATTAAGTTTATATTTCCATAGATAAAAAATAAAAAACCCTTTACTCAAAGGGCTTTTTTGCCTATCGTATGAAGGATTTCACTTTTTTCTTTTTCATTAATAACACCAATTTTTTGCAAAATGTTTGCATACAATACAAGTTTATTATATATCCGTTCCGACATACTTTCCCTTCTTTCCTTCGACCAACTTTTTTTGTATTGGTAAATTATATGAACGAGATGAGAAAATGTGTCCACTTTTTGCATAAATACAAAGCTTTTATTTTTTTACTTGCTGATAGTAAAACTCCCACCTAAAAATTAGGTGGGAGTCTAAACGTATTCAATTCATTTAGCAAACTGTCCATTGAATATTATGCTTTTTGACTTCTTCTTCAAAACTATAGGGCATTTTCTTATCACAAATAATATGTTGAATACGAGAAAATCCTGCTATTCGGTAGTTCCCTTTGACGCCTACCTTTGTATGATCGCATAAAATATACGTTTTCTCAGCTAATTTCATCATCGCTTCTGACAGTTTCGCCTTTTCTAATTCAAAGCTAGAAACCCCAAAACCTTGCAACAACCCATCAATCGAAACGAATGCTTTATGAAAATGAAATTGATGAATTACTTGCTGTGAAATAGACCCCGACACACGTGAATGTTTTGGAGATACTTTCCCGCCTATAAATAAAACTTCACCGTGAAACATCTTTTTATTAATAGAAGAAATTAATTGTGTTGCTACTGGAAATGAACTTGTTACAATCGTTAAATTTTTACGATGAACAAGATATGGCACCATTTGAAGTGGTGTACTTCCATCATCAATCGCAATAACATCTCCATCTTCCACAAACGTTGCTGCTTTATACCCAATTCTTTTCTTCTCTTCTATATGCAGCATCTCTCGTTCTAACATCGGTGCCTCTATCCCAGCTCCCGGAAGTTGAACGGCTCCACCGTACACTTTCTTCAATTTTTTTTCACGATCTAATTCTTCTAAATACCGACGAATCGTCTCTGTTGATACTGCGAACTCTCTCGCTAATTCTGAAACTTTTACTTTTCCTTTAAACTCTACCTTCTCAAGAATTGTCCTCTTTCTCTCTTCACCTACTACAGACATAGCCTCACCCCATTTATATCTACCTCATAAACTGTCTTACTTATACAAAGTTATAATTTTCTTTTTCAGTGAAAATCTCTTCATGAATATAAATACCGCGCTTTTCTAGTTCGTCAAAAATAATTTGTGGATTTTCGAAAGATTCTTCAGGAGTAATAACACCGACTTTATTAACTACTCCTTTTGCAATTAACTCTGTAGCGATTCCAAATGGGATACCAACATTTCTTGTATAGGCCCTTAATTTCTCCCAACCTACTACAGAACCGTCAGATAGCGGATGCGTATGGTATAACACATGCCTTTGTTCTTGATTATTTTTCATACCTACTACTTCTACATGAAGTGCATAACCATAAAGCTCTGTTGCTTGTCCTTCTTTCGATTTTAATAGATACTTCGAAATACAATCCATAATACCAATTTCTTTACCGTTTATTTCAATTTGATCATTACGCAATATACCATAATCATATAAAGCACGAACGAGCTGCATATTTTGCTCTGGCCAAGTTCCTCTTGTTTCAATAAGCTGTACACCTTTATCTTCCAGTGCCTTCGCTAACGTAATCGTTTCTGAATGCGGGATTATATACTGCATTGTTTTTCCGTAAGGTGCTGGTAATTCAATTTCTCTCGGGCGCGCAAACGGAGGTACTTGCTTAAATTCACCTTCCTCATAAACTGTACGCGTCGGCAAATGTGGATCATATTCATATGTCGTTGTCTCTGTAATTGATGCAGAAAAAGCAATTGGACGATACGAGCCATGACTTACTCGAACTGACTCTACAGTATCTAACTGATTTGCTGCATACATGGCCATCATTTGCGTTACACCTGGTGTCATACCAAACCCAGGTAAACATGTTGTTCCATGTTGAACAAATTTAGAGTGGAATTCATTTTCTTCACCAAATCCATTTAAGTTCACACCGTGACAACCGGCATCTGCGATACAGCGAGTAGACAATCCATTTAACTTTATCGTCGTACCATCCATTACAATGTTATAGCCCTTCATTTTTGCGACCGTATCCTCATGATTTGTCACATCGACTTTCACAAAATCAACACGAGGATCATTTAACCACTCTACTACTTTTCGGCCTTCCTCTTCATTAAAATCGGCTACCGTAATCGTCTCAAAAGATGAAAATTGAACTAAATCTAAAATTGCTTCACGACAAATTTTACCTGCTCCACCTAAGCAAAATACTTTCACCCTATAACAACCCCTTTAGCAATACTATCAACTAAGCGATTAATATCGTCTTCATGTACATCACCGATATTTCCAATGCGGAACGTATCTACTTTCGAAATTTTACCTGGATAAATAACAAATCCATATCGCTTTAATTCATTATATAGCTGCAAAAATTCAAATCCTGCTTCTGGATAAATGAAAGATGTAATAATAGGAGATTGATATTTTTCATCTAATAATGGCTTAAAGCCTATTTCTTTCATTTTGTGCACTAGTAGTTTTTGATTGCTATAATATCGATTGTAACGGGCTCTTACCCCGCCTTCTTCTTCTAATTCAAGCAATGCCTGATAAAAAGCATGTACAACATGTGTAGGTGAAGTAAAGCGCCATTTCCCATTTTGCTCTTCCATCGTTTCCCACTGATCATATAAATCTAATGATAAAGAACGAGCTTGCCCTTTACATTTCAATAGTTCATCACGATTTGCGATGACAAAACCGAATCCGGGAACACCTTGAATACATTTATTCGCACTACTAATTAGAAAGTCAATTTGCAACTCAGCGATATCTATTTCAATACCACCGAAACTACTCATTGCGTCAACCAGTGTAACTTTTCCATATTGTTTTCCCAATTTACATACGTCTACAATTGGATTAATAATACCTGTAGTTGTTTCACAATGAACAACTACAATATGCGTAATCTCTTTATCTTGTTGTAATAACTGTTCTACTTCTGCAATATTAGTAGGCTCCCACTCTTCTGTTTGACTGACCACCACATCTATATGTAACATCTCTGCCATTTGTACAATCCGCTTACCATACGCACCATTTGTACAAACTAGCAGCTTTCCGTTTCTAGGAATAACAGAACCAATCACTGCTTCAACCGAAAACGTACCGCTTCCTTGCATTAAAACTGTTGTGTACTTTTCTTCTTCCTTTGTCGCTAACGATACAAGCCTATTTCTTACATCTTGCACCATCGTGTTATATTCAACATCCCACGTACACCAATCGTATAACATAACTTCTTTTACAGTTTTTGTTGTCGTTAATGGTCCTGGTGTTAATAATAAATAGTGATTTTCATTCATGATCGTGTGCCCCCTTTATGAAATAATAAGTTCTTGTTTCTCGATATGTTCAATTACGTTTTCGAGCTCCTGCATCGTTTCAATTGTAAAATGAGCCCCATTTTCAATGAAACGATTACGAACTACTTCTATTTTTTCACGAAGCTCTAACGGATCCATATTCTCAACTTCCTCTTCCGTTAAACCGAGCTCACTACTACCGAGGATTACACCAACTGTCCACATTCCAGCATTTCTGCCCTCTTTCATATCTGACACGGTGTCTCCAATTTTTATCATATGATTCATTGGGTATACACAGAGTTCCATCGCATTTTTATAACACATCCACGGATATGGACGACCTGCTGGAACATCATTTGGCGTCACAAGAAAATCAGGTTTATACCCTTGTATTTCTGCTTCTTTTGCAACAATGTCCATCATTTCTCTCGTATAACCAGTTGTTGATCCAATTTTAATACCTCTTTCACGTAGTGAGGAAACCACTTCTTTTACCCCATCAATTGGCGTGGCATAGTACGGTAAAATAGCAAAGAGAATTTCTTCAAACTCTTCATACATCTCATGAATATCTTCTTCTGTTGGTAATTGTCCGAAGACACGCTTCCACTCATTCGAAATACGGGGCATTTCCGTTAATACCCTAACATGATCAATCTTCAATAACCCCATTGGTTTGCGAGCTTCTTCTGCTGTAATTTCAACACCGCGTTTATGAAAAATCTTCATGAATACTTCTAATGGTGCAAAACATCCGTAATCAACTGTCGTACCTGCCCAATCAAAAATAACTGCTTCAATTTTCATTCTATCCATCACCCTTCTTACTTATCTTTTTTGCCATTGTGACGTTCGGTTACGAAGTGCTTTCGTTCCCCATTCATATACAACCCTCACTACAATATTTGTAACAACAATAAGTACACTCATTGCAGCTGCTGGTGCTACATTTCCTGCATCGTCCATATTTACAATTGATACAGCAGCTAGTTTAAAATCAGCCGCATATAAGAACACTACTGCCGATACAGTCACCATTGAATTTACGAAATAGTACATAACCATTTCTAAAATAGCTGGTAAACACATCGGTACTGTTACTCGAAAGAAAGTTTTATAAAACGGTACGCTCATCGACTGTGAAACAAGTTCAAACTCTCGGTCTAGTTTCTTTAAAGCAGTCGTTGCGGTAACAAACGTTACAGAGTAAAAATGAATGATATTTACTAATACTAAAACAGCAATTGTGCCATATAAGGAATGAAACGGATTTGTTACTGAAAGTCCTAGAATTTGAATTGTTGGTTGACTAAAGAAAAAGACATATCCTAATCCAAGTACTAATCCAGGAATCGCTAACGGTACAATAGAGAAAAAGTAGCCTACTTTTCTGAAAAACTGTAACTGTTCTATTTTTTCAATCGCATAAGCGAACACAAATGTTAAAATCGCCCCGATAACTGCCGTAATAGCTGAGACAATTACACTATTTTTAAATGCTTCAATTCCGTCTCCTGTCAAACTTGAAAAATTAAAATGCTCAAGTGTAAAACTCATATTATATGGCCATACTTTCACACTTGCAGCAATACCAACTGCCACAAATAAAAGAATGATCATAAACGTGACTACGCTACAATATACGAATGAAATAACATCTCTTTTCTTATTATTTATTATTCTGTAAGGTACTGCTTTTGAAGATAAGAGATTCGCCTGTTTTCTTTGCGTAATACGATCAACTGCAAATGCGAAAATAGCTGGGATCAATAAAATCATTCCGACAGTTGCGCCCATGGACATATTTTGCTGTCCAATTACTTGCTTATATACGTCAGTAGCAAGTACGTTATATTGTCCTCCAACAATTTTAGGTGCCCCAAAATCAGTGAAACTAAGTGTAAATACAACGAACATCGCACTAATTAATCCGTATTTCACACTAGGTAAAGTAACCGTAAAAAACTGTTTCACTTTACTTGCACCCAACATATTAGAAGCTTCATATAAACGATAATCAGAACCTTGGAGAGCAATTAATAAAATAAGGAATGCTTGCGGAAATGTATACATAACTTCAGCCATTACAATTCCTACTGGTCCGTATAACGGTATTTGTATTCCTTCAAATAAACCAAACATCCCTTTTGTTATTAACCCTTGATTACCAAATAAATATGTAAGCGCAATACCGTGCATCATCGTTGGTGCGAATAATGGTAATAATGCTATGTATTGAAATACGCGCTTTCCAAAAACATTTGTACGAGCGATCGCATATGCGTAAGCGAAAGCGAGTGTAACTGAAATAATTGTTGTAGCGCCCGAAATCCATATCGTATTTTGTAGTGATTGAACTAGCGTTGGTGTTGTGAAATATTTACTGAAATTCGCAACACCAACAAAAGCTCCATCTTTATCATAAAAGGCTTGTGTAAACAGTTGTAATAAAGGCAATACAAGCATGATAAAAAATGAAAGAAGCATACCAATAATTAATAGTCTTTGTATCCACTCTTCTTTACCGATACGTCTCTTAATCTTTTTTTTTGTACTTTCTGCCTTAAAGTTTTCTAACATCTCCATCTATACAATGACCTTCTTTCCATATGACAACATATGATTTTCTGAGAAAGAGATTTGAATTGGTTTTCCTTTTCTAATAGCAGTTTCCTCTACTTCTGATGCCAATATATCCACTACAATTTTCTCATTATAAAGGTGTGTTTTCTCTTCTATGACCCGCACTTCCGTCCGGTATACAGAACCGCGAAATTCCATGCTTTCTACAACTGTTTTAATACCATTATTTTGTACAACTGTTACATGTTCAGGACGAATCGCATGTTCTTCGTTATTTTTCGAAAAGAAATTAATAGAACCAATAAAATCTGCCACAAACGGATTGGCTGGTCTTTGATAAATCTCCTCTGGTGTTCCAATCTGCATAATTTCCGCATGATTCATTACAACAATTTTATCAGCCATCGTTAATGCCTCTTCTTGATCATGCGTTACCATAATAGTTGTTACTCCCACTTTTTCTTGCAAATCACGCATTTCTCTGCGCAACTTTTCACGCACTTTTGCATCTAAAGCAGATAACGGCTCATCAAGTAACAAAATATCGGGAGACAGAGCGAGCGCACGTGCAAGTGCTACTCGCTGCTGTTGTCCACCAGACATTTGAGCAGGATATTTATCTTTTACATTCAGCAAATCAACAAGTTCTAACGCCGATAGCGCTTTTTCTTTTACTTCTGCTTTTCCATATTTTTTTGTTTTTAAGCCGTATTCAATGTTTTCAAGTGCAGTTAAATTCGGAAATAATGCATACGATTGAAAAACCATTCCGAAGTTCCTCTTTCCAGGTGGTAATGCTGTAATATCTTTTCCATTCACAGCAATACTACCTGTTGTTGCCTCTTCTAGCCCCGCTAAAATTCGGAGCAATGTCGTTTTCCCACAACCACTTGGGCCTAATAAACAAACAAACTCATTTTTTTTCACAGTAAAAGAAATATCCTTTAACGCTGTAAATGCATCAAACTGTTTTTGGATGTGTTGAATTGATAAATATTCGCTCATTTTTCTCTCTCCCACTCACTTACTTTTTCGGTTCTGCTTTTTGGCCAAACTCTTTTTCCCATTTTTCTAAAATTTTGTCACGATTTTCTGCTGCCCATTTAAAGTCATTCTTTTTATATAACTTTTCCGTCACATCTTTAGGGAATCCATCTGGAAGTTTATAATCATTTTTAATTGTCGCAAATCCATTTTTCTCGAAGTATAACTTCATTACATCATCTGTAATTGCCCAATCTAAAAATGCTTGCGCTAATTTATCATTTTTAGCATTATCTTTTTTAATAAGTGCGTTCGCTTCTACTTCCCAGCCTAATCCTTCTTTCGGCAGTACAACTTCAACTGGTGCACCTTTTTGTTTCTCTTTCAAAGCACTATAAACCATTGATACACCAACTGGATATTCACCTGCGCCTGCTAATTTCGCTGGTTTTGAACCTGAATGAGTATAAGTTGCCATATTATCATGAAGTTTCTTCATGTAATCCCAGCCCTTATCTTCTCCCATAATTTGTAGCCATGCAGAAACTGTTAAAAATCCTGTTCCAGAAGAAGCCGGATGCGGCATAACTAGCGTTCCTTTATATTCTGGTTTCGTTAAATCTTCATATGATTCTGGCATCGGTAAATTTTTCTTCTTCAATTCTTCTTTATTTACAGCAATCCCCGTCATAAATGCAGTATTTCCTACCCATTTTTCTGGTTTCTTATCGTCTTTAAATTGCGAAAGGACACGATCTGCTCCTTTTGGAGAGTATCCTTTTAACATATCTTTTTTCTCTAAAGCTAATAGACTAGACGCTGCAGTTCCCCATACAACATCTGCTTGTGTATTTTTTCCTTCAGCTAGCAATTTCGCTGTAATAACTCCTGTTGAATCACGAACAATGTTCAACTTCACGTCTGGGTACTTCTGTTTAAAAGAATCAAGATAAATCGGTACAAGCTCTTCTTCAATCGCTGTGTAAACAGTTAATGATCCAGATAATTTATCATCTTTTACTTTTGCTCCAGCACTTTCTTCTTTCTTTGCACCACACCCCATTAATAACGAAAATACCATTCCAGTTGCTACAGCTTTAAAGATTGTTTTTTTCACTGTCTCTCTCTCCTTTTACAAATCTTATGTACAACTCTAATATAAACAACTAGTGTAAAAGCAGTATTAAACCAACATTAATCTTTTGTTTGTTGTTTGTTTTTGTGTAATACGTTGCTACTTCTATGTTTTTTCGCATTTTTCTGCCAATATCAAACGTGCAATTTACAAATAATTAAAAAAACCTTTATAATCCCACAAAAAAATGAGGCGTTTGTAAAAAACGCCTCATTTTTGTTTACCTTTTTTTGAATTACGATTTGCATACTTCGCACTATTTTCTCCTTCATACTCTAATGCAAATTCTGCATCTGGTAAGCTTTCTTTCGGAGTTTTATTATTATTAATTGCTGCATTTTGTTTTACTTTTCTTTTTACCAACATATTCACCTGCTCTCACGAAATAACTTTCTATTCTAGTTTGAAACAACTTACAGTAATTATTACTGGGAAGTGTTAACAAGTACATAAGAGCTTATAGATGGAAATACTACATACGAACAAGCCATTACAAAAAGGAGCGATTACTTTGAAAGAAAAAGAAACGATACAATCGCCAATTTTAGACGAGACGCTCCCTCATCAAATGAACTTTCCTTCTTTTAAAGGCACAGGCAAAAAGATGCAACAACCTTTTATAAATCAATATGATGTTGTAATTGGAGACAGTAAATACGATTCCACTAACAGTCCTCTTAATAATTGGAGTGATGAGGTAGATCCTGCCATTATGGCTGGGGAAGAATGGATCCATCCTACAAATGATATCGGATGGATTGCAGAAGAAAATCAAGAATTACTTAAAAACGAAGTTGATAATAAAAATGATGCTTTTATGCATCCCCAATTCGGAATTAACGACTAAAAAACCATTCTACCTAACATAGGTAGAATGGTTTCATACTATCCAATAATAATTCTCTCTTTCGGATATTTATAGCGAGCTGGTTGCTCTCTTCCACCACTAGCTAAAATAAATGTCAAAATACCGACGCGTCCGATAAACATAAGTACAATGAGTACAAGTTTACCAACAGTTGTTAAATCAGGAGTAACACCTGTTGATAGTCCCGTCGTTCCGAAAGCAGAACAAACTTCAACGATTAAGCTCATAAGCGGTACATTTTCCGTAATAGATAAAATGAATAGCGCTGAGGCACATAATAAAATCCCCATCGTCATAACGACAGATGCTTTCAACACGTCCTCTTCATGTAGCTGACGTTTGAAAACTCGGACTGTTCTCCCGCCTCTTGCAAATGTATATAACGATAATATACTAACTGCAAATGTTGTTGTACGTATTCCGCCCCCAACTGAACTTGGAGATGCCCCAATGAACATTAATATACTCATAAATAAAAGCGTTGGTTGTGATAATTCACGTATGTCCATTGTAGCGAGTCCTCCACTTCGCGTCGTCACAGATTGGAATAATGTATAAAATACAGTTTCATGCCATGACTTTCCTACTAAAAAATGATTTCGTTCTAATAGAAAAATCATAATTGTTCCAACAATAACGAGTACAAAAAATGTCGTTGTCGTCAATTTTGTAAATAACGAAAAGCGAAATAGTTGTTGTCGCCTTTTACTAAGGAATTGTTTTACTTCCATTAACACTGGGAAACCGATAGCTCCTAAAATAATAAGCAACATATGAATCATTTGAACAATATAATCTTTTTTGTACGGAATAAGTGATTGTCCTGTTAAATCAAATCCTCCGTTCGTTGTTGCGCTCACAGCGGCAAAGAAACCGTGAAAATATGCTTCTTGCCAAGTCGGGAAATATAGTAAGAACCTTGTACCTAACAGTATTGCTCCAATGAGTTCTATCGAAATAATTACAATTAAAATAGAACGCATCAATTCTACAAGGCCCGATAAATTCCCTTGGTTATGGTCTGCCATAATTAATCTTCTTCTTTGCAAACCAATCTTTTTCCCCGTTATAATCCAGACGAATGTACCAAGCGCCATAATTCCTAATCCGCCTAATTGTAAAATAAGGGCTAAAACAATAATTCCTGCCGTTGTAAACGTATCTGAAATCGTAACAACAGACAGTCCCGTAACACTTACCGCACTAACAGATGTAAATAGTGCATCGATAAATGTCCATTTCACTTCAGGCTTCGTAACAAATGGTAAACTAAGCAAAATTACCGATACAACTACCGCCAGTAAATAAAATACAACGATAAGTTGCACGGGACGTAACTTTTGTAAAAACTTTTTTATATCTCTCATTCCATCACTTCGCTACCTTTTTTCTATCGATTAAATAAAGAAAAATCATCACTTTCTTCATTTGTAAATAACTGCTGAAATAGTTTCGCAAATACCATTCCGTATACAGTTCCATTTCCCCCATACGGCAGTGCGTAATATAAATTATGTATTTTTTTATCTTCTTTTAAAATAGGAAGACCGTCATGACTGCCACCAAATGCTGCTGCCCAATAGTACTCTGCCCGTATATTTTTATACTGCGGAAACATTTCTTTTACAATGTTAATAAGAAGATCACGCTTATGCAATAATTTCGTATCGCCGATTTTTTGAATTTTCAGCGCCTCATCTAATCCGCCTATAACAATGCGGTTTTGATACGTTCGACTATACAAATACGGACGTGCTGTTTCCCAAATTAACGATTGCTCATGCCAGCCTTCAAAATAATCTATCTTATTTGTCACAACGGCATAAGACGTTTCTACTGTTGTATTTTTTTCTTTCTTTCCAAAAATTGCTTCATAACCTGTCGCCATAATAATATTCTTTGCTACAATTTTATTTCCTGTTTTCGTGTAACAAATTAAATCATTTTGGATTTGTTTAATATGTAATGCCTCTGTATGTTCATATATAGTAGCGCCTATTTGTTTCGCTTTATGCAAAAGACTATGCGCTAATATATACGGATTCACTTCTGCATCACCGCTTGTATATAACGCTGCTTGTTTTGTAAATGAATAACGTTTCTTAATATCAGACTCTGTAAAATATTCAACTGGAAATCCATAATGGCGTAACGTATTATATTCTTCTTGTAAAAATGAAATATCCTCATCTCTACTTGCATAATACAAACTATTTCGCGGAATAAAATGGGGATCAATATCGAGAGTTGGCACAACCTTTTCCATTGTTTGCAGCGCTTCATAACAAAGTCTATATGCTCGTACCCCTTTCTCTTCACCAAATGTATGAATAAGAGAGGTCAACGATTTATCATGAACAAATTGTAATAATCCTGTATTTGCAGCTGTGCTACCACATGCAATTGCTCTTTTTTCAATGAGCATAACACGCATTCCAATTTTAGCTAACGAATACGCTATATGAGCACCTGCTTCTCCACTTCCAATTACTAGTACATCACATATCATATCATTTTCTAACGTTGGATAACAAGGTACAGAAACTCCAGCTCTCCAAAACAACTTACCAGTCATAAGCTTCATATATTATACTCCTACCATGTAATTTTCTCCTTCCTATGTTTCGTCATTTTCCATAAAAAAATCCAACTAACATAAGCTAGTTGGATTTCTTCTCTTTAATTAGAACGCTCTTCAAGCCAATTTCCAACCGTCGGATATGTTTGCTTTACAGCCGTTCCACCATACACAATAGACATATGTCCTGTCGGTAAACATACATACTGTTTATCTGTGCTAGAAATATGATCAAGTAAAGCTTCTACTTGACATGGCAGAGCAATGTGATCACGTTTCGCAGAAATATTTAAGACATTCGCCTTAATATTTGCAAGGTCTACCTTTTGTCCGCGAATAACGAGTTCACCCTTCACTAATTTATTATTTTGATAAAAATCACGAATCCATTGTCTATACGATTCACCTGGGAACGGAATACCATCGCCTACCCACTTTTGAACTAATTTCCAACTTTCGACGAAGCGCTCATTTTCTGAACGATCGACTAAAGCAACATATGGACCGACAAAGTTTGTAATTGGTTTTAACATCTTATTTCCGAAATCAATCATTTCTGGCGGAATATTTCCGAATGTATCAACCGCTTTATCTAAATTGAAATATTTCTCATCTAATAAAGGACCGTATAATCCTGTTTCAGAGAAATCAAAAGGACTTGTCATAAAAATCAAGTTACGAATTGGCATGTCCGGATGAAGCGCTGCATAAATAGATGTTAACGTTCCACCCATGCAATAACCAAGTAAAGAAATCTCGTCCGATTTTGCAGTTCTCATTACTTTTTTCACTGCTTTTGCAATATAATCGAACACGAAATCATCAAACTTCAAATGACTATCTTCTAAACCGAATGTGCCCCAATCAAGCATATACACATCAAAACCACGATCTACTAAATATTCCACTAAACTATTTCCTGGAGTTAAATCCATAATATACGGTTTATTAATAAGAGCGTATATTAATAAGATTGGAACTCTCTGTGTTTTTTCTTGTTTTGGAATGTAACGATACAGCTTCGTTTTATTCTTCGTCCAAATAACCTCTTTCGGTGTTAAACCAACTTGTGGTTCTGGTTCGCGTAATAAAACTTCGCTCGCTCTTTTCACACGGCGATATGCTTTACGATATTCTTCTGGGTACAACTCCAATTGCTTTTCCCATTCCGTTACGAATGTAGTCATTTTTCCTATCTCCTTTTTGGTCAATTTCTTTCTAAAAAAAGAAGTGCATTCCTGCTATGGATATGCACTTTTTTCTTACTTCATTACATGTATAATCCGCCGTTAATGTTTAATTGCTGACCTGTGATATACGCACCGTCACGGCATAGATATACTACACCTTTTGCAATTTCATCAGCTTGACCAAAACGTTTTTTCGGGATTTTCGCAACGATTTTTTGACGCACTTCTTCTGGTACTTCTGCTACCATTTCAGTATCAATAAATCCTGGGCAAATTGCGTTTACAGTTACATTTGTTCTTGCAAGTTCTAACGCTAATGATTTTGTAAATCCTAGCATACCTGCTTTTGCTGCTGAGTAGTTCGTTTGTCCAAATCCACCAGCTTGGCCAATAATAGAAGAAATACTAATGATTCTTCCTTCTTCTGCTTCCGATATGTATGGAAGTACCGCACTTGTCGTATTAAATACACTGCTTAAGTTCACGTCAATTACGCGCTCCCAATCTTCACGATTTAATTTTTTGAATGTACGATCTCTTGTAATACCAGCATTATTAACAAGAATATCAACTTGACCAAAATGATTCACAGCTTCTTCTACAAGTCTGTTTGCATCTTCTACTTTAGAAACATCCGCTTGAACTGCATAAACGTCATGTCCTTCTTTTCCTAATTCATTTACTAAGTTTTCAGCTGCTTCTTTACTGCTGTTATAGTTAATAACTACTTTTGCTCCCTCTTCTGCTAATGCTACTGTGATTGCTTTTCCAATTCCTTTTGCCCCACCTGTTACGATTGCTACTTTGCCATTTAATTGAACCATTTCTTTTCCCCCTTAAATGAATTTGTGAACGATTGTTATGAATCATTTTGGTACTCATACTAATTGAGTCCATATATTAATTATGTTTCGTTGTTTATACATGAAAAGAGATTCTCCCTCTCTCTTTTACACGTTATAAACAAACGCCATTATCATTTTTTATTTTCTGGCTTATTTACAGGCTTTACTTCTTCTTTTACAGGTACTTGTAGTTTAGCTAGTACTGCATTTTGCTTTTCTAGCAATTCTAAAATTTGATCAACTTTCGTTTCTAACGTGCGCATATCTTGTTTTACTTTCGTAACATCACGCTTTAATGTAGGAGCTTGTCCTAATGAATCCACTTTCTCTTCTAGAATTTCCTCGATGTTATCAACTTTATTTTCTAAGTTAATAACAAGCGTAGCTACTCTAGCGATATCCTCTCTCGTCGGCACATTCACCTGTTCTAAATAATTTTTTGTCGTATCATTTAATGCTTTTTGATAAAACAAATTCAAATCTAAAACGCTGCCCATCCAAGCAGAATATTCTTCTGTTTTAATTGTTTCATTGAGCGCTTTTCCCCAAAATGTTTCGGTTTGTTCATAAGCATTTTTCCATGCTTGCAATGGATCGAATTTTTGATCAATCACTTCGACTACACTCCCTTTTTCGTTTTTGAAACAATTCAACCTATTCACTATTTTCTAATATTCCGAATAAAACTTCAAGTATATATTTTATTTTTCTTTATTTTCTAACAAATGTATTGACATTAAAAACAGATAGGTGTAAATTGCACTTATAAGCAAAAAATTCCATCTAACTGATTCATGAGGTGATGCACAATCATGCTACATAATGAACCAGAACACCCAGAAAGTTTGGAAAAAAACCAAGCGAAACAACCAAACTCCATGCCAAAAAACTTCTTAGTTCCTTTCTTACTTCTCTGTCTAAAAGACTGGAGTCTTCATGGTTACAAACTTATTCAAATGCTAATGGACATCGGCTTTTCTTCTGTTGACCAAGGTAATGTGTATAGGACACTACGCAAATTAGAAAAAGAAAATCTTATTTCTTCTACTTGGGATACAAGCGAAGGCGGGCCAGCGAAACGAATTTATTCTTTAACAGAATATGGAGAGCAATATTTAACAACATGTGCGACTTCTTTTGAACATTATCAAAATATGTTGCGGACGTTTTTCACGTTATACACCAATGCATTCTTTCCATTTTCTACTTCTCCAGAAAAGGATGAAAAGGATTCTTCATCTTCACCTGGTGGTACAGCAGAGTAATCTGCGTTCACAATATGCAAAAAAACATTTGGAGGTCAAACAATGGAAACTAAGCCATACGAATTAGTCGATGCATTTTGGAAAAACTGGTCTCAATCTCTTTCCCTCTTCTCTTCAGCTGGGAAACAATTAGAGCAACTTACTTTAGAAACGTTAAAACAACAACAAGACGCTTTGCATAAATTAACATCAGGAGTAGATGAACTAGAAAAAGAACTACACCAATTCACTACTCAGTTCAATAACCAATATACAGACTATGTGAAGCAATTAACTGGAAACTCCTTAAATGATCAAATTAACGAGTGGCAAGAAAAGTGGAATGAGCTTTCTAATCAAATGCACCAACTTACTGTTTCGCCTACGAAAACATCTTTGTCTATTCTTACTCAAACTAGCGGCCAATTTGAAGAAACAACAAAACACTTTATCGAACAACAACAGTCGCAACGTGAAGAGGTTCAAAAACAGTTAGAAGTTTTTTTGGGAGAGTTCAAGTCCAAACAACTAGAACTCGCAAAGCAGTTCGAGGAAAACTCAAAAAATCTATTTACTTCCATCAAGTAAGAAAAATGTGGCAACTAACTGCAGCACAAACAAAACTCTTTCTTCCTCCTACTACATCAAGATGGCTTACATTTTTCGATATGGAAAAGAAGGAGGACAAAATGAATCCATTTCAAGAAGCACAAACTGTTCCGGAGCTTCGTTACGATGAGATTCAAGTCGGTGATCAAGCATCACTGACAAAAAAAATTACGGATGAGGACGTTATCAATTTTGCAAAATTGACTGGAGATGTAAATCCTATTCACATTCTAGACTCTTTTGCAAAAACGACAATGTTCAAAGAACGTATTGCCCATGGCATGCTCGTTTCAAGTTTTATTTCTACCATTCTTGGAACGAAACTTCCTGGCAAAAATACGATTTATTTATCACAAAACGTTTCATTCCGTGCTCCTGTCAAAATCGGTGATACACTTCGCGTTGTGGCAGAAGTTATTAAAAAACGGGACGATAAA
Source organism: Bacillus sp. SIMBA_074 (assembly GCF_046534555.1). Classification (NCBI taxonomy): domain Bacteria; kingdom Bacillati; phylum Bacillota; class Bacilli; order Caryophanales; family Bacillaceae; genus Bacillus; species Bacillus sp. SIMBA_074. The sequence goes on along the minus strand of NZ_JAWRYM010000013.1, from coordinate 33,762 downwards.
AAAATTATCACATTGCAAACAAACATATATAATCAATCTGATGATATTGTCGTAGAAGGTACAGCGACAATACTGAAAAAAGAGTAGCAAATTTGCTACTCTTTTTTCTATCCAAGAACTTCTAATCACACCGTTTACTTCCGTGTATGAGTACGTCGTTTACACATAAAATAACATTACCAGATAGCACTTAGCTAAACTGGATTACTCTTTAAGGATGTGTATCAACATGGTGAAAACAAACAAATTACTAGTTCCGGGTGCAGAGCAAGCACTTGAACAATTCAAATATGAAATCGCACAAGAATTCGGTGTAAGCTTAGGATCTAATACAGCATCTCGTTCTAACGGATCAGTTGGCGGTGAAGTAACGAAACGTCTTGTTGCTTTAGCTCAACAACAATTACGCGGATAACTATATAACCTATGGCTTAGAGGCAGATATTCTCTGCCTCTTTCTTTTTTAACATACATAATAGTGCTTCTTCACATACTAGTAAGAGCAAATCGAAAGGAACGATATGTGAAATGAAACGGATTAACATTAGCATGAGTCCTCCCCGTGTTCTTACTGTATCTTTTATTATGCTATCGATTATCGGTACATGCCTATTGAAATTGCCAATTGCTACAACAACGTCCATTTCATGGCTCGATGCCTTATTTACAACGGTTTCTGCTTGTACGGTTACAGGGCTTGGTGTTGTGGACACTGGTAAAGTATTTACCTTATTTGGCCAATGTGTCATTTTAACACTTATACAAGTTGGTGGGCTTGGCATTATGAGCTTTGCTGTTTTAATCGCAATTATGCTCGGCAGAAAAATCGGCCTTCAAAACCGGATTTTATTACAACAAGCATTAAACCAAACAAATGTTGGCGGAATCATTCGTCTTGCAAAAGCATTATTTTTATTCTCTTTTACTGTAGAATGTATCTCTACTTTACTTCTCTCTTTTGAATGGGTACCAAAATATGGGGTTGCCAAAGGTATATATTACAGCTTTTTTCATTCTATCTCAGCCTTTAATAATGCTGGGTTTTCTGTGTGGAGCGATAATTTAATGTCGCACTCCCATAGCATTCTCGTCAATCTCGTTATTTCTTCTCTCATCATTTTAGGTGGGATTGGTTTTACGGTTATCGTAGATATAAAAAGAAAGAAAAACTTTAAAAACCTTACTTTGCACTCAAAGCTTATGCTCTCTTCTACTCTAATCGTCAATATTATTGCTACAGCTTTTATCTTTATATTTGAGTTCCATAATTCAATTTCCATGAGAGGTTTTACACCATTTGAAGAAGGTATGGCTGCTTATTTTCAAGCGGTTTCAACACGTACTGCCGGGTTTAATACTGTTGATATCTCTGCATTATCAAAACCTTCACTTTTATTAATGATGCTTCTTATGTTTATTGGTGCTGGTAGTGCTTCAACTGGTGGTGGGATTAAGTTAACGACTTTTTTGATTATGTTTTTCGGCGTATTTAAATTTTTGCAAGAACAAGATGATATTGTCGTGTTTAAAAAATCCATTAAAGATACGCTCATTGTCAAATCATTAACGATTACTATTATTTCAATTTCTTTTATTTTTCTTTCCATTTTAATTTTAAGCATCACTGAGAAGGTTCCTTTATTAATGAGTACTTTTGAAGTATTTTCAGCATTTGGAACTGTCGGCCTTAGCATGAATTTGACGCCACACTTAACAATCATCGGCAAAACAATTATTATCTTTATGATGTTTTTTGGAAAGATGGGGCCTTTAACATTAGCCTTTTCATTTGCACGTAAAAAACAAAGAAAAATAAAATATCCAAACGAAGATATTTTAACAGGTTGACAACCGTATAAATTATCCATATAATGAGAGTACAATAGCATATCTCCAAAGGGGAGTAGCGTCCAAGAACTATTTCTTGGAAACAAAGTCGTCATTACGTAGAACTTAGTTCTTCCGGCTTTGTTGGCATTTTCATTACATATGTCTAGCAAGACCTTTGCCTATCAACGGCAGAGGTCTTTTTTGTTTTCAAATTCCTTCCACCGTTGATAGGCAGGAGTATGGGGAAACTAAACAGTGGGGAACTTCTTCACTTGTTTAGTCTTTATAGAAATGAGAGGAGAATGTACATGGATGTATCATTATTATTGGAGTATGGTTGGGTATTACTCATCCTAATTGCACTAGAGGGGATTTTAGCGGCTGATAACGCTCTCGTTCTCGCAATTATGGTAAAACATTTACCAGAAGAAAAACGAAAGAAAGCACTATTTTATGGATTAGCAGGAGCCTTCGTTTTCCGCTTCGGATCACTATTTATGATTTCGTTCCTAGTAGATGTATGGCAAGTGCAAGCAATTGGTGCGATTTATCTTATGTTTATCGCGGGGAATCACTTATTTAAAACGTATGTTAAAAAGAATACACATGAAGAAACAGAAGAAAAAGAAGCAAAGAAAAAACAAGAGAACTTTTGGTGGACTGTATTTAAAGTCGAAGTTGCTGATATCGCCTTCGCAGTTGATTCAATTTTAGCTGCTGTTGCATTAGCAGTGACTTTACCGAAAACAGGATTAGGTACGATTGGTAGTCTTGATACAGGTCAATTTATCGTTATCTTTACAGGTGGACTTATCGGATTAGTTATAATGCGATTTGCAGCAACTGCTTTCGTACAAATATTAAAACGTAAACCAGGACTTGAAACTGCAGCATTTTTAATTGTAGGTTGGGTTGGTGTGAAATTAACAGTTTATACGCTAGCACACCCTGCTTTAAATGTCCTTCCGCATTCATTCCCAGAATCCACTCCGTGGAAGCTTACATTCTGGATTGTATTAGTTGGAATCGCAGTTTGCGGTTGGTTCTTCTCGAAAGAAGTAGAAGTAAAAGTAGAAAAGAATTTAGACGAAAAAGCGCTGTAATTACAGCGCTTTTTCTTTTTTCTCGTTTCAATTCCCCTCTCTACTTTCAGAAAAAATTCCATTATACTACCTTTTGTAAACGCTTCCTTTCTAGATGTATGTCCTTTTTGTGAAATATTGCACAAACTTATTGAAACTATGAACAAATCCATGTACCTTATTCATATAAGGAGTATTTATAGACGATGTATTAAAGGAGCGTATTACTCATGCTAGAACAAGGATTAGATTACGTTGTAAAACTGGCTAAGAGCAAAAAACAAATGCTAGATATAAATCCAATGCAATATTTCATTCGTGCTGCACTTGCGGGCATTTATATCGGTTTTATTATTGTACTATGTTTTAAATTAGGTAACTTTTTTCATATTGCAGATTCACCAGCAACATATTTAGCTTCCTCCATGTTTTTCGGAATTGCTCTCGTGCTTATTATATATGGCGGCGCTGAATTATTTACTGGCAATACAATGTACTTCACAGTGGCAACTTTAAGAAAAGAAACAACGATTTCTGATACACTCCGCAACTGGGTTGCTTGTTATGCAGGTAACTTAGCTGGCGCTTTATTCTTTGCCTTACTATTTTACGCAACTGGAATTTTCGAAGCAATTGATCACAGTCATTTAATGAATAAAGTTGTTGAAGGAAAGATGAATACACCTACAATGCAATTATTCTTTAAAGCGATTTTATGTAACTGGCTCGTATGTCTTGCCTGCTTCTTACCTTCTCAAGTGAAAGGTGACACAGCAAAAATATTAATGATGATGATGCTCGTTTTCACTTTCTTTTTATCTGGTTATGAGCATAGCATTGCAAACTTATCACTGTTTGCTTTATCTTTAGTATCACCACATCCTGAGACAATTTCTTTTGCGGGCGCTATTCATAACTTAATTCCAGTTACAATCGGTAACATTATTGGCGGATCCGTATTTGTCGGTATGGTATATCATTACTTAACAAAGAAAGCACCTGTTGTTGAACAAGAGAAAACTCAATTAGTTGGAGCTCAAACGGAGGAAATTATTCCTTTACAAGCACATATGAAACATTAAAAACTCCAAAGTTTTACTTTGGAGTTTTTAGCTCCCTACATATTTCAAGGCAATATAAGGATTAATTTCCCCGTTTTCCTTCCCTCTCTCTATGCTCTTTTTCATCTGATGCATACCGATGACATCATTTGTATGAAGGTGAATTTCATTAACATGTAAACCTTCGTTGCAGAAAGCTTCTACGAAATCTAACCCACTTTTTTGTCGCCATCCCATATTATAATCGAGGGAAATAATATTCACCTCATTATCCCTAACAATTTGCAAGGCAGATTCTACTGTAGTTGCCAAAACATATCCGTATGGGCAACTTCTTTGATCATCCATATATACATTCATTTTCTATCTCCTCTCTATTTTGCATATGTGACCAACACATAACATATTGCTCCAAGGCTAATAAAAGGTCCGAACGGAATTGGAGTTCTTATGTTTATACGTTTTAGCGCTATACCTATCCCGAAAAAACAAAGACTAAAGCAAGATGCTAAAAATAAAGTTATAAAAACCCCTTTCACTCCGACTATACATCCGAGTAACGAAAGTAATTTTACATCACCTCCGCCAAGACCATCTGGATAAATCTTTTGCATGCAATATAACAAAATGAATATAGTTCCACTACCAGCTAAACTATCTATCCAAGTAACTAACGGTACAAAAATACATTCTAAAATAAGCAAAAGCGCAAACCAAATTAAAATACGATTAGGTATTAGCATATATACTAAATCTGTAACTGAAATAATTAGAAGTAACGAAAAAAGCGATAAAATGATGATGAGCTCTCTTTCCATTCCAATTACATATACAGTAAGAAAAAATAAACTGCCTGTAACAAATTCAAATACTATGTACAAACTTGAGATTTTGCTCTTACAATTCGTACAACGCCCTTTTTGTATACAAAATGAAATGATTGGAATAAGTTCTTTCGGCTGTAACGTATACTCGCAGTAATGACAGTACGAACGCGGTGTAATAATAGATTCCCCTACTGGAACTCTCATCGCAATCACCATAAAAAAAGAACCAAACACCATACCTATTAACAATGCATATAAATAAGTGAACATCCCTTCCTCTCCTTTCCAAAAGAACATAACAAAAAAAGGAGAGAACTTCTACTTCATATTATCTTTATTCTATTAAAAAAGCAGGCCGTTTTCCGGCCTGCTTTCCCCTATTTTATACGATGAAATATACTGCTTTTAACGGCCCGTGTACTCCGACAACAAGATTCATTTCAATATCCGCAGAGTTACTTGGTCCTGTAATAAAGTTAATACAAGATGCGACTGCTTCACCTTTTTCCACACGAGAGTTCATATGTTGAACTGCTTGTGTAATACGCGGTACAAGTGTTTCACGTGGAATAATAGCAAAGTATACAGTCGGTAAAAAGTGTAAAGAACGCCCTTGTCCTTTATGACTTTGTACAACAATCGTACCAGATTCAGCTAAAGTATAATCACTAAATGCAATACCGATATTCGCTTTTTCCGCTATACGCATATTCTCTTCTTTTTTCTCAGGATCCCATACATTTACCTCAACATTTTGCTTTGGAAGCTCTTCTTTAAATAAAGAAGTCAATCCATAGGAATCAAAACGTTCATCTGCTGATAATATAATAGGTCCTCCGCCGTTTTCAACAATTACTTTTTGAATATCTTCACGTAAGCGGTCGTTTGTCGTTTCCACAACAGTTGTATGAATGTTTGTACATTGCTTTTTAAATACTTCTAACAATTCTTCTTGTGAATAATCTTTTAACGTTTCTACATTCACATTACTTTTCCATGCTGGACGTTCTATGCCTTCTGTTTTACGCGCGCGCCCAAGTTCTTTTGCGATATTATCTAGAAAGGACTCACGGTTTTGAATTAATCCTGTCATTATTTGTCCCCGCCTTTCTTATGATCTTTATACCAATCACGGAATCGTTCTTTACTTGGAGCTGGGAATTCACGAATATCCGTCCAGTTTTTAAGTGGTCCAACACCTTTTGATACACGGTTACCAGATGTAAATGGACTCATTGCTGCCGGTGCCATTTTCGATCCCATTTTATATAAAGCTGCTGAAGAAGCACCCATACTAAACATTTTCATTGCTAATTTTTCTGCAAGTGGGGCACGACCTTCTTGCTCAACGATGACTTGACGATGTTTTAATAATAAATCATGTAATGGAATTTTTACTGGACAAGCTTCTGTACATGCTCCGCATAAACTAGATGCATAAGGAAGCTCTTTGTAATCGTCATACCCACCTAAAAGCGGTGTTAATACCGCACCGATTGGTCCTGAATAAATAGATCCATACGAATGTCCACCAACGTGACGATATACGGGACATACGTTAACACAAGCGGCACAACGAATACATTGCAATATTGAACGGAATTCCGATCCAAGAATTTGAGAGCGGCCATTATCAACAACGACTAAATGAAACTCTTCTGGTCCATCTACCTCTTCCTCTTGAATTGGTCCTGCTACTGTTACATAACTTGTTAATTTTTGACCGACCGCACTACGACATAGTAAACCAACTAAAACATCTAATTCTTCCATTGTCGGAACCATACGTTCCATACCCATTACTGCAATTTGTGTTTTCGGAATCGACATGACAAGATCGGCATTACCTTCATTCGTCACTAAACAAAGAGAGCCAGTATTTGCAACAGCGAAGTTACAACCTGTCACACCAATTTCTGCATCCATAAATTTCTCACGAAGTTGTTTACGAACAAACTTTGTCATTTCGTATGGATCATCAGAATTTTCATATCCAAGTTTTTCTTTAAATACATCACGAATTTGCGTTCTGTTTTTATGAAGTGCAGGCGCAATAATATGTGATGGTGGATCGTTATCTACTTGCAAGATATACTCTCCTAAGTCACTCTCTAACACTTCACAACCAATCTCTTCAAGGGCATGATTCATACTAATTTCTTCAGTTACCATTGATTTTGATTTTACAACTTTCTTCGCTTGTTTCTTTTTTGCAACGTCTTGAATATACTTTGCTGCATCCTCTTTCGTTTTCGCAAAGTAAACGTGACCGCCTCTTTTTGATACATTTTCACTTAACTGCATTAAATAATAATCAAGATTTTCTAACGTATGTTGACGAATTTGTTCACCTAGTTCACGCCACTCTTCCCAGTTTCCCAACTCGTCAGCTGCTTTTAATCGATTTGTATATAAACGCGTTTGTGCAGAAGATACCGCTCCGCGCATAAACGAATCTTGAATTCCATCGCCAACGCGATCATTAAATTTTTTCTCACTGATTTTCATAGACATAGCTTATGTTCCCCCTTCATGAGCGACTATTCAAGACCTCAGCAATATGCATTACTTTTACTTCTTTTCCTAAACGCTCAATACGTCCGCCAATGTTTAACAAACACCCACAATCTGCACCGATTAAATAATCTGCACCTGTTTCCATTACACTATCTACTTTTTCATCTACCATTTGCTCAGAAATTGGAGTCATCTTAACTGAAAACGTTCCCCCAAACCCACAACAATTTTGCACGTTCGGCAGTTCTCTCACAATTAATCCTTTTACGCTTGATAATAAAATTCCTGGTGCCTCTTTTACTCCAAGCAGGCGTGTCATATGACAAGATTTATGAATAGTAGCTATCCCTGGTAAACTTGCACCAACATCTGTAACTTTTAAAACATCTACAATAAATTGTGTAAATTCATATGTTTTATCAGCAACCTTTTGTGCACGTTTAGCCCACTTCGGATCATCTTTAAAAACATGCGGATACTCATGAAACATTGTCGCACAAGATCCAGATGGCGTAACGATATATTCTGCATCTTCGAAAGTTTCAATCATATGTTTCATCGCTTCTTTCGCTGCTTCTACATGGCCGCTATTATAAGCAGGCTGACCACAACAAACTTGTGCTTCTGGAAATTCAATTTCACAACCTAAACGCTCCAATACTTCAACTGTTGCTTTACCGACGTTTGTTTCAAACATATCGACTAAACAAGTAACAAATAAAGTAACTTTCATAACTATAATTCCCCCTCATTACAACTCCGCCAAAAATCATATGGTCATCAGATGACTAAGATTAGAAGAAGTAGGCTCAACCATGGCCTATCCTCTCCCTCTCCTAAAGAAAACGCTTACTTAATCTCTCTCTATTTTATCAGAAAATTAGATTTTTAAAAGATTAAATTATGAATTCATATCGCTTTTACCTGTGACAATATGTTCTACATTTGTTAAATGATCTAGCATCGCTTTCTGCGCTAATTCCACATCTTGCTTTAACACCGCATCATATATAGATTGATGCTCTTCTAAAAGTCGTTCTGATGTTGTTTGTTCACCATATAAAATAATGCGTCTTGATTCACCAATCGTTTCAGCAATCATCTCTGAAACATGATTCATGAGCTCAAGCAAGATGTTATTATGCGAAGATTCTGCAATTCCCATATGAAAATGAAAGTCTGCTTTTTCGCCAGCCTTCTCATCTCCAATACTCTTTGCCATTTCATCTAACCACTGCTTCATATTTTGCAAATTAGCTTCCGTACGTTTTGCCGCTGCCGCTCGAACTGCCCCCACTTCGAGCACCTTCCGTACTTCTAATAAATTCAAAATATCCTCTTTCTTCATTAATAACTTGTTATTGAGTGATTTTGTTAATGAAGAAGGATCGAAATTCCTTACATATGTACCTTCTCCTTGTTTCATTTCAATTAAGCCCATTGCTCTTAGCGCACTTAGCGCTTCACGAACAGCAGATCTGCCAACTTGAAACTGCTCAGCTAATTGATGAACAGGAAGTAGTTTGTCACCAGGTTTTAACGTACCATTTTTAATCATTGTTAAAATAGCTTCAGATACTTCTTCGTAAATTTTTTTCGGTTTAATAGATTTGTACTCCAGTTAAATCACCTCAGTATCTTCCAAACAACAATTGTAACGTTTTATAAGAACTTAGCATCCATAACTATTTTAGAACGAATTAGTAAGAAGTACAAATGTTTTGTTCATAAAATAGTCAAATTTTTGATATTTGTTTGATATTAATTAATACATTTACGCGTAACTATTTACCTTCAATACGAAGAGCATATTCCAAAAGTTAGAATATGCTCTCCTCATCTTGTGCTTTTAATTTAATACTAACTTTCGTGCCCTTACCTTTTTCACTTTCTATTCTCCACTCACCGTCATGTATATGAACAATTTGCCTTACAATTGCAAGACCTAAACCTGTTCCACCATGTTGACGACTTCTCGCTTTATCTACTCGGTAAAAGCGTTCCCCCAGATTTTCTAAATGCTCTCTATCAATACCTATTCCTGTATCTTTTATGTGCAATTCACAATAATCATCGATTTGCTTTAATGTTATTATGATATCCCCGTTTTGATTTGTATAACGTATCGCATTATCTAATACATTATGAAGTACTTGTTGCATACGATCCTCATCAATCATTACGATAATTTCAGGATTTAAATTCGTTGAAATACGAAGGTTTTTTTCTACAAACTGTAACTCGTACGTATTTAGTACATCTTCAATAAGCTGTGAAAAAACGATAGGTTGTTTCTTTAAGGGAAAGTGTTCACCTTCTAGCTGCGCTAGATCTAATAAATCATGAACGAGGCGCTGCATGCGACCTGCTTCTTTATGAATAAGTTGCGTTACTTTTTCCTGCTGCGGCCCCTTCGCTACACCGTCTAAAATAGCTTCACTATATCCTTTAATATAACTAAGCGGTGTTCTAAGTTCATGCGAAACATTAGCTAAAAATTCCTTACGCTTTACATCTTCTGTTTCTAAGGAATTTGCCATTTTATTAAAGGCTTTTCCCAATCGTCCAATTTCATCTTCTGAAGAAATTGTAATCCGCTCTGAGAAATCTCCAGTAGCCAAATGATTTGCAACTCGTTCCATTTGCGAAAGCGGTCTCGTAATGGCGATAATAATTTTTCTACCAATCCATATTGTAATTAAAATCATTGCAAGTGCTAACGGCGCTAAAATAAGACCCATATCAAATATTAAGTCTTTTATACTTTTTAAAGGAATATAAGAGTATACAATACCAACTAATTTTTTATTATCTAAAACAGGGATGACAACACCCATAATATTACGATCAAAATGTTCTTCATACCCTATCTTTGTCACAGTTTTCCCATCTAATAGCGCCTGTCTATCCCCTTCACTTATAAGAGGATGATGGTGAACATCAAAAGGCAAACATGCGCTTAAATCACGCGGATTGTATACGAAAAGGACATCTGAACTAGATATTTGATCATATGCCCTTACTTTCTCTTCAAAAGTGGATACTCCTTCACGTTTATCATATTGCGTGGCAAGACGTTTCCCTTCCATTACTAATGAATCTTTTAAATTATCAACGTATAACTTTTCATATGAGTATAAAGATACAAAATAAAGAAAGGAAACTGTTACACATACTGCACATACTACTGTAAGCCAAAGCTTTTGTACCATCGTAAACATACGTTACACCTCAAATTTATAACCTACACCCCAAACGGTTTGAATGTAGTTTCCACTTTCTCCTAGCTTTAGACGCATCGTTTTCACATGCGTATCTACCGTTCTTGTACTTCCTGCATAATCATATCCCCACACCTTTTCAAGCAATTGTTCCCGGCTAAATACTTGTCCATTATGTTGGCAAAGAAAATATAGTAAATCGAACTCTTTTACCGTAAGAGGAATCGTCTCACCATTCGTCTCGACCCTCCTACTTTTTTCATTAATAAGAATCGGTCCAAATTGAATCTCTTCTTGCTGTTCTTGCTTTGTATATCGTCTTAAAACAGCTTCCATACGAGCAATTAGTTCCCCAGGACTAAATGGCTTTACAATATAATCATCTGCTCCCATACGTAAGCCGTTCACCCTATTCCACTCTTCACCTTTTGCTGTTAAAAATATAATAGGTACATCCGACGTTTTTCGAATCTCTTTACAAACTGAAAGCCCATCCATCTCAGGCATCATAATATCTAGTACAACGAAATCATAATGATCCGTCTCTAATTTTCGAAGTGCCTCTTTTCCATTTTCAGCTTCTCCCCACTCGTATCCGAAGTTATCTAAGTACATTCCGACAAGTTGCCTCATATCACTTTCGTCATCTACGACTAGCACGTTATATTTACTCATTGTCCTTCCCCTTCTCTCTCTATGAGTTGAAACGGTCCTTTTCCGACTTTAATTGTTTGTTTTATTTTCATATTCTTCATATCCATTACGCACACTTCATCGCTATCATAACTAGCTACATATCCTTCTGCACCGCTTTTCAAAAATGCAAATGGATTAGATCCTACTTCTACAAATCCTACCTCTTGATACGTACTTGCATCAAACTTTCTAAGCGTATTTGAACCGTGACTTAGCGCATATACATACTTATCATCCTTTGTTATATTCACAGGCATAAACGGAGCATGTAAAGAACGCATCATCTCTCCGCTCTGTAAAGAATACACTAATACTTTCTCATTCACTTGACTTCCATCACCATGTCCACCAATCCATATTTCTTTCCCATCAGCGCTAACCGTTGCTCCTGTTGATGCTGGTGGAATCATAAAGGACTGTATCACTTCTTTTTTCTTTGTATCAATGGTCGTTAGTTTCGTATCATAAAAGTTGAGTACAGATAACTGGTTATGATGCTCTACCATCGTTATCGGCCCTTTTCCTGTTGAAACACTCCCTGTCTCTTTTCCTTTTATTGTAAAGAACCTTACCTTTTGTTCATTTTGATCGGCAGCAAATAATTGTGTTCCATCATCTGATGCGATAACATTAGCAATTCCTTTTCCAGTCTTATATTTGTCCACTTGTCTTCCTTCTGCTAGTGAATATACATACATATATTCTAATTGCTTACCATAAACAAGTATTTCCTCGCCATTTGGAAGTAGCGTAACCCCCGCAATCGGCTCATTTAATTCCCATGTTGTTAATAGCTTCTTTGTTTTTTTATCAATAAAACTAATACTACCTTCCTTTATATTCGTTGTTATAATAACACTTTTATCTTTAGCAATCGGTGTATACGAACTTCCTTGACACCCTACTAATAGAAATAAAAAACAGAGAAGAAAAACATACTTTCTCAAAAGATTCCCTCCATCTTCGGATGATTTCGTTATAATTGTAAAATAACAAATAAATGTGTGGAAAATGTGAAATCTTCCTTTATTAATAAACTTACATATATAATGTACAACAAATAGAATTTGAGGTGTGTAAATTATGCTTTTTCCTGATTTAGCAAATAAAATTGTACGTGAAGTACGCAGATTAATTACTGAGAACATTATTATTATTAATATACAAGGCGTTATTATCGCAAGTACAGATGCGGAAAGAATCGGTCAATTTCATGAAGGTGCACTCCGCTGTGCGAAACAAAAGAAAACTGTCATTATTACAAAAGACGATGAACGACGACTGCAAGGTGTAAAAGCTGGGATGAACCTTCCTTTACTATTCCATGACGAAGTAATCGGCGTGATTGGAATTACAGGAGAACCTGAAAATATTTCACAATACGGAGAAATATTACGTAAGATGACCGAATTATTAATTCATGAAAACTACTTTTTAGAACAACTAGAACTTGAGCACCGTTCTTATGAAGCATTTGTCTTTGATTGGCTTCAAAATACAGACTGGTCTCCAAGTTTTCTCGATCGTGCAAAAACGCTTGGCATTGATTTATATAAGAAGAAACAACTTATTTTATTATCAATCGCCCAAGATAATACGATGCTCCAGCGTAAAATTTGGCAACATATGCGCAACATTTTAGCAAAAGAAAATTTATTTGTTCGCTGGGGAAATGATCGGTTTATTTTGTTTACAACAATCCAATCCAAAGAGCAAACCTTTCAATTTTTAAAACGGTTAAAACAAGACTGTGAAACTTTATTTTCTATTACTTTATATATCGGGATTGGACAAACAGTTACGCCAAGCAATATGAACTTATCGTACGAACAAGCATTACGCGCCCTTTCAGTATCACTTGAAACGAAAAAAATTGTATTTAATGAAGATTTACGTTTAGAAATGTGCTTACAAGATATTTCTACTGAAACTCGAGAACAGTTTCTAGAGCGTACCATTGAAAACTTAGTATCATCTCCTGAGCTTATGCACACTTTACGTTTATTTATCGATTATAACCAATCTTATAAGCAGACAGCTGAGCAATTACATATACACATTAACACATTGCATTACAGGCTAAAAAAGATTGAAGAACATACAGGACTTGACCCGAAACAATTCAAAGATTTAAATGTTTTATACTTCGCACTCCTCTTATTAGATAATCATACAAAAAATAACGATAAAATTGATTAATCTTTAGATGATTGTACATAGAAAGAATCCTCCAACTTTTTTATCATTATAATGAAAGCACTGTTACAACGTTTTTTATTATGACGAAATACGTTAACAGTTTGAGGGGGATTTCCAATGTTAGAAAAGCAAATTATTGATTTATTCGTATCTATTGTTGGCGAAGATAATGTAGATACATCCAATATGGGGCGTTTAACTTATAGTTATGATGCCACTCCAAACTTCCAAGCGATGCCTGATGCAGTCATCGCTCCTCGTAATACAAATGAAATAGCAGACGTGTTAAAAGTGTGTAACACTCATAAAATCCCAGTATACGTTCGCGGGTCTGGAACAAATCTTTGCGCTGGAACGTGTCCACTTGAAGGTGGTATCGTCCTTATTTTCCGCCATATGAACAATATTTTAGAAATTGACGAAGAGAATTTAACAATTACTGTACAAGCTGGTGTTATTACACTTGATATTATTAAAGCAGTAGAAGAAAAAGGTTTATTTTATCCACCAGATCCAAGCTCTATGAAAATTTCTACAATCGGCGGTAACATTAATGAAAACTCCGGCGGATTACGTGGTTTAAAATATGGCGTAACACGTGATTATGTAATGGGGCTTGAACTTGTCTTACCGAACGGCGATATCATTCGCACTGGTGGTAAATTAGCAAAAGATGTAGCTGGTTATGATTTAACTCGTTTATTTATTGGTTCTGAAGGAACACTTGGTGTTGTTACGGAAGCTATATTAAAACTTGTCCCTATGCCTGAAACGAAGAAAACGATGCTTGCGCTATATGAAGATATTAACGAAGCTGCTCGAGCTGTTTCTGCTATTATTGCAAATAAAATTATTCCGGCGACACTTGAGTTTTTAGACCAACCAACAATTGAAGTTGTAGAAGAGTTTGCACAAATCGGTTTACCAACTGACGTTAAAGCAATTTTATTAATTGAACAAGATGGCCCGCCCGAGGTTGTCAATCGCGATATCGAAAAAATGGCTAACGTTTGCCGTGCTATGAATGCGGTCGATGTTCGCGTTGCAAAAGATGAAGCCGAAGCAGATGCGCTTCGTACAGCACGCCGTAGTGCACTATCAGCACTTGCAAGACTAAAACCGACAACAATATTAGAAGATGCAACTGTACCACGTTCACAAATCGCTCCAATGGTTGAAGCAATTAATGCAATTGCAAAGAAATATAATATTCCTATTTGTACTTTTGGTCATGCTGGTGATGGTAATTTGCATCCGACTTGTATGACAGATGCCCGTAATGAAGAAGAAATGCATCGTGCCGAACAAGCTTTTGCTGAAATATTTGCGAAAGCGATTGAGCTTGGTGGTACGATTACTGGTGAACATGGTGTTGGCGCAATGAAAGCTCCGTATTTAGAAATGAAATTAGGTAAAGAAGGTATTGCTGCTATGCAAGGGATTAAACAAGCCTTCGACCCAAACAACATTATGAATCCTGGAAAGGTGTTCGCGAAAGACTCTCGTAAAAGAGTGGTGGTTGAGCGATGACCACATTAAATAAAGAAAACATTCAAAAGGAATTTAAAGAACGATTAAGTGAAGATGAACTACTAAACTGTATGCGATGCGGCTTTTGCTTACCAACTTGCCCTACTTACATTCAATCTGGGTATAAAGAATCACATTCCCCACGCGGACGTATCGCCTTAATGAAAGCCGTCGTTGATGGTTTAATTGAGCCGGATGAAGATGTTGAAGATACATTAAATGTTTGCCTTGGCTGCCGCGCTTGTGAACCTGTTTGTCCATCTGGTGTGAATTATGGACATTTATTAGAAGAAGCTCGTGATATTATTAATCAAAATAAAAAGTTCTCCATGCCCGTGAGAGCTGTTCGTAAAGTTGTTTTTGAAGGACTATTCCCGCATCAAAACCGAATGCGAACATTAACAGGACTAATCGGATTTTACCAGCGTTCTGGTTTACAAACGCTAACACATAAAACAGGTATTATGAAGTTATTCCCTGAAACACTTGCAACGATGGACCTCGTTTTGCCAAAAGTCCCTAAAATGAAAGCAATGAAAGATCGTCCTGAATTTTTACCTGCTGAGGTGGCAAAGAAGAAACAAGTTGCATTCTTCACAGGCTGTTTAATGGATACGATGTTTTTAGAAACAAATAACGCAACGATGAAACTTCTTCAGTTAGCTGGTTGTGATATCGTTATTCCGAAAACACAAAGTTGCTGCGGGGCATTACATGGGCATGCTGGTGAAAAGAGTGGAGCAAAAGAATTAGCAAAACGAAATATAGAAGCATTCGAAGATTTAAACATCGACTATATTATTACGAATGCAGGTGGTTGCGGAGCTTACCTCGTAGACTATGATTATCTGTTAAAAGATGATCCCAAATGGGCTGAACGCGCAAAGCAATTTGTTTCTAAAATTAAAGATATTACTGCTATACTAGTAGAACTAGATTTCCATAAACGTAATGACTTACGACTCACGCCGCAAATCATTACGTATCAAGACTCTTGTCATTTACGCAATGTTATGCGAACATCTTCGGAACCTCGTATGTTACTAGAGGCCATTCAAGGCGCAACATACCGCGAAATGAAAGATGCGGACCGTTGCTGTGGTTCTGCTGGTATTTATAATATTGTCCATTCGGAGTTATCAATGGAATTTCTAAATTACAAAATGGATCGTGTGCATGAAACAGCTGCAGCGACAATTGTTACTGCAAATCCTGGGTGTCTATTACAAATGAAACTAGGTATTGAACGTGAAAAAATCTCTCATAAAATGCGCGGAATTCATATTGTAGACTTATTATTAGAAGCAATTGAAACCAATTCGTAATAACTCGTAACATACGTAATAATAGGAAAACGGCTATCTCCTTCGTCTATGTAAAGAGATAGCCGCTTTTTTGTCCGCTACAACATTAAAAATATGTTACTTTATTATAAAAAAGAACAACAGAAACATTACAGTTTTGTAAAAATACATCCATTATATTCCTCAAAAAAATGCTAAAATCATTGATACAATAGGATTCTTCATTTTTAATATAGGTACATTTATCCAAAAATCCCCTCTTAAAACCAAGTATAAAAATGCTGAAAATTCCTTTTATACTCTATGTTTCTCTTATTTCATCCCTTTCCTCCTCTTAGGATAAATTAGGAAAATTTTAAGTCTATGAATTTTTTTCCATCTTTTTTCTCGCAAATTGTATGCTACGATGAATTGGTCAGTCAGACAGGCTGTCAAAAACAAATCGTGTGAAAACAAATTAAAACTTTATATAGGGGGACACACATCATGAAAAAGCGTGTTTTATTATCTGTAGCTGCTGCAACAGCTCTTACTTTAGGAGTATCTTCTTTAGATGCACAAGCTGCAACAGTACAACCATCTAACATAAAGGTTCAAAATATTCAGCATTCAAAAATGATGATGAAGCAAATGAGCCAACAAGAATTACAAGCATTCTTACAATCTATGGGAGCTGAATCATTAGCACAATGGAACCAAGGACAATTCCAACAAGATTGCTTCATTCCTGGTCAACAGCCTACTGAAAATGTTGTTACTGAACAACCAACAGCTAAGCCAGAAGCTCAAAAGCCTGCTGAGGAAACACAAAAACCAGCTGAGCAAAAGCCTGCTGAAGAAGTTGCTAAACCAGAAGCTCAAAAACCAGCTGAAAACAACAATACTCAAAACGAAACACAAAAACCAGCTGAGCAAAAGCCTGCTGAAGAAGCAAAATCTTTAAGCGAATTCGAACAACGCGTTGTTGAATTAACAAACGCAGAGCGTACAAAACAAGGCTTATCAGCATTACAAATCGATACTGAATTAAGCAAAGTAGCACGCATTAAGTCTGAAGATATGCAAAAAAACAACTACTTTGATCATAACAGCCCTACATATGGGTCTCCGTTTGACATGATGAAGAAATTTGGTATTTCTTATAAATCTGCAGGTGAAAACATCGCCCAAGGACAACGTACTCCAGAAGAAGTTGTACAAGCTTGGATGAACAGTGCTGGACACCGTGCAAACATCTTAAATAGTGGCTTCACTCATATCGGTGTTGGCTATGTAGAAAGCGGCAACTACTGGACACAACAATTTATTACGAAATAAATAAAAAAAGAGTCTTCTAGAAGAAGACTCTTTTTTTATGTTTCATAGCTTTCTAATATGTATGCGTATAAAATGTAGAACATAAACAAAATAGACCCGCAGCTTATTACACTAATTAACAAGTAAAATCCCCACTTCAGGCTCAAAAGCAACGAAAATAATATGCTACATGCCATCACTTGAAAGATTCGCCTACTAACTAAACGGATTTTTTGTAATTTGATCGGTTCTTTCTCTCTATCCTTCACCTTTTTAAACACTTTACTAAACATAAAAAGAAACATACTAATTCCAATCGTTAGTCCTGTCTGAAAGGATATAATACTTCCCAAATTAATAAAGAGAATTAGTATATGGACAAACATCATAAATAAAGTAATACTCTTTATAAATCCATTTATAATGAAATACTCCCCTTCATTAAACTTATATATATTATGTAAAATAACATATACTAATCCATGTAAAATAATAATAAGGACAGGGATAAATAATACGACAACTTGTTTACTCATAAACTCGTTCGCTCCACCATTCTCGTTCCAATGCACTGCCATACGAGTTGGTAAATATGGATAAATACATAGAGTAAGTAAGAGACAAGCGAAAAATATCCCTAGCATATATTTATATTTGATCAAGTAATTCTCACCTCTCTTTTCTCTTAACGGCTTCGCCTCTTTCAGAGAAATCCCTGCAAAAATCTACCTTTTTCAACTTTAAACTTACACTTTACCTATTTTCTCTTTCAAGTTTTTTCATTGTATCGTTTAAATTTGTAGGGAAAGGTACGTCAACAACGATCTCTTCTTTCGTAATCGGATGCAAAAAATTAATCTTCATCGCATGTAACGCTTGGCGATCCATATATTTTGTTTGTCCACCATATAATACATCCCCAACTAATGGATTTCCATTATAGCTCATATGAACGCGAATTTGATGTGTTCTACCGGTTTCTAACTGTAACGTTACGAGCGTCGCATTTTGTTTTTTAAAATATTTCTCTACTTTATAGTACGTTATAGCTTTATCTCCCTTTGGAGAAACACGGCGCCTTGTAGCATGATGTCGATCTCTTCCGATGGCCGCGTCAATTGTCCCTTGCTTCTTTTTTACTTTTCCTTCAACAAGTGCCGCATACGTTCTTTTAATTTTCCGTTCCATTAATAAACGATCCATAATTGCACCCGCAATTCTATGTTTTGCGAATACAACACCACCTGTCGTATCTTTATCTAATCTATGGATATGCCGAACCTTCGTCTCTAAACCTTGCATTTGAAAATGAAAAGCAACAAGATTGGCAAGTGTTCCCGTCCCATTTTTTTCAGAAGGATGTGTATCCATTTGCCCCTGCTTATTTACAATGAGTACGTGATCGTCTTCAAACACTACATTTAATTCACCATATTCCGGCTCTACGCCGTACTCCTCCTCCATAAACATATGAACTTGTAACTTATCTCCTTCTTTTAAAAGTTCATTCCATCTCCTTTGTTCTCCGTTAACCGTAACACCTTTTTCCATACGAAGCTGATGTAATAACTTTTTTGGTACTTCCCATTCCATTTTTAACAACGACTCAATACTTATACCATTCCACGTCGCTGGAACCGTAATTTCGCACCATTCGCCCTTTTTCTTTGTTTCCATACTATAATCACCTTATTTCTATTGATTCTCTCATTGTAACGGAAAACATACTTTGATGCACCGTCAAAAATAGAGGACAGTCTTATAATCGACTGTCCCCTCACGCTCTAAGCCTTTTCATCTCCTGCAACACTTCTTCAGCTTTTTGTTCATACAACAAATCTTTAAAGAAATCCGCCAATCGTTTATAGTCGTTGTACGTATCTAATAAGTCGTCTATTTTCTCTCCTTTCATAACTTGTTGCTTTTGCTTCATTTTTACTGGATAGCGATACCCCGATACTTCTTGTATTTTGTAATACTCATCCTCTACTTGAATGACTTTTACAAGTTCCTCTTCTTCCGCATCCATCGTATACCCGTCAAAGTCTCTAAGCAGTTCATAAATAATATGAGTCCATTCATCTTTTGGGTAAAACCCTTTTTCCAACCGATAACCGACAATGCGATACATATGCCCATCGTTTTCAGCAAACTGTACTGTATCATTTAGCTTAAACTTAAAATAACGAAACATTGCCTTCACCTACTTGTATGTAATGTTCTTATCACATACTATGCGCAAAATATGGGCCCTGCTATTCATAAAAAAAACTCATCTTATAGATGAGTTTTTTTACGATGATTTTTCTCTTTTCTTTCGAAATGGTAGCCACCAGTTCCAATCCCCAAACAATTTCATTAAACTTGGTACGAGCATAAGACGGATAATTGTTGCATCAAGAAATATTGCTAATGCAACCCCAAGCCCCATCTGCTTTACTGGTAAAATATCAGTAAAGGCGAACGCACCGGTAACAACAATCATAATTAAAGCGGCGGACGTAATAATTCTACTTGTCGAAACAAGTCCTTCTAACGTTGCTTGATCGTTATCTCCTGTTTCTTCATAAAGCTCATGAATACGTGAAATAAGAAATACTTCATAATCCATGCTAAGCCCAAATACGAGGCCGAAAATAAAGATTGGTAATACAAATAAAACTGAACTCTCTTCTAATCCGAAATGACCACCTTCAAATAACCAAATTACAATTCCAATTGTTGCACTTAAACTAAGTACGTTCATAATAATAGCTTTAATTGGAATGAGTATAGAGCGGAATGCGAATAATAAAATGACAAAGGTTGATCCAAATATAACAGACATACCAATTGCAACTTTATCTTTAATTTCATCTTCTAACTCTTGCTGGAACGTCGTCATACCGCCCAAATAATAAGTAACATCATTTTCTTTATAATTCTTTTTGAAATCACGAACCCATTGTTTTGCGGTTTCTGTACTTGGCTTCGTATCCAAAAAGACTTCCATTGTTGTTTTATTCCCTTTCGTATACGCTTCAAATACAGGAGCTATTTTCGCAGCTTCTGGCGACTGTAACATTCCAGCAACTTCATCTGCTTTCATTCCATTTAGCCCGTCATATACACTTTTCACCTTATATACTTGCTTATCGTCTTTTAACTTTTGAACAACAGCTTCTATCTTTTGTAAACTTTCTTTTTCTGTTATATCTTTCTTCGTCTCTACTACTAATGTAACATCAGCGTGTGTTTGGACAGTTTTATTAAAGGCTTCTTCATACTTCTCAAATGCAACTCTCGTATCACTCTTTTCAGGTAACGCTTCAACACCAGGAAACTGCAAGTTAGCTGTACGTAGCGGTAATAAACAAATAACAATAAATGTTGTAACAACAATAATCATGACGATTGGATGTTTCATTACAAACTGTGCAAATTTACGCCATACATTTGATGGCGTAGGCGCCGCCTGATTCTTTTTTAATATCCTTTTACCAATTAAAGATAATAGCGCCGGAAGAAGTGTGAGCGAAAACAAAATGCTCATAATAACGACAATCATCCCGCTAATAGCAACAGACTGAATATAATCTATCTTAAAGAAAAATAAGCCTGATAAACCGACGAATACACATAACCCTGAAAATACGATAGCACGCCCTGCCGTTTGATACGTAATCGCTATCGCTTCTTTCACTGTTCTCTTCGCAACTTCCTCTCGAAAACGATTTACAAATAACAGTGCGAAATCAATTGATAATGCGAGCCCAATCATCGGTGCAACATTTAACACGAAAATAGATAGCTCTTTATCACTACCTATAAAATATAAAATCCCCATCGTACTAATGACACTAAGCGCGCCATTTACAATCGGTAAAATAGACGCAATCAGACTACCAAATGAGAATAATAGTACGAGAAAAGCAATAGGTAATCCAATCATCTCTGCTACTTTTAAATCATTTTGCGTTCTTTCATTAATCTCTTGATTAATTTTCGGATATCCTGTCGGTGTTACTTTTAATACGCTATTACTTTCCTTCTCGATTTTTCCGGCAAATTGTAATGTCTTTTCCATTCGTTCTTTATTTGTTTTCCCGGAAAATAAAATCGTCGCATAACCGATATCATCTTGTATCATCACTTTATTTTCTATCGGATGATGAAAAGACTCATACGTTTCTTTCTCTTGAATATGTTTTATAATTCCCTCTATACCTTTTTGAAACTCCTCATGTGAAGCATTCTTGTTCTTCTCAAAAATGAGTAAAAGTGTATCCTGAGACTGCTTAAAATCTTTATCTAAAATTTCCTTCGTCTTTTGATAATCCCCTTCTGTTTGGAAACCATCACCGCCCAATACTCCTGGAAGTTTTGGAGCAAAAATACCGAGCACTATCGCAAGTAGTAGTAATGCTACAATTACTGTATAACGAAATTGATACAAAAAAGTTCCTAACTTCCCCCACTTATCAATTTTATGTACATTTGTCTTCACACATTTTCACCTACTTTATATAATTCACTTGTCATTTATACTGTATCACATCTCCCCGTAAACAAAAAACGTCTAGAAAAACTATAATACTAGTTTTTCTAGACGTTTTTCTATCTCTCGTTATTAAGTCCCAATCTCTCGGTAAGTAAACGATGACAATAAATTGCGATGATTAACAAAATGCCACCTACACAGTAACCTGCTAAAATATCGGTTGGATAATGAACATTTAAAATGACTCTACTTAATCCAATCAATATAATTAATATGCCCATTGAAATCGTAATACCACATTTTCCAGCTACACTCTTCAAATTCGCAGCAATGATATAGGCAAGAAAACCGAATGTTATAATAGATAGCATTGCATGTCCACTTGGGAAGCTATACCCAAGTGCGTCAAGTGCCTCATTTAATAATGGGCGGTCTCTTTTTGCAATTTCTTTTATTCCCTTATTAACAAGGTGTGTCATTAATATAACCATTGGGTACACAATCATAGCAGCATAATAACGCTTTTTCCAAAAAACGAGCAAACTTATAATTAGTGTCGTTATAACTCCAATTGCAGATCCTAGCTTTGTAAAGTAGGAGAAGAATGTAAGTGAGCTTTCCGTTTGCAATCCTTTTACCATATCACGTACGTATGTATCCATCATTGTAACACCACCTACATGTACCCTCCAAGCGATGATGCTAAATAGAACAAACAATAAAATGATACACATTAACTCATACTGATGTAACTTTTTGTTCAATCGATTTCCTCCTACTATGAAAAAATGCGATTTCTACTTTAGAAACCGCATTTTCTTACTTATTTACCTTTTGTTTTCAGCTCTGTCCAGTAGCGATCGTAGTCTTTTAACTTATCGTCTACATCAACAAGCCACTCTGTACGATCTAATTCTTCTTTTGTTAAGAAGATCATGTGATTATCACGATATTCTTTACTATGAAGAGGATGAGCTTTTTCATTTGGATTACTGTAACCAATTGACTCGTAGTTTTTCACACTTACTTTTTCATCTAATAAGTAGTTCATAAACTTCTCTGCAAGTTCTTTATGTTTCGCACCTTTTGGAATCGCTAACGTGTCAGCCCAAATTGTGCCGCCTTCTTTTGGTACAACGTATCCTACATCTTTATTGTCTTTCGCAATGAATGCTGCGTCTCCAGACCAAACTGTCCCGATCCAAGCATCTTCTGTAATGAATTTTTGTTTAATGTTATCTGTATCGAATGCTAATAAGTTTGGAAGTAGCTTCTGTAAATCATTTGACGCTGTCTTTAACTGTGCATCCTCTTTCGTGCTATTAGAGAAACCGTTTTTCTTAAGTCCCATTCCTAATACTTCACGAGAATCGTTTAATAAAGTAACATGTCCTTTATATTTCTCGTTCCATAAATCATTCCAGCTTGTAGGTGTTTCTTTCACATACTTTTTATTGTATGCAATTCCTGTTACACCCCAAGTATATACTAGAGAATACTTATTCTCTGGATCAAACGCAGGTGTTTTAAAGTTAGAAACAAGGTTCTCGATGTTCGGGATATTCTTCTTATCTAAAGGCGCTAATAAGTCCATCTTCGCCATCGTTTTCACCATGTAATCAGATGGCTGAATTAAATCATATGTCGCGCCACCAGCTTGTAATTTCGCAAGCATTTCTTCATTACTTGCATATTTATCGTAGTTAATTTTCACGTTATATTTCTTTTCAAAATCTTTTAAAACTTGCTCATCAAAATTGTCAGCCCAGCTATAAATGTTTAATTCTTCTTTTTTCTCACCACAACCAGCAAGTACACCTGTAGCAAGACTGAAGCTAATTGCTATACCAGCTAATCTCTTCACTAATTTCATCGGTTTATTACCTCCTCGTTCTTTCTATATCATTCGTATTATAAAGGAAGGTGTCCTCCAGAGTTCTCTTCACCGTCTGCACCTTTATTACGGAAAATTTCCGATAGCACCATTAATCCTACAATTACAACAATTAATATTGTAGAAAGAGCATTAATTTCAGGCGATACTCCACGCTTAACCATACTATAAATGTATAATGGCAATGTTGTTGATCCTGGTCCTGATACGAAGAAACTAATTACAAAATCATCAATCGATAATGTGAATGTTAATAATGCGGCTGAAATAACTCCTGGTGCAATTGCTGGAAACGTTACATAACGAAACGTTTGCCACGGCGTTGCTCCTAAATCGTTTGCAGCCTCTTCTAAATCACGTCCCATACCAGAAAGACGTGCCGCTAAAATAACAACAACAAATGAAATACTGAATGTAATGTGTGCAATAATAATTGTTGTTTTTCCAAGTTCCATACCTAATTGACTAAATAGGATAAGTAAAGATAACCCCATTAAAATATCAGGAATTAAAATTGGTAAATATACAAGACCGTTAATGGCCCCTTCAAAACGATATTTGTAACGGTGTAATGCAATAGCAAAAATCACACCAAGAACTGTCGTCACAATTGTCGTTATAACAGCAATCGTCATACTATTTACAAACGCATCAATAACATCTTGTTTTTGAAATAAATCTGTATACCAATGGAGTGTAAAGCCCTCCCATTCCGCATTAATGCGAGAATCGTTGAAGGAATATACCATTAAAACCATCATTGGAAAATACAAAAACAATAAGATTAACCAAGAATAAGAAACTAAAAACTTCTTCATTTTTGCCTATTCCCCTCCGTTTCCATCATATTTATATACTTTCGTTGCACGATAATATAAGTAAATTAACAGAACAGAGAATAGAACAACAATCATAGATAACGCGGAACCAAACGGCCAGTCACGTGAACCTAAGAATTGGTTTTGAATTACGTTTCCGATTAATGCTACTTTCGATCCACCCATAACGTCTGATACAACAAACATTCCGATAGAAGAAACGAATACTAAAATAGAACCAGTTGTAATCCCTGACATCGTCATCGGTACTGTTACATTCCAAAATGCCTTTACTGGTGTTGCTCCTAAATCATAAGCCGCCTCTAGCTTACGCTTATCAAGCTGCTCAATTGCTGCATACACTGGTAAAATCATAAATGGTAATAAAGAATATACCATTCCGAGTATTACAGAAGGCGTATTATATAGCAGATTTAAAGGTTCACTAATAATACCTAGTTTCAATAGCAATGTGTTTACAAGACCTTGTGAACGTAAAATAACAATCCATGCGTATGAACGAACAAGAAAGTTAATCCAGAACGGAATCGTTGCCAATAATAGAAGGATAGAACGATATTTACGATCAACAATTGTAATTGTATAGGCGAATGGATAACCGATTAATAAACATAGTACTGTCGTAATAACAGCTATCTTCACTGTTTCCCATAACGTCCCCATATATAATGGATCAAACACACGTGCTATGTTATCTAATGTAAATTTCATTTCCACTGTCCCGTATGCTCCGCGCTGCATGAAGGCAAATGCTAATACGAACAGAAGTGGAATTAGGAAGAAGAGTAACAGCCATACGACTGTAGGTAATGCGAGTAATTTCCCTTTCTTCAATTTAAGGTCACCTCGTCCTCTTGCTCCCAGCCTACATATACATTATCTCCAATGCTCCACTGCGTTGCTTCTTCAGCAGTTTGGTATGCCATTAGTAATTCCGCTGTTTTCTCCTCACGTACATATAGCTTTTCCATATTTCCAACAAATTCAATATCTTCAATATGTCCAAGATGGTATTCTTTTAAAATTGGCTCTTCAACCGAGCGAACTTTTACATTTTCAGGGCGAACTGCTACGTAGTTTTCCCCATTTTTCACGATATTATTTTCACCGATGAACGTCGCAACAAACAATGTTTTCGGCTTATTGTAAATTTCCTTAGGCGTGCCGACTTGTTCGATATGCCCTTTATTCATAACGACAATACGATCACTCATACTCATCGCTTCTTCTTGATCGTGCGTTACATATATGAACGTAATTCCTAAATTACGTTGTAAGTTTTTCAATTCACGTTGCAAATCTTTTCTTAACTTAAAGTCAAGCGCTCCAAGTGGCTCATCTAATAGTAATACACGTGGGTTGTTTACAATTGCTCTTGCAATTGCTACACGCTGCTGCTGTCCACCAGAAAGCTTCGAAGGTTTACGATTACGGAACTCAAGTAACTGCGTTAAACGCATTGCCTCTTCCGCACGTTCTTTCTGTTCTGCTGCTGATACTTTTTGCATTTTCATACCGAAACAAATATTTTTTTCAACATTCATATGTGGGAATAGTGCGTAATGTTGGAACACTAAATTCATATGACGCTTGTATGGCGGCAAATCGTTAATCTTTTCATCATCTAATAAAAGATTCCCTTTAGTTGGGGTTTCAAATCCTGCGATCATACGAAGTAAAGTCGTTTTCCCGCAACCACTCGGTCCTAAAATTGTTAAAAATTCTCCTTCTTTAATATCTAAAGAAAGAGGGGGGATAATCACTTGATTTCCAAAATGTTTTTCTACTGCTTCAACTTTAATAATCTTTTTCATTTTCCCGTCCTATCTACCTTAAATTTTAATTTTTATATTCATGAATAAATATTTATGTTCTATAGACTATTTTTTTGTTTCGATCCAAACAAAAATGGTTGTTTAGCAGCGTTCTCTTCTATTCTTTATGTAGTATGTTTGATTCATTTTCGCATGATACATATGTCGAACAGAAAAACCCCTTCAGTTGCGAAGGGGTTTTTATCATACGGCTACGCCTACTGATAAACACCATCATCATTTTAACAACTTTCGTATGAATTTTAAAGCACTTTTTGTAGAAGAGTAACGAATTTTCATGTCGAATGCTGTAGATTGGGACAAAATGCTTTTATAATGGGAAAAAGTCCGAAAACTTTGTTCACCATGATAGCTGCCTAATCCACTACTTCCAACGCCCCCAAAAGGTAAATATGGCGTTGCAAGATGATATACGACATCATTTATACATCCTCCGCCATATGAAATATTACTCGTCACTTTCTCTTGCACTTTTCTATCTTCAGAAAATACATATAGTGCTAACGGCTTTGGATGGTGCTGAATCGTTTCAATTACCTCTTCTATTTTATCATATTCTATAATTGGTAAAATCGGCCCAAAAATTTCATCTTCCATAACAGCACTTTGCCATGTAACATTCGTTAATACTGTCGGCTCGATGTGTAATGTTTCTTTCGTATAATTCCCGCCAATCACAGGTTTACCATCTTGCAAAAATGTACATAAGCGTTCAAAATGACGCTCACTCACAATTCGTACATAATTGTCATTTTGCAAAGCATCTTTTCCATATTGCTCTGCGATTTCATGTCGTAATGCCTCGATTAACTGCTCTTTCACTGAAGAATGAACGTACATATAATCAGGCGCTACACACGTCTGCCCAGCATTCAAAAACTTCCCCCAAACGATACGTCTTGCGGTTACATCTAGCTTTGCATCTTTATGTACAATACATGGGCTTTTCCCGCCAAGCTCTAACGTAAGAGGCGTTAATTTTTTCGCCGCTGCTTCCATCACAACTTTTCCGACACCAACACTACCTGTAAAGAAAATATAGTCAAACGGTTCCTTTAAAAGTGCAGTGCTTTCCTGAGCGCCGCCTTCTACTACCGATACAAGCTCTTTTGGGAATAATTCACCTAACATTCTCGTAAGCACTTTTGAAACGTTTGGCGTTAACTCTGACGGCTTTAAAACGACTGTATTGCCAGCTGCCAATGCTCCTACGAGTGGTGCAATCGCTAATTGAAACGGATAGTTCCACGGTGCGATAATAAGCGTCACACCATACGGTTCTGGCACCACTTTCCCCTTCGATCCAAAATGAGTAAGAGCTGTGCGAACACGCTTTGGTTTACTCCAAGATGAAATATGCTTCATTTGAAAAGAAATCTCTTTTAGTACATATCCAATTTCTGTTGTAAATGATTCGTGAACTGATTTATTCAAATCTAATTTCAACGCTTGAAAAATCTCATCCTCAAAACGCTGAATTCCTTCATAAAGCTTCTTCAAATTATTCTTTCTCGTCTCTAGACTTCTCGTATGCCCTTTGTAAAAATATTCCTTTTGTTTATTTACAATAGAGGAAATACTCATGCACTCACCTTCTCCCACTATTTTTATCCAATTCTTTCATTATTTATATAGACTTCATATGTAACAAATTTCTATTCTTAAAGTTACATTATATATAACTTTTCCCTTTATATAAAATTCATTGCTCACAAAAAACTACCGAAAGAAAATCTCCCGGTAGTTTTACTGTATTAACGGTATAAACGAACAGCACCTGCAGAATTATCATCAGCTTGTCCTACTACTTCAAACTTCAGGCCAAGCTTCGGTAAAATACGTCCTGCATCTGGAATCTGCTCATTAATATACTTTTTAGAGTCATCGAACTTCGGTACCCCTGGTAATCCATCGTATACGAATGTTCCACGCGTTGGAGATACAACTTTCCAAGCTGGCGTTTTGTCGAATGAGAACGCCGAATCAGCAATTTGGAATCGCGTACTGCTTTTAAATGTTGGTTTGCCATTTAGAGTTCCTGCAATTGCTTCTGGATGAGAGTCAACTACACCAAGGAAACCATGTCCTGGATGTATGCCAACCCAGTTATCTGTGTAAGCTGAATCCGCATACCATACAACCATACCAGTGTTATATACTGGACCGCGAGCAAATTTCAATGCGTTATCTGAACCCGCATAGTTTCTCCACTCAACATAGTAGTTATGTTTTTTCTTCTCTGTTCCGTTAGATACAACGAAACCGTCCAATTTGAATTGTGGTGTACCTTCTGCATCATCAGAGAATGCAACATTTCCATCTACAGTTAGTGACGCATTATCAAGTGTAAATCCATTTAACGCCAATCCACCGTCTGTAATATATTCAAATACTAGTTTCACTTTCTTACCTTTGAATTGACTTAAATCATATGATTTATCAACCCATTTTCCATTTGTCGTAGCTGCATTTCCACTATTTGCTTTCTCACCAATTCTTTCAATCAACGTTTTTTGTCCATCTTCTGTTACAGCGTGTACTTCAAGGAAATCGTACTCTGCTTCGATTTCATACAATGACTTATAATCGAATTTTGCAGTCGTTGCTTTCGTTAAATCGAATAGTGGCGTTTCCATCGTTGTATGAAGGTCATCACCTTTTGTGCTGTAGTAATACTGTTTACCAAATGCAGGCTGAATTCCTTTTACATCTTTATCTGGTAAGTTAACACGAATCAGACCTGGACGATCTGACTTCGTAACACTTTGGTCTAAGTATGTTGCAAGACCGATACCTTTATTTAATTTCTCATAATCTACTTCTACGATATTCGCCCAGTTACCACCGATTGTTTTTTGGAAAAACTCTTTATTTTGTGGTGATAAACTCGTTGGCGTTGTTCCTGCGATTTTACCAGCCCAGCTTCCGCCACTCATAATAGACCAAGCTTCAACCGGTTCACCATCACCGCTATACTGTGTATCATACTCATCTGGAAGACCTAAATCATGGCCATATTCATGTGCGAATACACCAACCGCGCCATCTTCTGGTTCAATTGTGTAGTCGAATGCTGCCATATTTCCGCCCCAATATGGAACTTTCGCTTGTGTACCTTCAATTGCGAATGGTTTTGGTCCAACTGTCCAGCGATGTGACCAAATTGCATCATCACCTAATTTACCACCGCCAGCTTCTTGTCCAACACCCGCATGAATAATCATTAAGTGATCGATTAAACCGTCCGGTTGATTTTGATTCCCATCACCATTTACATCATATTGATCGAACTGATCAAACTGTGATAAATCAAGTCCGCTATCTACAGCCGCTTTTAATGCATCTTTTACTAGATCACGTGGTCCTTTTGGTCCTTTATTATCATGACCTGTACCAGCATCTGCACCGTAATCAGCAGCTTTACCTGGAACTGTTAACCATTTTGTGACTGTTCCGTCCACTGTGTAACTACCACCTGATTGCTCTTCGTAATATTGTTTAAACGTTTCGATTTTGCTTCCATCCTCTAACGCGAATGGCTCATTACCGAATAACATTTTTTCATAATGTTCTTTGTTAAAATCGTTAGAATACATGTAGCCAGGCTCTTTATCAATATTGTTATGCTTGAAATCAGCGTACTCTACAAGTAAAACAAGTACTTTATCTTTACGAACTTCACCGTTATACTCTTTTTGCTTAGCAGGTGAAGTTGGTACTTTCCCATTTAAGCCTCCTCTAACTGGACCTGTTCCTGCTGTAGTCCCGTTTGCTGGCTGCTCTGATTTTTCTTTCGTATCTGCCTTTGCATCTTTCACTTTCTTTAAAAAGTCAGATGCATCTTTCGTAAGTTGGTCCCCACTTGCCGCTTCTTTCCCAGGATTTTCACCCTTCTTTTTCTCTACATACTTTTCGACAGCTTTCTTTGTTTCTGTCCCTGAAGCAGATGAATCAATTACCCCACGTTTTTTTAGCGCATTTGCTAATCTCTCTTCTGGGATTAAGTGATCATCAACTGGGCTTGTAGCTGTCTTGTTCTCCGGTGTTTCAGCATATACAGACTGGCTTCCAGCACCAAACGACAAGCCTAGAACAGCTGTCAAAGCAATTGATGATAACACTTTAAATGGTTTCTTTTTCATCCCTTATTGCCTCCCCTAATATAAAATATGTATTACATACTCTATATTATTAAAAATTCAATATATTTTCAATATTTAGTTATATTATGTAATTTTTTTAATATATTTGTAAAAATTTCATAGTTAGTATACGAATATATCACAATTCAACAATGTTTTCAGAAAATATTGAAAATATTTGTCAGAAACTTTATAATCGCCATAGAGGGAATTTAATGGGGATTTTATCTTTGTTTCATCTACAAAATATTTGATAATTCACTATATAAAATACAAAATCCGATTGCATTATCATATATTCTGTAGCAGCAATTATGACCACTAATTAGGGAGGAATTACATTTGTACAAAGATAAGGCTGACTCACTAGATCAAGAATGGATTGATTTAATACTTGAAGCTCTAGATGCTGGCATTGCCCTGCAAGATATTGAACACTTTTTTCAACGTATGAAGCATACGAGCCAGGCTCAATAGCCTCGTTCTTTTTAACGAAGTTTATGTTATAATAATCACATCATAAGACGACTACATATTGATAGAAAGGTGCGCAAATATGATAGGAGAACGTATAAAACGCCTTCGTTTACAAAAAGGCATTTCATTAACAGAACTCGCCGAAAAAGCTGGTGTCGCTAAATCTTACATTAGTTCTATAGAACGGAATTTACAAAAAAACCCTTCTATTCAGTTTCTTGAAAAAATTGCAGCTGTTCTACAAATTCCAGTTGATACTTTACTTCACGATGAAACAACAACGGAAAGTCATCTAGACTCCGAATGGACACAGCTCGTTAAAGATGCGATGAGCTCTGGTGTCTCAAAAGAACAGTTTCGTGAATTTCTCGAATTTACACAATGGAAGAAAAATCAACAATAATACATATGAAAGAGTGCTTAAAACGGGCACTTCTTTTTTTCTTTATAAAAAAAAGCGGGGAAATCCCCGCTTTTTTTATTTATTATTTTTCTTCGCCATCTGTTTGGTTAGCATTGAATGTCCATTCTAAGTTCAATGAATCGCCTTGGAATTTGTTTTGATCTTTACCATCATCTTCGAATACAAATTGTACCCATAGATAGTCTTCTGTTCCAGCTTCTAAGCCACCCTTTTCTCCCCACTCAGGAGCAAAGATGTCTTTAGCTAAAAGATCTGGATCAGCATTTTGTAAATCCGCTAAAGTTGTTTCATATACAGGCTCACTTTGTTTATCCCAGTTCCAAAGGAATTTTACTTTAATGTGCTTACCAAAATCTTCACCAGCATTATCACCTTTTGCATCTGTAATGCTGTACTTTGTCGCTAATTTAACATCTTTAATTGCTAAAGTACCGTCGTTCTTTAATAAGAACTCTTTCTTAACAGAATCCCCTGGTTTTAAATCTTTAATATCTACAAGCGTTTTAGGGTTTAATGTAAGATCTAACGTCCCAGCTGCAAATGTATTGTTTGATACTTCTTTATCGCTAAAGTAAGCGAATGTTCCTCCACCAATTAAAGATAACCCCAATGCTGCTGATGCAACTCCCATACCTAATTTCTTTTTCAGACTCACAATCAATTCCCCCTAGCTGTTTTTTGTATTTTTATCTCTTATTTCAAAATAAGAGGTGTAACTAAAACTATATTAGCTTAGCTAATATTTGTTCTTTTTTTAAAACCTTAAGTTCATTATAACGAACAAGACTATATAAATACAATATATATTTTGATTATTTTTATTTCTCAACATTTTTTCCTTTTTTTTCAGAAAAGTATTGAGAAATAAAGTGAAACTTTAATCAGTGTTTTTCTGTCCATCCCCACTAATCATTAACCTTCACCAAGCGGTGGGCTGCCAACTAACTTCCTCGCATTCGTTAAATTTTTAGGTGAAGACCTTATACCCACGAATAGTGAAATAAGAAAAACAAAGCAAATAGATGAGTCGTAGGGCTCTCTCACCTATTTGTCTTATCATTGTATTTATTCCTTCCGAAATGCTGCTGTATTTTACTTACTATTCCTTCTTTTCTTCTTGCTTCTTACTCTCTTCTAGTTTTTTCGCCTCTTCTTGTTTCTTACTCTCTTCTAGCTTTTTCGCCTCTTCTTGTTTCTTGCTCTCTTCTAGCTTTTTCGCTTCTTCTTGCTTCTTACTCTCTTCTAACTTTTTCGCCTCTTCTTGTTTCTTGCTCTCTTCTAGCTTTTTCGCTTCTTCTTGCTTCTTACTCTCTTCTAATTTCTTTTGCTTCTCAGCCTCACTCACTTGCTTTGCTGTTTCATCTACTAATAATTTTTCAAAAGCTTGAATTTGTTTATCAATCACCTGTAAATTAACCTCTTTATCAACATACTCACAGTGCTCTTTAACTATATGAAAACCAGCATTCACATACGAGAATACTTGCTTATTAGATTCACTTTTATTTCCCTTTAACTCTTCTTTCACTTTGTTATAAGGATTTTCTATTGATGCATATACCTTTTGTAACAGTTCCCTCTCAGTAACAATTTTCTCACGTCCTTGCTTCCACGTAACAAGCGCCTGTTCTAATTCTTGAGTGGAAGTGAAAGTTACTTTCGATTTCATCTCTTCATACTCATGCAAAATTACTTCCTTATGTTGCTTAGCTTGTTCTGTCAACTGATCAACTGTTTTTGGAAAAATACTTGCTGTAGAAATAGTAGCCTGCACTTTCGTCTCATGAATGAAAGCTGCCTCTGTATAAGTCATCATTTGAGAACCTAAATAAAAAGTAATAGAGCACAAACATGGCAATATAAGCATCTTTTTGAATTTGCGAGGTGTCTTCAGCATTTTAATCTCTCCTATCGAACAACTTGTTCTTTATCAAGAACTATACCTTTATTATAATAAAGTGAATTACAAAATGATATAAAAATTATGTTTCTTTTTACATTTCTCTTTTAACACAAAAAGAGACTACCACTTGATATTATCCCCTTTAGGTAGACAGTGTAAAAAAGACCATATACACACATGGATGTTACACTATTACTTGGAGGGG